>ONMH01000198.1 GCA_900318875.1 uncultured Lachnospiraceae bacterium | reverse complement strand
GACGCCGATCTTCGACAAGTCGAGAAACCTTTACGGCCTGAACATCGCAAGAAAGAGCAAGGCGGGGTACTTCGTCCTCTGTGAAGGATATATGGATGTCATCGCCCAGCACCAGGCGGGCTTTGACATGGCGATTGCCTCCCTGGGCACGGCCTTCACGGACGGCCAGGCACAGGTGATCAAGCGCTACACGAAACGTGTCCTGCTCTCCTACGACAGCGACGGCCCGGGCGTCAAGGCAGCTCTGCGCAACATCGGCATCCTGCAGAACGCGGGGCTTTCCGGAAGGTGTGTGAACCTGGAGCCCTACAAGGATCCGGATGAGTTCATCAAGGGAGAGGGGCATGATGCCTTCCAGAAGCGCTTGGACGAGGCGGAGGACTCGTTCTTCTATGAGCTCCGGCCAGAAGACGGAGTTCTATCACTTCATTGCAAAGAAGCTTTGCGGGCTTACCGATGACTTTGCACGAAACAACTACATGACCGCGGTCTCCCAGAAATACTTCATCCCGCTGGACATCCTGAAAAAGGAGGTCGCCTCCTATGACCTGGCGGGTGTGGGAACACCAGGGCGGAGTGAGGAAGAGGAGACACCCAGGATGCGGAAGCCGGAGAATACGCAGGCAGCAGGAGAGCGGAAGCTCTCCAAGGTGGAGCGGGCACAGAGAAAGAATGAGCGGCTGCTCCTCACCTGGCTCTCCGACAGCCCGGAGGTGTATCCGCAGATCCGGGAGTACATCTCCAAGGACGACTTCTCCGAGGGCATTCCCCGCAGGACGGCAGAAAAGTATCTGAACCTCCTGAACAAGTATTATGGAGATGCACTGAGTGAGGCAAGCGGGGATGCGCTCTCCAAGCCTGTGAACCCCGGGAGCGTGATCTCCTCCTTCGAGGACGAAAAAGAGCAGCAGGAAGCAGCAAGGATGTTTGAAGAGCACCTGATCGGCATCACGGACACCAGAGAGAGGGAGAAGGCCTTAAAGGACGTTCTGGTCTCGATCAAGCGGCAGGAGCTGAACCGCCTGATGGAGAACACGGCGGACCCGAAGGCACTGACGGCGATGATTCAGGCGAGAAAGCAGCTCGCTTTGCTGGAGCAGAAGACCTTCCACTTAAACGGCTGAGGCGGAGAAGAGTTATGAGCATACACCTGAGTAAGCGCCTGGAGACGATCTGCTCCCTGGTGACCCCGGGAAACCGAGCCGTGGACGTGGGAACGGATCACGCCCATGTGCCGATCCGTCTCCTGCAGGATGGCATCTGTGAGCGGGCGTACGGATATGACGTCGCAGACGGGCCGCTGGAGATTGCAAAAACGAACCTTGAGCTGGCGGGCCTCTCGGATCAGTGTGAGATCCGAAAGTCCGACGGACTGGAGAAGTACAAAAAGGGCGAGGCGGATACGCTGGTCATCGCGGGAATGGGAGGAATGCTCCTCCGTTCCCTCCTGGAGAAGGACATCGACAAGGTCCTGGACTTTAAGGAGATTATTGTGAGCCCCCACCGGGAGTCCTGGCAGGTGCGGGAGTTCCTCTACGAAGAGGGAATTGGAATCCGCACGGAGCGCTTTGTGGAGGAAGACGGAAAGTTCTATCCGGTGATCCGGGCTGTCCCGGGAGAGGAGACAATCCGCCCGGACTGGGAAGCTCTTGCCGGGAGCCTTCAGGGAAAGGACCTGGATGAGAAGGATGCATCAAACCGGGAGAAGGTGCTGCCGCTTCTTGCAGATGCAAACTTCCGGCTGTACGCTGAGACAACCTATGGGCCGGTGCTCCTTCGGGACTACTTCACGATTGGGGAAAAGACCCTGGACCGGTATCTGATGCAGGTCCTTTCAAAGGATATCGGCGTATATGAGGCGCTTCTTCAGAAGGAGCCAGAGAGCAGCCATGCCGGCAGCCGGATGGAGGAGCTTCGCGGAGAGATTGGAATGGTGCAGGCGCTGGTATTCCTGCATCATGAGCTTGCAGTATAGAAATCACATGAGAGGAGACTGGGATGATCCTGAGAGATCTGATTGCACAGCTGGATGAGTTCTGCCCGCCCTCCTTTGCGGAGAGCTGGGACAATCCGGGCCTGCAGGCGGGCAGGACGGATAAGGACGTCAAAACCGTCTACATCGCTCTGGATGCCACATCGGACGTGATTGAGGATGCGATCCGCGTCGGCGCGGACCTTTTGCTGACGCACCATCCGCTGCTCTTTAAGGGCATACAGCATGTGACGGATACGGACTACATCGGAAAGCGCATCGTAAGGCTCCTGACCAACGACATGGCCTGCTTTGCCATGCACACGAATTTCGATGTCTCCGCCATGGCGGCGGAGGCGGCGGAGAAGCTCCGTCTCATTGAGCCCGATGTGCTGGAGGTCACCTATCAGGACTCGATCTCCCATGAGGGACTTGGGCGCATCGGAGAGCTCCCGGAGCACATGACGCTGCAGGAGTGTGCGGTCTATGTGAAGGAGACCTTTGGCATCCCCCATGTGCGGTACTTTGGGGATCCGGAGACGCCGATTGTGGTAACTGCCATTATGCCGGGATCCGGAAAGGATGAGATTGACCTTGCCCTGGAGAAGGGGGCAGACGTGATGATCACCGGGGACATCACCCACCACGTGGGAATTGATGCGGTGGAGAAGGGAATCGCGGTGATCGATGCGGGACACTATGGCATCGAGAAGCTCTTTATCCCCTACATGAGGGAGTACCTGCAGCGGGAGATTCCCTCCCTTCAGGTGGTGACTGCGCAGTATACGTGAACGGACAGGAGAGAACCTATCCGAGGGGAACCACCTATGAGACCATCGTGTCGGAGTTTCAGGAGGAGTATGGAAACCATATCGCGCTGATCTACTTCAACGGAAAGATGCGGGAGCTGAATAAGAAGCTCGAGCGGGACGGTGCCATCCAGCTGATCACCACAAAAGATCCCGCGGGACATGCTGCCTATGTGCGCACGGCCATCATGATGCTGGTGCGTGCCTGGAAGCAGGTGGTTCCAGACTCCTCCCTGAAGGTGGAGTTCACGCTGGGAAATGCCTACTTTGTCTCTGTCATCGGAAAGACAAAGATCACGGAGGCACTGCTGCAGCAGCTGGAGGAGACCATGCGGGAGATGGCAGAGAAGAACCTCCCGATCATCAAGAAGACCTATCCGCTTGACGATGCGATTGCTCTGTTCCACCACCAGGGTATGACAGACAAGGAGAAGCTCTTCCGCTACCGCAACAGCTCCACGATCAACATCTACTGCCTGGACGGGTACTACGACTATTATTACGGCTATATGCTGCCCTCCACCGGGTATGTCAGGCAGTTTGAGATCACGGCCTATAAAGAGGGATTGCTTCTCAATCTCCCGGAGGCAGAGCACCCGGATGCGCTTCAGCCGCTGCAGAACGAAGACAGGATCTATGATCAGCTGATGCTCTCCACGAAGTGGGGAGAGCTGGTCAACATCAGCACGGTTGGGGATCTCAACGACAGGATCTGTGAGGGCAACATCTCCGACATGATCCTCGTGCAGGAGGCACTGCAGGAGCGAAGGATCGGGGACATCGCAGAGGACATCCACAACCGAAAGGGGGTGCGCTTTGTGCTGATCGCAGGCCCTTCCTCCTCCGGCAAGACCACCTTTGCCCACAGGCTCTCCATTCAGCTCCGGTCGTTCGGCATGCACCCGCATATCATGTCCATGGATAACTGGTTTGTAAACCGGGACAAGACGCCGGTGGACATCGATGGAAACTACAACTACGATGTGCTGGAAGCCGTGGATCTGGATCTGTTCAACGAGAACCTGACGGATCTCCTCGCCGGGGAAGAGGTGGAGCTTCCCACCTTTGACTTCAAGACGGGACGCAGGAAGTACGACGGGAACAGGATGAAGATGGGACCAGACGACATCCTGATCATCGAGGGCATCCATGGCCT
>ONMH01000074.1 GCA_900318875.1 uncultured Lachnospiraceae bacterium | reverse complement strand
TCTCCCTGCGGAACTGGGTGCAGAGGTAGGAAGCGTTGACGTGGAGCTCCTCTGCAATACGGGAGACGGTGACCCTCTCATAGAGCTGCGCTTGCACGCAGCGGGAGACCTTTCGGGAGAGGGCACCGCTCCCCGGGGCCTCCTGCACGCGCTTGGTTGGCATCGGCAGTGCAGTCCTCGGCATTCTGATCGGCATGGCAGGGTATGACGGGAACCTCACTGTACAGCCGGGCTCCGCGATCACGATGATCCGCCTGCTCTACAGCCTGATCCCCGTCGTGATGGATATCTGCGTCTTCATCATGCTCCGCTTCTTTAAGCTGGAGAAGATGATGCCGACGGTGCGGAAGGGGAATGAGGAGAACCGGAAGAAGGCAGAGGAGGGGGCAGCACAGGAAGCTCCGGAGGCCTGACAGAAAGAAAATCTTAGACAAAAGAGGAGACCGGGCACCCCATGGATGCCCGGCCTCTTCTTATCGTTTCATTGTTTATTTCAGAACTTCATGAGCCCATTCAGAAGGTAAACCACAGCCCCAGCTTCTTCAGCGGTGCACGCAGTGCCATGTACAGGACCACGACGACCGCGAGGGAGACGACGGAGTTGAGGAGCGTCACGGCGAAATTGATCGCAAGCGACACCTCTGCCGCCGGCTTTCCGAGGATCAGGATCTTGTAGAAATAGCGCAGAACCGGATCAAAGATGGCGTTGAAGGCAAGGCCTGCGATGGATGCGATGAGAACCCACTTGAAGACCTTCTTCCTGTCGGTCTCCGTGGAGATGTGTCCGACCCTGTGGGCGACAACGCCGACGATGAGGCCGATCAGAAACTTGATCACAAAGGTGATCGGGGCCTCCACGATGTAGACGGGATCGATCAGGTCGGCGATCGTCAGGCCGATGGCGCCGCCGATGCCGCCGTAGAAGCTTCCGAGCAGCAGGGCGCCCAGAACCACGAAGGCATTGCCCAGGTGGACGGAGACCTGTCCGGCACCCGGTGTCGGGATGCGAATGGAGAGAAACGTAAAGACAACGTAGGTGATGGCGGCAAAGACACCGGCAAAGACCAGCTTCCGGACGGTGTCCTGGGAGCGGACGGTGCTCCCTTGTGCTGCAGCTGCGGGATTGGTACTCATACGGACCTCCTTGTACAGATCACTTATTAATCCCAGTGTTTTCGTAGTATTACAGGGATTTCTCTGTATGTCCTCCAGTATAGCCGTCTCTGGCAACCGGAAAAGGCCCAGAATGGGAAAATTTCATATGGCCAGTTTGAGGGCAAAAAAAGAAGAGGCCTTGCCTCTTCTTCTCTGTCAGAATGCGTTGATGTCGAGCCCGTCTGCCTTGGAGGAGTCCCGGATCTCCAGAATTTTCAGCTGGTAGGTGTACCTGGCGTTTGCCTGCACCGTCACCGTGTCTCCCACATGGTGTCCCAGGAGCGCCTTGCCGATCGGGGAGTCGATGGAGACGATGTTGTTGAGGGAGTCCGCCCGGATCGGGGTGACCAGGGTGTAGGTGTCCTCCTCGTCGTCATCGGGCAGATAGACCCGGACCTCCTTGTCGACGCCGACCTCATCCTCCGCGGTGTCCTCCACGATCTCTGCCGTGCGCAGCACCCGCTCCAGATACCGGATGCGGCTGTTGTTCTGGTTGTTCTCCCGCTTTGCCGCGTAGTACTCAAAGTTTTCGGAGCGGTCGCCCTGGGCAGCTGCCTCAGCAACGGCCTTTGTCAGCTTGGGGCGCAGCTCCACCCGTCTCATCTCGATTTCCTTCTCGATCTTCTCCACGTCGCGCTTTGTCAGATGCTGTCCCATTTGTCTCTCCTTTGCTGTCCAGAACTCTGGAACCCCCATTCTACCACCAGGCGGAAACCTTGCAAAGACCATGGGCGGGCCGTATAATTGAGCTCACTGCCGGAACTGGCCGTGTGAGGGGAATTCCGGCAGAAGATGAGGCAAGACATCAGAGATATGAAGAGATTTTATAACAAGAAGACAAGAAGTATTTTTGCGGGAATCCTGTGCGCTGTGCTCGTCGCGGCGATGGTGATTCCGCTCCTGCTCTCGGCAGCACTCTGAGGCGCCATGGAGCTTCGCACCGGCAAAGCAGGGGTCCATGTGTTGGACAGGTCCGTGCGGCGGATTCTGCACGGCGTGCTGGAGGAGAACAGCAAGGACACGCGCCTGTCATCGGCGCCGGTCTGGCTGGCAGGGGAGGAGAGCGGCGCTCTTGCCGTTCTCTGTGCAGCCAACACCCTGCTGGAGAAAGCGGTGACCCCGAGGGAGGTCCAGACGGTGATCCTTCTCCCGGTGGGGTCGGAGGAGTCTCTTCTCAGAAGCATTGAGGAGGGCATCCGCAGGGAGGCAGAGAGTCTTGGCCTTGTGATTACCGGCGGCCACACGGAGGTGACGCCTGCGGTCACCCGCCCCGTTGTCACGGGAGCGGCGTCAGGGACGCCCTGGGAGGAGAAACGGCTCCCCGGAAAGCCGGGCAGGGACATCGTGGCAGCGGGCTGGACAGGACTCTCCGGCACCTGCCTTCTTGCAGGGAAGAAAGAGGCGGAGCTTCTTTCCCGCTTTCCCCTCTCTCTCGTGCAGGCGGGGCAGAAGACGAGGGAGTTTCTCTCCTGCGGCAGTATGGCAGAGGTCTACCGGACGTTCTGCAGAACAAGGAGAGAGAAGCCCCTTGCCGTTGCCGGCAAGGAGGGCGGGGTCTTTGCCAGCCTCTGGAGACTCTCTGAGAAAGCGGGGACCGGCTTTGCCGTCGACCTCTTAAAGATCCCCATCCTGCAGGAGACCGTGGAGATCACGGACCACTTTGAGGTCAATCCCTACCAGATGGAGAGCCTTGGCATGATGCTGTTTCTCTCTGGGGACGGGGCTGCCCTCGTCCGGGAACTGGAGAAGAACGGCATCCGTGCAGAGAAGATCGGACACCTCACAGAGGACAATGACAAGTGTATCCGCAACGGGGAGGAGAGAAGAAGCCTGGAGCTTCCGGTTCCCGATCCCCTGATTGGGATCCTGTGAGAAGAGAATAGAGTAGAGAAGAACAGAGAACAGCAAGAGGAGGAAAGATCCATGATGAACACGCTGAAGGAGCGCATTCTGACGATCATCGAGAAGAACAGCCGGATCGATGCCGGGGAGCTCGCGATCATGCTGGGCACGGAAAAGCCGGAGATCGAGAGCGCGCTGGCAGAGCTCGAGGAAGAGGGCATCATCTGCGGCTATCACACCATGATCAACTGGGACAGCACCGGAGTGGAGAAGGTGACCGCCCTGATTGAGGTGCGGGTCACGCCCCAGCGAGGAAAGGGCTTTGATGACATTGCAGAGCGCATCTACAAGTACCCGGAAGTGAATACCGTGTACCTGATGAGCGGCGGCTACGATCTGATGGTCATCCTCGAGGGCAAGACCCTGAAGGATGTGGCAAGCTTTGTGACCAGCAAGCTCTCCACCCTGGATACGGTCATCGGCACCACCACGCACTTCATCCTCAAGAAGTACAAGGACCACGGAACGATCATGGCAAAGAAGGAAGAGGACAGGAGGGAGATCGTGACGCCATGAGAGAAGATCTGTTATCCGAGAAGTGTGTCAGCCTCAAACCCTCCGGTATCCGGAAGTTCTTCGACGTCGTCGCGGACATGAAGGATGCGATCTCTCTGGGTGTCGGCGAACCTGACTTCGACACGCCCTGGCACATCCGGGACGAGGGCATCTATTCCCTGGAGAAGGGAAGAACGTTCTACACCTCCAACGCTGGCCTCAAGGAGCTGCGCATGGAGATCGCAGCGTACTTAAAGCGCACCCAGGGGGTGGACTACCACTACCTGCACCAGATCCTGGTGACGGTCGGCGGCTCTGAGGGCATCGACCTTGCCATGCGCGCGCTGATCAACCCCGGGGATGAGGTCCTGATCCCCCAGCCCTCCTACGTGTCCTATGAGCCCTGCACGGTGCTCGCGGACGGCGTGCCGGTCACCATCAACCTGAAGGAGGAGAACCGGTTCCGGCTGACGCCGGAGGAGCTCGAGGCGGCCATCACGCCGAAGACCAAGCTCCTCGTCCTCCCCTATCCGAACAACCCGACCGGTGCGGTCATGGAGAGAGAGGATCTGGAGGCCCTGGCCCCTGTCATCGAAAAGCACGACCTCTACGTTCTCTCCGATGAGATCTACGGGGAGCTCACCTACACGGGGAACCCCCACGTCTCCATCGCCTCCATACCCGGCATGCAGGAGCGGACGATCCTGATCAATGGCTTCTCCAAGGCCTATGCGATGACGGGCTGGCGCCTTGGCTATGTGGCGGGACCGGAGCGGATCGTGAAGCAGATGACGAAGATTCACCAGTACTGCATCATGTGCGCCCCGACGACGAGCCAGTACGCGGCGGTGGACGCCCTGCGAAACGGCGACGAGGATGTGATTCTACGTCTTCCCCTGCATCCGGCAGTTCGGCATGACCAGCGAGGAATTCTCCGTGCGCCTCCTGCAGGAGGAGAAGGTTGCCATCGTGCCCGGCACGGCCTTTGGCGACTGCGGCGAGGGGTACCTGCGCATCTCCTATGCCTACTCGATCGATGACCTCAAAAAGGCCCTTGGGCGGCTGCGCAAGTTCGTCCAGCGCCTGCAGGCAGAGAATGCAGGAAACACCGCAGAGGAGTACTGATCCAGACAGAACCAAAAAAACATCCCCGGTTTCGGCCCAGTTGTATTCTGGTCCGAAGCCGGGGATTTTGATTTCCTTCTTAAATATGCTGCGGTCAGTCCTCGATCTCGTCGTTTAAGGCAGAGCGCTTTAACGTGAAGATGAATTCGGAGCCCACGCCCTCCGTGGAGACCACGTTGATGTTCTCGTCGTGGGCCTTCAGGATCTCCTTGACGATCGAGAGACCAAGCCCCGTTCCCTTCTTGTCCTTTCCGCGGGAGAGGTCGGTCTTGTAGAAGCGCTCGAAGATCTGCTTCTGGTCCTTCTTGGGAATGCCGATGCCGGAGTCCTTGACGGAGACGTAGATCTTGCTGCCCCGCTCTGTGGTCTCAATGCGGACGCTGCTGCCGTCCTTCGAGAACTTCACCGCATTGTCGACCAGGTTGTAGAGGACCTGCTGGATGCGGTCCGCGTCGGCGTTCACATACAGCTGGCTGCCCGTCAGCACGAGCTCGATGGTGATCTGCCGCTTCCGGCAGGTCTGCTCAAAGGTCGCGGCAACGCCCCGGATCAGTTCGTTGATGTCGAAGTCCGTCCGGTTTAAGAGTATGCCCTTGGTGCCGAGGCTGTTGAGGGTCAGGAGCCCGTTCGTGAGCTTTGTCAGCCGCTCGGTCTCATTGAGCACCACCTGCAGGTATTTCTCGTGCATCTTTGGCGGGATCGTCCCGTCGAGCATTGCCTCGAGAAAGCCCCGGATCGAGGTCAGGGGAGAGCGGAAGTCGTGGGAGACGTTTGCGATGAACTTCTTCTGGTCATCCTCCTGGTTTGCAATCTCCGAGGCCATATAGTTTAAGGAGGCCGCAAGGTATCCCATCTCGTCCTCACTCTCCACGGAGAGGGGATAGCGCATGTTTCCGGCCGCGTACTGCTCGGTCGCCTGGGTGATCTTCCTGAGCGGGATGTAGACGATCTCCGTGAAGAAGATCAGGATGATCAGGGACAGGAGCAGGATGATCGCAAGCTCGATGTAGGCGATGTTGAGGAGCTGGTTCGCCTCGTCCTGGATCACGGACATGGGCAGGTGCATGACAACGTAGCCGGAGGTCCGGTAGCTGCTCGCAATCGGGGCGAGCACGGTCAGGACGTCCTCGTCGAAGCTCCCGTAGAAGGTCCCGACGGTGTAGAGCTTGCCTGCCATCTCCATCGGATTGAAGCCCTGGACCACGACCTCGCTCCCCGTGTCGATCTCCTCTGAGGACTTGACGACCACGCGCCCGGAGGGGTTCAGGATCCAGATCTGTGCGCCGTTGTAGGAGGAGAGGGCGGCGAGCTGCCGGTAGACCGAGTCAATCGAGGTCTCCGAGTTGTACAGGTCCTGCCCGTAGGAGTTGGCGATGGCCGTTGCCTCCTTGTAAAGCGTGTCCGCCTTCGTGCTCTCGCACCGGTCCAGGTACATGTTGGAGACAAAGGTCGCCACCACGATGAAGCCGAAGATGCCGAACAGGATGTAGGCGAGGATGAACTTGAGATACAGTGTCCTGCGCATTTATACGTCTGTCACCTCGAACTTGTACCCGACGCCCCAGATCGTTGCAATCCGCCAGTGCTCGTTGTCGTGGATCTTCTGGCGAATCCGTTTGATGTGGACGTCCACGGTCCTCGTGTCTCCGATGTAGCTGAAGCCCCAGATGACGTCGAGGAGCTGCTCCCTCTCAAACACCCGGTTCGGGTTGGAGGCGAGGTAGTACAAGAGCTCCAGCTCCTTCGGGGGCATCACCACCCGCTTTCCCTGGTAAATCACGGAGTAGTTCGTCAGGTTGATGGACAGGTCCGGGTACTCGACGATCTTCTCGTCCTTCTTTGATGCGGTCTCCTTTGTCTCTGCGGGCTGGAAGCGGCGAAGCACCGCCTTGACCCTGGCAACCAGCTCCTTGGCGTCAAAGGGCTTTTCCATGTAGTCGTCGGCGCCGAGCTCCAGGCCCAGGACCTTGTCGAACACCTCTCCCTTTGCGGAGAGCATGATGATCGGCGTCTGGCCCTTTGCCCGGACCCTGCGGCAGACCTCATATCCGTCGATACCGGGCAGCATGATGTCCAGCAGGATCAGATCCGGATGGTAGGAGTCCAGCTCCTCCAGTGCCGATTCGCCGTCCCCCACCGTCTTTGTGTCATAACATTCTTTTGTCAGGTACAGACTGATCAGCTCGGCGATGTTCTCATCGTCGTCGACGATCAGGATTTTCTGCTTGTTTGCAGCCATGAATTCCCCCTGTCACAGATTCACAATGGTCACGCCGGCATCGCCCTCTCCGAAGTCTCCGCTCCGGTAGGACTTCACCCACTTCTGCCGGCGCAGGTACTCCTGCACGGCCTTCCGGAGGGCGCCGGTGCCCTTGCCGTGCACGATGCGCACGGAGTCCAGATGCGCCATCCTGGCGTCGTCCAGGTACTTGTCGAGGGTCAGGATCGCATCATCCGTCGTCATGCCAAGGAGATTGCACTCCGGGGAGATGGAGAGGTTTCTCGAGAAGTCCATCTCTCCGCTCCCGGATCCCGCATTGGGATCGGAGAAGGCGCGCTTTAGGACGCTTCCCCGCTTTCCGCCGTCCAGTGTCATCCCGGTGTCCTCGTCCACGAGGGCAAGGTCCGAGAGCGGCACGCTGGAGTTTAAAATGCCGCAGCGCACGTTCACAAGGCCCTTTGCATTCGGAAGGGCCTCCACGGTGCCGGTCATGTTCATGGAGACGATGCGGACCTTGTCTCCCAGGTGGAGCTGATTTGCCCGAAGCTGCTTCTTTGGCTTCTTTGCCTCGATCTTCGGGGAGAGCGCCCGGGTCCTTTTGTTTGCCTTCTCCCTGAGAGCGGTACGCTCTCTTTCCATCGCGTCGATGTCGACGCCCTTTGCGCTCTTTCGCACCGCGATGATCGCATGGTCTGCGGTCTCCTTGGCGTCCTGCAGAATCTCTGCAGCCTCCTCGTTTGCCCGGTCGAGGATCTTCTTTCTCTTCTCCTCGATCTGCTTTTCCCGGTCGTTCAGGATCTTCTCCCTGCGGTCAAGATCCGCTTTCTGCTTTGCAGCGGCATCCCTTGCCTTCTCCGCATCGACGCGGGCCGCGTCGAGCTGGGCAAGGACATCCTCGAGGTTCTGGGACTCCTTGCTGATCTGGAGCTTTGCGGCGTCGATGAGAAACTCCGGAAGGCCCAGCTTCTGGGAGATGGCAAAGGCGTTGCTCTTTCCGGGCACGCCAACAAGCAGCCGGTAGGTCGGCTGGAGCGTCTCCACGTCGAACTCGCAGGAGGCGTTGACGATGCCCTTTGTGCGCATCGCAAAGACCTTGAGCTCCGCGTAGTGGGTGGTCGCCAGCGTCGTGATGTGCTTTCTGTGCAGGAAGTTCAGGATGGAGATGGCAAGGGCAGCGCCCTCTGTCGGATCCGTGCCGCTTCCCAGCTCATCGAACAGGCACAGGCAGTCCCGGTCCGCCTTCCGCAGGATCTGAACGATGGAGGTCATGTGGGAGGAGAACGTGGAGAGCGACTGCTCAATGCTCTGCTCGTCTCCGATGTCCGCAAAGACCTGGCGGAAGACGGAGAGCTCGCTCCGGTCTGCCGCCGGGATGTGAAGCCCTGCCATGCCCATCAGCTCAAACAGGCCGACGGTCTTTAAGGTCACGGTCTTGCCGCCGGTATTGGGGCCGGTGACGATGATCATGTCGTAGTTCTCCCCGATCATAAGATCGATCGGGACGACCTTCTTTTTGTCGATCAGGGGATGCCGGCCTTTCCGGATTCGGATCACGTGGTTCTCATTGAACACCGGTCTTGTGGCATTCATATCCATCGCGAGGGAGGCCTTTGCGAAGATGAAGTCCAGCTGGGACATGTTCTTCTGGTCGTCCTCGATTGCGATGATGGACTCTGCCGCCTTTGCAGACAGGGCAGCGAGGATCCGCTCGATCTCCTTCTTCTCGGCGACCGCAAGCTCCCGAAGGCTGTTGCCGAGCTCCACGATGGAGGCGGGCTCGATGAACAGCGTGGAGCCGGTGGAGGAGGAGTCGTGCACGATGCCCTTTACCTGGGCCTTGTACTCCGCCCTGACGGGCAGGCAGTACCGGTCATCCCGCATGGTGATGACCGTATCCTGCAGGTAGGAGGAGAAGGTGGAGTTCACCATCTTGCCCAGCTGGGCGTGGATGCGGCTGTCTGTATTCTCGATGTCCCTGCGGATCTTCCGGAGGTCCGGACTTGCATCGTCCGCGATCTGGTCCTCTGCGAGGATGCAGCGGCGGATCTCGGTGGAGAGGGGGGTCAGGGGATACAGGCAGTCAAACAGGTCGTAGAGCGGATTGTTCTCGTCCTCCGGCGTGTGGAGCCTGACCCTGGCGATGTTCTCCAGGAAGGCCGCCAGGGCAAGGAGATCCTGCACCGGGAGCGTGGTCCCGATGGCGAGCGCCTTGATGGTGTCGGAGAAGTCCCTTGTGTTCCCAAAGCTGATGGAGCCGTTGGCAAACAGGTAGGAGAGGGCAGCCTCCGTCTGGCTCTGGGCCTTCTCGATGTCCGCCAGGTCCCGCATGGGCTGCAGTGCCATGCACAGGGCCTTTCCGGGTGCGGAGGTCGCGTGCTGTGCCAGAAGCTCCAGAATTCTGTTGTATTCGGTGATGCGCATTACTTTTTCATTCATAAAATGCAGTATACCACATGGGAACCTTTCGGTGTGGTATACTGGAACATCGGCAGATCGGCGCAGAATGCGCCCATACGGGAGAAATCCATGCAGGAAGAGAAGAAAAACCGGGACACCGGTAAGGCAGAGACGGACGGGGAAAACGGCGCCGTCGATGTGGACTTCATGAAGGAGAAGATCAAGGCGAGGCCGGTCAACCGGAAGAAGCTCTTCCGAAGGACCGTGATCACGGTCGCCTTTGCAGTGCTCTTCGGCGTCATCGCCTGTGTTGTCTTTATTCTCCTGGAGCCCCTCATCAGCAGGATGACGGGACCCAGCGAGGAGGCGGAGACCGCCGTGACCTTCCCGGAGGCGACGACCGAGGAGATGTCCCCCGAGGACATGATCCAGAGCGACACGCAGATCCACCAGCAGGAGACGGAAGAGGCGGTGAGCCAGGCCATCTCCCAGCTGGACATTGACAAGGACAAGATCAGGGAGGAGATTGAGACCTCCATCCGTGAGGACCTGCAGGCGGATACGACGAGCACAGATGCCGTGGAGGCGCAGTACAGCTCCCTGAGCGAGGTGGCAAAGACGCTGCAAACCTCGATGGTCACGGTGACCGGAACCCACGCAGACACGGACTGGGCTGGAGATGCCTATGAGGACGCCGGAAAGACGAGCGGCGTCATCGTCGCAAACCAGAATGACCGGCTCCTTGTCCTTGCGGACGGGGAGGAGATGGAGGATGCCCAGGAGATCAGGGTGACCTTCAGCGACGGCACAAGCGCCACGGCAAAGGTGCAGGCAAAGGACAGCGTGACGGGACTGTGTGTGCTGTCTGTAGACGAGAATGCCCTCTCGGAGGACACAAAGAGCGCTGTGACCACGGCGACGCTGGGGAGCAGTGCTAGGGCGGACCTTTTGGGAAAGCCCGTCATCGCGGTGGGCAGCCCCTCCGGCACCCAGGGGTCTGTCGCCTACGGCATTGTGACCAATGCCGCTCTCTCCATTGACATCACGGACAGTGCTTTTACAGGCATTCAGACGGATATTTACGGCAGCACCCAGGCGGGCGGCATGCTTGCAGATTTGAAGGGCAGGGT
Organism: uncultured Lachnospiraceae bacterium; assembly: GCA_900318875.1. Lineage (GTDB taxonomy): Bacteria > Bacillota > Clostridia > Lachnospirales > Lachnospiraceae > CAG-791. The sequence continues at coordinate 2,884 of ONMH01000074.1, read as the reverse complement.
GATCGGCTGGGTCGACATGGATCTCAACCGCAAGGATACCCAGAACCTGATCTCCGCCCTGGGAATCACGGAGCTCAAGCCCCTGATCGAGGCCCTCTCCAACGCATCCTCCCTTGCCTGTCTCGGCGTTCACGGGACAGATGTGCCGGAGAGCGTGCAGAAGGAACAGGGTGTCCCTGCGGGCTGCTACGTTACACAGGTGGAGATGGACTCCCCGGCCATGAACGCGGGACTTCAGGCAGGGGATGTGATCCAGGCCTTTGGGACAGACCAGATCGCGAACAAGAGTGACCTTGTGAATGCCCTGAAGAAAGCGGAGCCGGGACAGCAGACCGCGGTCACAATCATGCGGCAGGGCAAAGACGGATATGAGAGTGCATCTCTTACGGTGACCCCTGCAGACAGGATCACCACGCAGGAGCAGCACTGAGGCAGAAAGGATAGAATCAGAATGAAATTCATTGCGGATATCAAGGAGGGGGAGACCCTGAGCGGCATCTACCTCTGCAAGAAGAAGCTCACCCTCAAGAACAAGAATGGCAAGGAGTACGAATCCCTCCTGCTCCAGGACAAGACCGGGACGCTCGACGCCAAGATCTGGGATCCCCAGAACGTGGGCATTGACGACTTCTCGGAGGGGGACTTCATCGAGATTCTCGGTGATGTCAAGATCTACATGAACCGCTTCCAGCTCTCCGTAAAGCGCGCGAGGAAGTGCCGGGAGGGAGAGTACAATCCGGAGGACTACATCCCCTCCACGAAGCGCAACATCGAGGGCATGTACAAGGAGCTGATCGATCTGGCCAACACGGTAAAGAATCCGTACCTGAGAAAGCTGATCATCTGCTACTTTGTGGAGGACAAGGAGTTCAAGGAGGCCTTCAAGCACTCCTCCGCGGCAAAGACCGTGCACCACAGCTACGTGGGAGGACTGCTCGAGCACACTCTGAACGTCATGAAGCTCTGCAATGCCTTTGCGGACAACTATCCGTTCCTGAACCGGGACCTGCTGCTCACGGCAGCCCTGTTCCACGACATCGGAAAGACGCGGGAGCTCTCCGCCTTCCCGGCCAATGACTACACGGATGAGGGACAGCTGATTGGGCACATCGTGATCGGCGTGGAGATGATCGATGAGGCGATCCGGAAGATTCCGGACTTCCCACAGTCCCTGTCCAATGAGCTGCGCCACTGCATCCTCGCTCACCACGGGGAGCTGGAGTACGGTTCCCCGAAGGTGCCGGCCCTGGCAGAGGCGGCAGCACTGAATTTCGCAGACAATGCGGATGCAAAGCTGGAGATCTTCAAGGAGACGCTGGCATCGGATGCCAAATCCGACTCGAGCTGGCTCGGCTGGCAGAGCCTCTTAAACTCCAACATCCGCCGCACGACGGGGTGAGACAGTGAAGAGCAGGGCACCGGAGCACCGGAACCAGAACAAAAAGACAGAGCGGGAGGGATCGCAGAGGGCCTTCCGGAAGGATGACCTTGTGACCATCCCGATCACGGATATCGGAAATGACGGAGAGGGTATTGGCCATGCAGATGGCTATACCCTTTTTGTGAAGGATGCAGTCATCGGGGACACAGTCCTTGTAAAGATCATGAAGGCCGGGAAAAACATGGGCTATGCAAAGCTCCAGGAGGTGGTCACATCCTCTTCGCACCGCGTCTCCCCCGCCTGTCCCATCGCGGGTCCCTGCGGCGGCTGCCAGCTACAGGCGCTGGCCTATCCGGAGCAGCTTCGCTTTAAGGAGAACCGGGTCCGGAACCTCCTCACGCGCATCGGCGGGATCCCGGAGGAGGAGCTCTCCCGGGTGATGCACCCCATCATCGGGATGGAGGAGCCCTTCCGCTACCGGAACAAGGCCCAGGTCCCCATCGGGACCGGGAAGGATGGAAAGCCCGTGGCGGGCTTTTATGCCGGCAGAACCCATGCGATCATCCCGATGGGGGACTGCCTGATCGGGAGAGAGGGAAATGGGGTCATCCTGAACCGGATCCTCTCCTGGATGGAAAAAAACCGCGTCCCTGCCTACGACGAGACGACGGGGAAGGGCACGGTGCGGCATGTCCTCATACGGAACGGTCTGTACTCGAAGGAGCTCATGGTCTGCCTTGTCATCAACAGCGACAGAGTCCCGGACGAGACCGGGCTTGTCGACACCCTTCAGGAGATCCCGGGGATGACCTCCATCAGTCTCTGTGTCAATCGAGAGCGGACGAACGTGGTGATGGGAAAGCAGATTCGTGTCCTCTGGGGGCAGGATCACATCCAGGACACCCTCCATGTGTATCCGGTCTCCTATGAGGAAGAGGGCACCGGGACAGTAGGACAGAGGGCTTCCTTTGGATCATTACCCCTACGGGAGGTTCGCTTTGGCATCTCCCCGCTCTCCTTCTATCAGGTGAATCCAAAACAGACGGAGAAGCTCTACAGCACCGCCCTGCACTTTGCGGGGCTTACCGGCCGGGAGAAAGTCTGGGATCTCTACTGCGGTGTCGGCACGATCTCCCTGTTTCTTGCGGGATCTGCGAGCAAGGTCTTCGGCGTGGAGGTGATCCCGGCCGCCATTGAGAATGCGAGGAACAACGCCAGGGAAAACGGCATTGAGAATGCCGTCTTCCAGGTGGGAAAGGTGGAGGAGGTCCTCCCTGCCTACGTGGAGAAGACGGGGGATGTGCCGGACGTGGTTGTTGTCGATCCGCCAAGGAAGGGCTGTGATCCTAGGTGCCTTGACACGATCCTGAAGGTCCGGCCGCAGCGCCTTGTCTACGTGAGCTGTGATCCGGCGACCCTCGCCAGGGATCTGAAAATCCTGCGGGAGGGCGGATATGCCCTGCAGGCGGTGCAGCCCTTTGACCAGTTTCCGAATTCAGTTCA
>ONMH01000197.1 GCA_900318875.1 uncultured Lachnospiraceae bacterium | reverse complement strand
CCCTCTGCAAGCAGTGTGAGGCTGGTCGTTGCCCGGGAGATCGCCGTGTAGAGGCAGTGTCTCGAGAGGAGGTCCTCCGGGTAGTACTTTGCGTTCGCATCCGGCAGGATCACATGGTCAAACTCAAGGCCCTTGGCATTGACAAGCTCGATGAGAAAGGCGCCCTTCTTCGGCAGGGGTTCCTCCTTGCTGACTGCCGGCAGATAGTCCTTTCCGAGAAGGTCCGTGATGCTCTGGAAGGAGCGCCTGTCGCGGCAGATGACCGCTGTGAGGCCATCCTTCTTCCCTGCTTCTCCGATCTCCTCCTTCAGGGCTGCAACGTAGTCCGCATGTTCTGCGAAGGAGCGGATTTTTGGTGCAACGCCAGGGCGCTGGACGGAGTTTGCCTCCAGCTGCTTTTCCTTTGGAAGGAGCCCTGCGAACAGGTCCGTGATCTCCGGCGAGGAGCGGTAGGACGTCTGCAGGGGAAGTTCTGTCACCTGCTTTCCCGCGCCCGCAAAGAGCGCATGGATCTCCTGGAAGGTGACGTTGTTGTCCCGGATCGACTGGAACTCATCGCCAAGGAGCATGAACTTTGCGTTCACAAAGTACTTTGCAAGCGTCATGAGCTGGGGCTTTGTGTAGTCCTGCACCTCATCGATCATGACGTAGGAAGCATTGCGGTCGCACTCGCCGGTCAGCGCCATCTTCAGGTAGAACCACTCAATGGAGGTGATGTGGCGCTTTTTCAAAAACCTCTGGGCGATGTGCTGGATGTTGAGCCAGCCAAAACTCCTTGCCATGCTGAAGGCACCGCCAAAGTCGTTCTCGATCTGGTTTTCGTCCTTTGCATCCTCTGCCGTGTCATAAGACAGGTCATTCTCCGTCTTATCCTGCTGCTCTCTTCTCTTTTTGAGCACAGCCCGGATCTCATCCTCGAGTTCATCCTCTGCCACCTGGATGAGGCGCACACCGGTCTTTAAGTTCGGATGGCGCCGCAGAACCTGCAGGATCTCGTCCGTGTGGAGGACGGTCTTTCCCTTCTGGCGGATCGAGATGAGGTCCTCCTTCTCAAGGACAAAGTCAGAGAGTTCCCGGTCGATCTTCTCCAGGGAGGCAGGGTCGGTTGTGAGGCCCGGATCCGGGATCGGGTTGTGCACGTACTGGAGAAACTCCTTCCAGGTCATTGTGCCCGGGTTCTCCTCACCGAGGTCCGGGAGCACGTTGTCGATGTACTGGCGGAACACCGGATTCAGGGTCATCAGGTACACGTTCTCCGGGCGGAGCGTCTTTCTCTGGTGGTAGAACAGGTAGGCGATGCGCTGCAGAAGGACCGAGGTCTTTCCGGAGCCCGCGATGCCGTTGACGAGCATCACCGGCACGTCCGGATAGCGGATGATGGCGTTCTGCTCCTTCTGGATGGTCGCGGTGATGGACTGCATCTTGTCGGTGCGGGCCCTCGAGAGTGAGGCAAGAAGAAGGGGATCCTCGATGGCGATCTGCGTGTCAAAGTACCCGTTCAGGTGATCCCTGTCGAGGTCAAACTGGCGCCGCAGGAGCAGGTCGCAGGGAATCTTCTTTCCGTCCACCGTGTAGTAGGTCTTTCCGTTGTCCTGGTTGTAGTAGGTCTCTGCAAGAGGGCTTCTCCAGTCGAGCACCACCTGATCGTAGCCGTTCTCCGAGAAGGCGGCGCGGCCGATGTAGTAGTCCTCCGGCTCCTCGTCCTCGTCGAACTGAATCGTGACCCTTGCAAAATAGGGGGACTCGAGGAGGGCCTTTACGGACTTTAAACGCGCGCCCATCGCATCGGCGCGGACGTTGTAATCGTCGATGTAGCGGTTCCAGGTCTCGATCTCGCCGTAGGTCTCATACCGGACCTCGTCGTCTGCAGTGTCGAGGCGAAGGTTCGAGAGGATGTCCTTCTTGTCCGCCTCCGCGGTGGCGTTGAGTTCTTCCATGCGCTTTGTCAGGTCGGCACAGGTCTCGGTGAGTTTTCCGTATACGAGGGTTAAGTGTTTCTGCTCCTCGTCAAATGTCTTCTGATCCATGATTGCTGTCACTCCCATATCCTGATGCACCCCGGGAAGCCCCGGGGCATTCTTCCCTTCCTTTTTGGGACAGTATTTTATTCTACCGGATGGCACAGGGGTTTGACAATCCAAACAGATTTCAAATCGACGGATAATACAAAAATAGACAGATCTATCAAAAACGGCAGAGTACCACGTCCATTTGTAAAAATGGGCATGGGTGAATGCCGTCACTGATTCTGAATATACGTTTTGATATTAGTCAGACTGTTCACTGACCGAAGTAACAAAATAGCTGTCGCTCCAAAACAACGGTTTCCAATAGTACGGTTTCAAAAGAGTGTCACCATACTGTTTACGGGCAAATCT
>ONMH01000029.1 GCA_900318875.1 uncultured Lachnospiraceae bacterium | reverse complement strand
TAGGGACTGAAGGGAGGGTAGAAGAAATGTCTAGTGTTATCGTAAAAGAGAATGAGACTCTTGACAGCGCTCTTAGAAGATTCAAGAGAAGCTGCGCTAAGGCTGGTATCCAGCAGGAAATCCGCAAGAGAGAGCATTATGAGAAGCCCAGCGTAAAGCGGAAAAAGAAGTCTGAGGCAGCAAGAAAGAGAAAGTACAACTGATCCGCCTGCTGCGGAACCATTAGGGGACAACAACAACGACCTCCGGCAATCCGAATGCCGGAGGTTTTTTCATGCCCTGCAGACCGCCAACAGGCGCTGTATCTTGTATCCGGAAGTACAGGAATCCACAGGATTTTGTTGCCAAGGGCTGTATGACCCGATATAATCTGCTTCATGGGAAAAGCAGGAATTCTCCTCGTCATCCTGGCCCTTGCGGTGCTCTTACTTGCTGTCATCGCAGTCCTCGACGACACAAGGTTTGTCATTCGAAGGTATGAAGTCCGATCCGCAAAGGTAAGCAGAAAACTTACCTTTGTTTTTGTGTCCGATCTCCATGAGAAGGAGTACGGAAAGAACAACGAAGCGCTGATCCGCGCGATTGCAGACGAGCACCCGGATGCGGTCCTCTCCGGCGGCGACAGCATCATTGCAAAAAAGGCGATGTACGACACCACGGAGTCGTTCATGGAAAAACCGATCCGCCTCTTTTGTGCCCTGTCGAAGATCTGTCCCGTCTTTGCCGTCAACGGCAACCATGAGGATGCGATGCGGCAGACAGAGTACAACGAGGAGCGGCCGGGGATGCCCGGGTCCCATCTTGCCAGAGACCTGAACGATGCCTATGAGGAGAAGCTGAAGGCGGCAGGTGTTGTGAGCCTTCACAATGAGAGGATCCGCTTTGAGGGAATCGACCTCTGCGGCCTGGAACTGATCCACGACTCCTACGACAAGCTGCGGAGATGGCGCCCGGAGGAGGATGAGGTGGAAAAGACACTCGGCTTCGATCCGGATCCCGATATCTTCACCCTGCTTGTCACCCACAACCCCAAGTACTTTCCGCAGTACGCCCAGTGGGGCGCAGATCTGACGCTCTGCGGTCACATCCACGGCGGGATTGTACGCTTTGGGCGGCACGGGCTCTTAAGCCCTGACTACACGTTCTTTCCGAAGTACTGCTGCGGGGAGTATCACCTGAAGACCATCCGCCCGGAGACAGAAAAATCCGCAAAGGACAGGACCCTGATCGTGTCCTGCGGCCTTGGCACCCACACGATTCCCGTGAGGATCTTCAACCCGGCGGAGCTTTGTGCGGTCACGATCGTTCCGGAATAAAAATGCAGACCCTGTCCCGTGCAGACAGGAAAGTAAACTCCAGGAAAACCATGCAGGAAGAAATCAGAGAAAACAGCACAGTTGAAGAGGGCTCCAAGGTACGGGAGGCAGACCTCCCGGCAGAGGGCGGAGAGCTGATCCCCGCCATCCGGCAGGAGATGGACACCACGGAGACGAGAGAGCTCCGGGAGGAGGAGCGGGACGTCGAGAGCGGCGACCTCAACGACAGGAAGGTCACCCAGCTCTCCTTCAAGCTCGAGAAGTTCGAGGGCCCGCTGGACCTTCTCCTGCACCTGATCGACAAGAACAAGGTCGACATCTACGACATCCCGATCGCGGAGATCACCGACCAATACATGGACTATGTCAATCAGATGCACAAGGAGGACTTAAACGTGATGAGCGAGTTCCTCGTCATGGCGGCGACGCTCCTCGACATCAAGTGCAGGATGCTCCTTCCCCGGGAGGTCAATGAGGAGGGCGAGGAGGAGGATCCCAGGGATGAGCTTGTCCAGAAGCTCCTCGAGTACAAGGTCTACAAGTACATGTCCCAGGAGCTCCGGGACCGCCTCCTTGCGGCCTCTCAGAACCTGTACCGGAAGAAAAAGCTCCTCCCGAAGGAGGTCAGGGGGTATCTGCCGCCCATCAACTACGATGAGCTGTTAAAAGGTACCACTCTGGCCCAGCTCCAGGAGATCTTCCGGGACGTCATCAAAAAGCAGAAGTACAGGGTCGACCCGGTGCGATCCCGCTTTGGCAAAATCGAGCGGGAGGAGGTGGACCTCTCCGGCAAGGAGCTCTACATCAAGGCCTACCTGAACAGCCACCGGATGACGGACTTCCGGGATCTGCTCGAGAGGCAGAACTCGAGAGAGGAGATCATTGTCGCCTTCCTCGTGGTACTGGAGCTCATGAAGACCGGAAAGATCCGGGTGACCCAGAACGAGCTCTTCGGGCACATCACCATTGAAACCATCGGCTACATCGCTGCGGAGACAGGAAGCGCTTCCGAGTTCTCCGCCTGAGTTCGGAAAGAGAAGAGAAAAGACAGGACAGCATGGCAGAAGAAATCAGCAAAGAGAACATCGCGGTATCCGGCGGAATCACCGAGGAGAACACCCCCGGCGAGGAGAGGCCAAAGGAGGAGAATCCGCAGGATGTGATGGCGGACTACACGCCGCCCCAGACCGAGGAGGCGCTCATGGCCGCCATTGAGGCGATCCTGTTTGCCATGGGGGACTCGGTCGAGATCGCCGATCTTGCCAAGGCCCTCTGCCAGTCGGAGCGGCACATCACCGATGCGGCGGCAAAGCTCGAGGCGGGGTATGAGGAGCGGCATGCCGGCATCATGATCCAGCGCTTTGACAGCGCCCTGCAGATGTCGACGACGAGCAGCCAGTACCAGAACCTGATCCGCATCGCACGGGTGCCCAAGAAGCTCACCCTGTCCGACTCGGTGATTGAGACCCTCTCCATCATCGCCTACAAGCAGCCGATCACGAAGGCAGAGATCGAGGACATCCGCGGCGTCTCCAGTGACTATGCAATCAACAAGCTGATCTCCTACGACCTCGTGAAGGAGCTCGGCAGAAAGGATGCCCCGGGGCGTCCGCTCCTGTTCGGGACAACGGAGCAGTTCCTTCGAAGCTTTGGCGTAAAGGACCTGACAGAGCTCCCTGGTCCCGACACGGTAAAGACCCTGGAGTTCAAGGAGGAGGCGGAGAAGGAAGTCGACAGCCGCCTCGGCGTCTGATTGGTGCCTCCGTCTGATAATAATAAGTAGAATCCCGGAAAGCGGCAGAAAAATGCGGGTAACGCCTTTGTTAACCTTGCTTTGTGATAAAGATGACATTTGCTGATTCTCTTGCAGATCGGTCATCTTTGAGGGAAACGAGGGCAAAACTTTTGTTAATTTCTTCACAATTGCCGGTTCGTTTTTCCGGGGCAGTATGTTATACTTTCCCATGGCGCACTGCAGGTATCAAGCCTGTTTGAGCAATAGCTACTATATATGGAGGTTTAAAGTATGAGCAGTTCTTCAAAGGCGAGAGAGAGAATTGACGCTCTCCTCGATGAAAACAGTTTCGTTGAAGTTGGCGCTGCTGTCACTGCCAGAGCAACCAGCTTTAACCTGACCCCCGCACAGACGCCCTCAGACGGCGTGGTGACTGGCTACGGCACGGTCGACGGAAACCTTGTTTTTGTCTACTCTCAGGATGCGGCAGTTCTCGGCGGTTCCATCGGCGAGATGCACGCAAAGAAGATCACCGGACTCTATGAGCTGGCCATCAAGACCGGCGCACCGATTGTCGGTCTTCTGGATTCCACCGGCATCCGTCTGCAGGAGGCTACCGATGCCCTGAACGCATTCGGTACCATCTATGCAGAGCAGGCAAAGGCATCCGGCGTGATCCCGCAGATCACCGGCATCTTCGGCACCTGCGGCGGCGGCCTGGCACTGGTTGCCGGCATGAGCGACTTCGCATTCATGGCAGAGGGTGCAAAGCTGTTCGTCAACTCCCCGAACGCCCTTCCGGGAAATGCAGAGGACAAGGATGATACCGCAGCATCCAAGGCAAAGGCTGCAAACGGCAACATCGATGCCGTCGGCACGGAAGACGAGGTCCTTGCCAAGATCCGCGAGTGCATCGGCCTGCTTCCCTCCAACAATGAGGACGAGGCGGTTACCGAGTGCACGGATGATCTGAACCGTGCTTCCGACAGCTTCGAGGCAGGAGAGAAGGATCCCTCCATCTGCGTCGCTGATCTTGCTGATGATTCCGCATTCTTCGAGACCAAGAAGGACTTTGCTCCCGAGATGGCAACCGGCTTTATCCGCTTAAACGGCGCAACCGTCGGTGTTGTTGCAAACAGAGCTGCCTCCTACGATGAGAAGGGTGAGGTAAAGGCCTCCTATGACACGGTTCTCACCACCAGGGGCCTGACCAAGGCTGCCCGCTTCGTGAAGTTCTGCGATGCCTTCGAGCTCCCTGTTGTGACGGTGACCAACGTCACCGGCTTTGCCGCAACAAAGGACGAGGAGTCCACGATCGCGCAGGCTGCAGCAGGCTTTGTCGCTGCCCTGTCCGAGACGACCTCCCCGAAGGTCAACATCATCATCAACGCCATCGGCTCCGCCTATGCCGTCATGAACAGCAAGGCCGTCGGCGCTGATATCACGATTGCCCTTCCGGACGCAAAGATCGGCGTCATCGATGCAAAGCATGCCGCTGAGATTCTCGCTGCCGGCAAGAGCGCAGACGAGAAGGCCGCTGTGGAGAAGGAGTACGATACCCTTCAGAACGCAGCCGCTTCCGCAGCCGCAAGAGGATATGTCGACCAGATCGCAGAGCCCGCAGATCTTCGCAAGTATGTCATCGGTGCTCTCGAGATGCTTTATACCAAGAGAGAGGAAGTTCTTTCCAAGAAGCACGGCACCGTATAAGAAAAGGAGATACAGCACAATGAAAAAATGGTTGGCTACACTTGGAGTCATTACCTGTGTCTTCGGTCTTACGGGCTGCGGCGCCAAGGAGACAAAGGTCACGGGAGCACCCGTCGATTCCTCTGTGGAGTCCCAGCTGATCAGCTTTGGTGAGTCTTACGTGACGGGCGTTGCCCAGGCGGCAGATGCCGGCCAGGCAGAAGCCTATGCGGACAACGACGCCATCACCGCCGCAATCGAGTCCTATGATTCCGTGAAGGAAGACATCGGCACCATCGAGAGCTTCCGCTCTGACGATGAGTATGTCGTGATGCCGGACGACTCCACCTATGAGATCGTCATCGGCTACGAGGGCACCGGACACGACGGCTATGTCACCCTGAACGTGGATTCCGCAAGCGGCACCCTCACGAGCATGCAGTACAACGTCAACTACTCCTTTGCAGAGCTGATGGAGCAGGCAGGCCTCAACACCGTGCTCGGCATGGGCACCACGTTCGTCATCCTGATCCTGCTGGCACTCCTCATCTCGCTGTTCAAGTTCCTGCCGAACGGACAGAAGAAGAAACAGGCTGTGAAGGAAGATGTGACGCCGGAGCAGGCAGTTGCAGAAGCTGCTGCCGGGGAGCCGGAAGAACTTGCAGATGACGGCGAGCTCGTTGCCGTGATCGCAGCTGCCATTGCGGCAAGCGAAGGAAAGAAGACGACAAGCGGCTTCCAGGTCCGCTCGATCAGAAAGTCCAGAAACAGGTAACGTATTCCGGACCAGGGAGTCCGGGGAAAAGAAAACAGACCATCAAATACAGTGGAGGTTCAAAATGAAGAATTATACCATTACCGTGAATGGCACAGCATATGATGTCACCGTCGAGGAGACGGGCGAGACCGCTGCACCTGCAGCGCCCAAGGCTGCTGCAGCACCGAAGGCTGCTCCGAAGGCAGCTGCTCCTGCCAAGAAGGCAGCTGCATCCGGCGCACAGGGCGGCACGAAGATCACCGCAGGCGCTGCCGGCAAGGTCTTCAAGATCGAGAAGAAGGTTGGCGATGCCGTCAAGAAGGGTGATGCCGTTGTCGTGGTCGAGGCCATGAAGATGGAGATCCCGATGGTTGCTCCTGCAGACGGAACTGTTGCCTCCATTGACTGCGCAGTCGGCGATGCTGTCGAGGCGGGTGCTGTACTCGCAACTCTGAACTGATATCCCGGCAAAAGCGCAAATCGTCAGAGGCACTTCCTCTGGCTACTCTGGAGGTCGTAACGTATGAGTTATATCGCAAATACCTTAACCAACTTATTACACCAGACCGCTTTCGCTCAGCTGACCTGGGGCAACTACCTCATGATCGCCATTGCCTGTGTTTTCCTCTATCTCGCAATTGTCCATGACTTCGAGCCCCTTCTCCTTGTTCCGATCGCCTTCGGCATGATGCTTGTCAACATCTATCCTGACATCATCGCAGCGCCGGCAAGCGAGGGCTCAGCAGGCGGTCTCCTGTGGTACTTCTATCAGCTGGATCAGTGGTCCATCCTGCCGTCCCTGATCTTCATGGGCGTCGGTGCGATGACAGACTTCGGTCCGCTCATTGCGAACCCGGTCAGCTTCCTTCTTGGTGCCGCAGCGCAGTTCGGCATCTTCTCCGCGTACTTCGGCGCCATCGCCCTGGGCTTTAACGGCAAGGCCGCCGCAGCCATCTCCATCATCGGCGGCGCTGACGGCCCGACCTCGATCTTCCTGTGCGGCAAGCTGGGACAGACAGACATCATGGGACCCATCGCAGTCGCTGCGTACTCCTACATGTCCCTGGTCCCGATCATCCAGCCCCCTGTCATGAAGCTGTTCACCAGCCATAAGGACAGAGCTATCCGCATGGAGCAGCTTCGCCCTGTCTCCAAGCTCGAGAGAATCCTGTTCCCGATCGTCGTCACGATCGTGGTCTGCATGATCCTTCCCACCACGGCACCTCTTGTCGGTATGCTGATGCTCGGCAACCTGTTCCGTGAGTGCGGCGTCGTGAGACAGCTCCAGGAGACTGCTTCCAACGCCCTGATGTACATCGTCGTCATCCTGCTCGGAACTTCCGTCGGTGCGACGACAAGCGCAAGCGCATTCCTGAACGCAACCACCCTGAAGATCGTCGCTCTGGGTCTTATCGCCTTCATCTTCGGTACTACAGCCGGCGTCTGGTTCGGCCAGATCATGAAGGTCGTCACCCGCGGCAAGATCAACCCGCTCATCGGCTCCGCCGGTGTGTCTGCAGTTCCCATGGCTGCCCGTGTCTCCCAGAAGGTCGGTGCCGAGGAGGATCCCACAAACTTCCTTCTCATGCACGCAATGGGACCGAACGTGGCCGGCGTGATCGGAACGGCAGTCGTTGCAGGTGTGTTCATGGCAGTGTTCGGAATCGCTGCATAAACTGGATTACAATCTTTGAAGGAGAAGAATAACAATGGCTGAACAGGTTGCAAAGCATCCCGTGAAGATCATGGAGACCGTGCTGCGTGACGCAGGCCAGTCCCTGATCGCAACGAGAATGCCGATTGAAGAAATGCTTCCCATCCTGGACACAATGGACCAGGTCGGATATGCTGCAGTGGAGTGCTGGGGCGGTGCAACATTTGATTCCTGCCTTCGCTTCCTGCACGAGGATCCCTGGGAGAGACTTCGTACCCTGAAGTCCCACTTTAAGAACACCCCCACCCAGATGCTGCTGCGTGGCCAGAACATCCTGGGCTACTCCCACTATGCAGACGATGTCGTCGACCGCTTCGTGAAGAAGTCCGTCGAGAACGGCATTGACCGCATCCGTATCTTTGACTGCCTGAACGATCTCCGCAACATGAAGACCGCTGTCAAGGCAACGAAGGAGGCAGGTGCCCATGCACAGATCGCCCTCGTCTACACCCTGGGCGATGCCTACACCATGGAGTACTGGGAGAACATCGCAAGACAGATCGAGGAGATGGGTGCAGACTCCATCTGCATCAAGGATATGTCCGGACTTCTTCGTCCGTTCACCGCTTACGAGCTGATCTCCGCATTAAAGAGAGGCTCCAAGCTCCCGATCGATCTGCACACCCACTACACCTCCGGACAGGCTTCCATGACCTACCTGAAGGCGGCAGAGGCTGGCGTCGATATCATCGACTGCGCAACCACACCGTTCTCCATGGGTACTTCTCAGCCTTCCACCGACGTCATGGTTGAGGCATTCCGCGGAACCCCGTATGACACGGGCCTGAACCAGAACACCCTGAAGAAGATCTCCGACTACTTCACGCCTTACCGCGAGGAGTGCATCAAGTCCGGCCTCATGAGCACCAAGGTCCTCGGCGTCAACACCAGAACCATGCTGTATCAGGTTCCCGGCGGCATGCTCTCCAACATGATCAAGCAGCTGGATGAGCAGGGCAAGGGCGACAAGCTCACCGAGGTTCTCGAGGAGGTCCCGAGAGTCCGCAAGGATCTGGGCGAGCCGCCGCTCGTCACACCTTCCTCTCAGATCGTCGGCACACAGGCCGTCATGAACGTCCTGTTCGGCGAGAGATACAAGGTCTGCACCGAGCAGACCAAGGATCTGGTCCGCGGCAAGTACGGCCAGACCATCAAGCCGATGAACCCCGATGTCGTCAAGAAGATCATCGGCGACGAGGAGCGCATCACCTGCAGACCCGCAGATCTCATTGCCCCTGCTATGGACAAGTTCACGAAAGAGGGCAAGGAGCATGGCGCAAAGAGCGAGGAGGATGTGCTGTCCTATGCACTCTTCCCGCAGGTCGCTGCTGACTTCTTCAAGTGGAGAGATGCGCAGGAGACCAAGGTCGACCTCACCAAGGCTGACACCAAGAACGGCGCTTATCCCGCATAATTTCGGCAGACCAGCGTAACAAGACGCCCCGGAGCGATATCGCTCTGGGGTGTTTTTTTGCGTTCTTCGATCCATGGACAGCAAGAACGATGGGAGATGTTCAGGATCGCAGCGTTGAAATGGCAGAGGAGCGGCTCTCTGAGAACCCTGCGCCCTGATCTCTGGTAGCAGTGCCCTGCCTGTATCAGAAATCAGACCAGGGAATGGAAGATACAAATTGGCTCTCTGACACTGTGCCCAGTGGGAGCGCGGAATTCCGCCTATCGCCCCTGCCGCAGAAGGGCTCCCCTCTGCTTCCCAGCGATCCATCCCGGCTCCCTGCCCGAAAGAAATCGCCACGGAGCGGCTCTGCTGGATTATAATGAAGCCGAGAATCCTAGAGGGGAGTCCACATCCATGGACTATGTTTCGTTTCCGTACGCGGCACTTGTCGCCGCGGTGTTTGTTCTGTACTGCCTGTTCCCGCTCCGAAGCCGTTACCTCGTGCTGACAGGGGGAAGCCTTGCGTTTGCCCTTCTTTCCCTTTCCTCTGTCCCGGCAGGCATCGTCTTCTTTGGAACCCTTGCCCTCGGCTATCTCTTCTCCCGGATGCTCGAGGCAAAAAGGAAGGAGAAGAAGAGCTCCCTCCCTCTTGCCTTCTCGCTTGTCATCATCTTTCTCCCCCTTATTGCGGTCAAAGCGGAGGACTATCTTGCCGCGCTGCACATCCTGTCAGCGGATAAAGCAAAGCTTTTCCCGCGCCCTGTGGGCCTTTCCTTCTATACCCTGCTTCTTGCCGCCTATCTCGCAGACATCTGGGCGGGGAAGTGCCAGGCAGAGAAAAATCCTGCAAAGTACCTTCTCTTTGCCTCCTTCTTTCCGCAGCTTGTTCAGGGTCCGATTGCAAGGTACAAGGAGACGGGGGACAGCCTTGCCACGGGCCGCCGCTTTGTGGACAAAAACTTCGTCCATGGCCTTCGCCTCATCCTCTGGGGGCTCTTTTTAAAGCTCGTCCTTGCCAACCGGGCAGGGATCCTTGTCGATGCCGTCTTTGAGGATGTCAGCGCTTTCTCCTGTGGAATGGCAGCTCTGTCTGCCGTCCTCTACAGCATTCAGCTCTATGCGGACTTCTCCTCCTGCGTCTGTCTCTCCCTGGGGACCGCAGGACTCTTTGGAATTCGCCTCCCGGAGAACTTCTGCCACCCCTACTTTGCCACAAGCATCCGGGACTTCTGGAGAAGGTGGCACATCACGCTCTCTTCCTGGCTCCGGGACTACGTCTACATCCCCCTTGGCGGGAGCAGAAGAGGAAAGGCGATAAAGTACCGGAACCTTGTTCTCACCTTCCTTGTCTCCGGCTTCTGGCACGGGGGCTCCCCCGCTTTTCTCGTCTGGGGCCTTCTCCATGCGATCTACCAGATCGCAGAGGATGCCCTGGGGATCGGAAGGAAGAAAACAGAGCAGGAACAGGAACATGCCTCCTTTGGGATCTCCTTCCTCCGCCGCATTCCGCGGATGCTCCTTACCTTCCTACTCGTTACAATCGCCTGGGTGATCTTTAGGGCGCAGAGCCTGTCCGCCGCGGCAGGCCTGTTTCAGAGAATCCTCACCGGGGCAAAGGGCACCGGAACCTTTTCCGAGCAGCTCCTTGCTGCAGGAACCGATGCAAAGGACATGGCGGTTCTCGCCACGGCGATTGCAGTCCTGTTTCTGGTAAGCTTCCTGCAGGAGCGCGCAGGAAATGGAAAGGATGCGCTCTCTGACCGGCTTGACCGCCTTCCCCTCCCCGTGCGGTTTCTCCTGGAGCTTTCGCTGATCGCCGTCGTGGTGGTCTTTGGAACCTACGGTGCGGGGTACCATGCAAAGGACTTCATCTATGGAGAATTCTGAGAACAGCAGCATCAGAAAAAAGCACGCCGGTGCCCCGGAAGATACGCTGTTTCTCCTTCTTCCTGCAGGAAAAAAGACAAAGCTCCTCCTCCGGGATCTTGTCTTTGTCCTCCTTGCGGCGCTCCTGTTCGCCGGTCTCTCCCTGGTCCTCGATCTCAAGGGAAAGGAGAATGAGAACTACAGCGCCGTGGCAACCTATGAGGGCTTCTATGGGGAGGAGAAAAACTCCATGGATGTCTTGTTCCTTGGCTCCTCCAACGCCTACTGCGCCTTCTCCCCGGCGGAACTGGAAAAGAGGACAGGCCTTGTCTCCTGGAACCTCGCCTCCTCCCAGCAGAGCCTCTTTACCTCCTACTACTGGCTGCGGGAGGCGCTCTGGTACCAGAAGCCGAAAGCCGTCGTCCTCGACGCCTACTACCTGTACTTCACCCTGGGAAATGAGGGCTCCGTCCACAAGGCCTTTGACTTTATGCGTCCCTCCGCCGTAAAGCGGCAGGCGGTATCCCACCTTGTGCGCATGAAACCGGACACCTACAATAAGCAGGACCTGTACTTTCCGCTCCTTCGCTACCATGAGAGGTGGAAGGAGATCACCCCTGCCGAGGCCTTCGGGGAGGACTCCTTTGCTTCGCTCTTAGGGAAGACAGAAAACAGAGGGTACTGCCCAAGGGACGAGGTGATCGGGGATTCTCCGTACGCCCCGCTCGAAGCGGACGGATCCGTCCGCTACACCTCCCTTGAGACTGACGACGGAAAACCCTATGAAATGATGCAGACGGGGCAGATCACAGCACTTTCAAAGTACTACTTTGAAAAGATCGCTGCGCTCTGCGAAGAGAACGGGATCACTCTCTTTCTTGTGAAGACCCCGATCTCCTGGTGGTCAGAGCCGATGCATGACTCGGCGCAGAACCTTGCAGCTGCCAACAATGTCCCCTTCCTGGACCTCAATGAGCGCTCTGCCATCGAAGCGATGGACTATGTCTACCAAGAGGATGCGGCGGACCACCTGCATGCAAACACAGAGGGCGCAAAGAAGATCACAAACTACCTTGCCACGATTCTGAAGTCTGCAATAGAGTAGAGAAGGGAATGGAAGACCGCCGGAAAACGGCAGAACCAATCTCTGGAATTCAGAAGTTTGGACACTTTGCATAAACTGCAGACACATCTTTGAGCACTCTCTACGAAAGAGGGTGCTCATTTTCGCAAAATGCGAAATTCTGACGAAAAGTCGGTCTCATTTTCTACGGAAACCGGGACTCCCCCTCCCGGGTTTCCCTGTCATCTGTCTCCTGAGTTTGCTAAAATAATAGTTAAATCTGTACAAAATTAGCATCGAAGGAGCTGCATCATGAAATTAAACGACGTGGTACAGGAGCTCATCGCCTCCAATGCGAGGGAGCAGTCTATCAACACGGAATACAAGGAACGCGTCGACAAGATGTACGAGGACCTGGGCAGTGCGGTCATGAACCACTGGACCCCCACAGACGTGATCTGCGGGTTCAAGACAAGGCCCGGCAACTGTGAGCTCAACGGAGCCACAGAGCTCCCCGGCGGTGTGAACTTCACGATCTCCTCGCTCCAGGCGACGTCCTGTGAGCTTCTGCTCTACCACAGAAAGGCCCCGGACCCCTACGCCGTAATCAAAATCCCGGACAGCTACCGCATCGGCAAGACCTGGTCCATCATGATCTTCGGCCTCAACGTCGAGGACTTCGAGTATGCCTACCACCTGGACGGTCCCTGGGACCCTGCAAGGGGCCTTCGCTTTGACAAGACGAGAATCATCCTGGACCCCTACGCCAAGGCTGTCGTCGGACAGAGAAAGTGGGGAGAGGAGAAGACGGCAAACGGCTCCTACCGGGCGCGTGTTGTCAAGAACAACTTCCACTGGGATACCACCCGCTTTCCGAATACGCCCATGGAGGACTCCATCATCTACGAGATGCATGTCCGCGGCTTTACCAGGCACCCCTCGAGCGGCGTCACCTACCCGGGGAGCTTTGCCGGCATCATCGAGAAGATCCCGTACCTGAAGCAGCTCGGGGTCACCGCCGTCGAGCTCATGCCGATCTTCGAGTTCGACGAGGTCGCCTCCGGCCACATGTACAGGGACAAGCACCTTTACGAGTACTGGGGCTACAACACCGTCGCCTTCTTTGCCCCCAACACGAGCTATGCGGCCTCTGCCGAGTACAACCGGGAGGGAAGAGAGCTCAAGGAGATGATCCAGCTCCTCAAGGAGAACGGCATCGAGGTTATCCTGGACGTCGTGTTCAACCACACGGCAGAGGGAAACGAGTTCGGACCGTTTATCTCCTTCCGCGGCATCGACAACAACATCTACTACATGCTCACGCCGGACGGCCACTACTACAACTTCTCCGGCTGCGGCAATACCATAAACTGCAACCACCCGGTCGTGCAGCAGTTCATTGTGGACTGCCTGCGCTACTGGGTGACCGGCTACCACGTGGACGGCTTTCGGTTCGACCTTGCGAGCATCCTGGGAAGGGATGAGAATGGCAAGCCACTGGAGGACCCACCGCTCCTAAAGCGTCTTGCCTATGACCCGATCCTCGGCAATGTCAAGCTGATCGCCGAGTCCTGGGATGCGGGAGGCATGTATCAGGTGGGGAGCTTTCCTGCCTACAACCGCTGGGCGGAGTGGAACGGCAAGTACCGCGACACCATGCGGGACTTCCTGAAGGGCAACACCTGGTGCGCCCCGGAGGCGGCACAGCGCATCACCGGTTCCCTGGACCTGTACTACAGTGTCTACAAGGGCTATACCTCCAGTGTGAACTTCCTGACCTGCCACGACGGATTCACGCTCTACGACCTGTACTCCTACAACAACAAGCACAACGAGGAGAACGGCTGGAACAACACGGACGGCGCCAATGACAACCGCAGCTGGAACTGCGGCGCAGAGGGGGATACGAGCGATCCAGGCGTCCTCTCCCTCCGTTTCCGCATGATGCGCAACGCGATCGCAACGCTCATGTGCTCCCGCGGAACGCCGATGATCCTCTCCGGCGACGAGTTTGCAAACTCGCAGTTCGGCAACAACAACAGCTACTGCCAGGACAACGAGATCAGCTGGCTCAACTGGGATGACTTAAAGAAGAACCACAAGTTCTTCGAGTTCTACTGCGGGATGATCGCCTTCCGCAAGAAGCACCGCGTGATCTCCCGGGAGCTGCAGCCCGCAAAGTGCGGCCTGCCGAAGCTCTCCATCAGCGACAGCAACCCGGACAATCACTGCATCACCAGCGACACGAAGACCCTCGGCGTCCTCTTCGCGGGATATGACCCTGAGAAGGAGAAAGACGATGTGGTGTACCTCGTCGTCAATCCCTACTGGGAGAACGTGTCCGTGCGCCTGCCGGCCCTGCCGCAGGGCTATGCCTGGGGCATCTGCATCGACACCGCAGAGGAGGACCTTGCCAAGCAGTGTCGGGAGGAACCCGCCTACCTCTCCCGCGTGGTCGTGAGCGTCCAGGCAAGAAGTGTCTGCGTCTTTACGATGGTGGAGGCCATCTGACAGGAACCGGGAAAAGAGAGTGCTGCACCCGGAGGCAGGGCTCCTGCTGTAAGCTTTGGGGAGACAATGATGACGGAAACAGAGCAATGAATGGGGCAAAGGATAGAGCAAATCAGAAACTTTCCAGGGCTGCCCGCGAGGTTCCATCGGGGGATACCATCCGCGCGACTTTTGACGAAGCGGTGCTTGCAGCCTCCGCGAAACTGGCCAGGCGAAACCGAAAGGTCTATGAAAAACCAGCCAAATGACACGATGTTCAATTGACAATCTTGAGATACCTGCGCACGGGAGATGATCCTGTGCGCTTTTTTTGATGATTTTTTATTGACAGGAATCAGAAAAAGTCTTAGATTAGCAGTGGCCGCAACATGTAACGTGTTAACTATACAGGATAGAAGATCCATAAGGAGAAAACATGGAACTGGATACCACTCTTTTTGAAACGTCGCCGCTGGGATACAAGCTGAAGCTCCTGCATGACCAGTTTCTGGCAGGGCGCAATGCCCAGCTCGAGGGCGAGGGGGTTACCGTGACCCAGCTCGGCATCCTCACATACCTGGACCGGAACCGGGACCACAGCGTGCCCCAGAAGGAGCTCTCGGAGAAGCTCGGCGTGTCCCATCCTGCCATCAGCGGCACCGTGTTCCGCCTCGAGGAGAAGGGCCTGATCTGGCGCAAGGAGGATGCGGCGAACAAGCGGCAGAACTCCGTGATGCTCACACCGAAGGGAGAGGCGCTTCTTATCTCCTGCAAGAACACGGACCGGAAGAGAAACCAGCTGTCTGAAAACCTGACAGAGGAGGAGCTGGCAGAGCTGAACCGCCTGCTTCTCAAGGTTTACCAAAACATGGCTTCCTGGAGAAAGAGCGTCCAGGATCAGGAAGGCGAGACCACATGCTGAAGGAGATTGCCGGGTATCTCGGTAAGTACAAAAAGGACGTCTGCATGTCCATCGACACCAGAACCGAGAAGATCGTCCAGAACGGCATGGACCGCCTGATGCACGGCAGGACGACCTTTGTCATCGCCCACAGGCTCTCCACAATCCGCAACAGCAACCAGATTCTGGTCCTCGAGCACGGCCGCATCATCGAGCGCGGCAGCCACGAGGAGCTCCTTGCGCAGAAGGGCCGCTACTACGAGCTCTGGACCGGAAA
>ONMH01000084.1 GCA_900318875.1 uncultured Lachnospiraceae bacterium | reverse complement strand
CCGTCGGTCAATGCTGACGGAGAGAAGATCACCCAGCTGAAGATCGGTCACAACCTGGCCGAGGATCACGCGGTGAACATCGCAATTCAGGGAATGGCGGATGAGGTGAAAGAAACCACCGGCGATACGGTGGAAATGGCGATCTACCCGAACGGCATCCTCGGCTCCGAGGCCGACATGATCCTGCAGATCCAGGCGGGCGCCCTGGACATGGCAAAGGTCTCGGCATCTACGCTCGGCAACTTCAGCAGCGACTTCAACGCTTTCTCCGTCCCCTATGTCTTTGACGACCGGGATCACTTCTACGAGTTCATGGACTCGGATGCGGCAAAGGAGGTGTTCCAGTCCACCAGAGATCAGGGCTTTATTGCGCTGACCTGGCTGGACTCCGGAGCGCGCTCGTTCTACACGGCAGACAAGGCGATTCGGGAACCTTCTGATCTCAAGGGCCTGAAAATCCGCACAATGGACTCCCAGATGGCAATTGAGATGATGAAGTACCTCGGCGGCTCCGCGACGGTCATGGGCTACTCCGACATCTATACCGGCATGCAGCAGGGCGTCATTGATGGCGCAGAGAACAACATCACCGCGCTCCGCGACCACGGTGAGGTCACCAGGTACTACTGCTACGATGAGCACACGAGAATCCCGGACATCGTGATCATCTCCACCAAGGTTTGGGACAGCCTGACCCCGGAGCAGCAGGCTGCTCTGCAGACTGCTGCCTCGAACATGACCGAGAAGTACAAGCAGTCCTGGGCGGACTTCGAGGACCAGGTCAAAGAGGAGGCGCAGTCGAAGTACGACGTGGAGTTTGTGGAGGACGTGGACAAGGCGGCATTCCAGCAGGCCTGCCAGCCGATCTACGACGAGCTGAAGGAGTCGGATCCCGACTGCTACAAGGTCGTGGAGGCCATCCGCGCCATGGCGGGAAGTTCGTCATAAGGAGGGCGTGAGAGTTATGAAAAAGGTAAACAAGGTCATTGACACAGTGATGCGCTTCCTGATGGCCGTCGCGATGTTCGCACTGATTGCAGGCGGCTTCTGGCAGATCTTCTCCAGATGGATCCTGAGAAACCCGTCCACGTTTACGGATGAGTTCCTGCGCTACATTCTGATCTGGGCATCCATGCTCGGCTCTGCGTACTGCTTCTACAAGGATCAGCACCTCGCTCTGGATCTGTTAAAGGACAGGACCAAGGGCGTTGGCAGGATCATCCTGAACGTCTTCATCGAGGGCTGCATCATGTTCTTTGTGATCTACGTCTTCATCCACGGCGGCATGATGCTGTCCAGGTACAGCACAAACGCCTCCTCGGTCATGCACATCCCGTTCAAGGTACTGTATGCGATTCTGCCGATCTCAGGATTCATGATTGTGATTGCCCGTGTGCTGAAGTACATCGAGTACCTGCAGGACTACCGCAGGGCTCGCCGGGATAAGGAGGGAGAGAAGAAATGATTGGCCAGTCCATAGCGATTCTGTTTGGATCCTTTTTCGTCCTGCTCTTTGCAGGCGTCCCGATTTCCGTTGGAATCGGCATTGCATCGATTATCACCGGCTGCTTTTTCATTCCGGCGGACATCTTCTCCATCATCGCCGCGCAGCGCTGTTTTTCCGGCATTGACTCCTTCTCCCTGCTCGCTCTTCCGTTCTTCATGATGGGCGGCAACATCATGAACAAGGGCGGCATCGCAAAGAGACTGGTGCGCCTTGCAAGACTGGTTGTGGGGAAGGTCCCCGGATACCTGGCTGCCACGAACGTTCTTGCGAACATGTTCTTCGGCGCCATCTCCGGTTCCTCCGTGGCGGCAACCTCTGCCATGGGCTCCATCATGAGTCCTTTGGAGAAGGAGGAGGGGTATGATCCCAACTACTCCGCAGCCGTCAACATCTGCTCCGCACCGACCGGCATTCTGATTCCGCCGTCCGGACCGCTCATCCTGTACTCCATCACAGCGGGCGGCGTCTCGGTAGCTGCGCTGTTTATGGGCGGCTACTTTACAGGCCTCCTCCTTGGCATCTCCGTCCTGGTGGTGACGGTGGTCATGGCAAAGAAGAAGGGATACACAGCCTCGAAGATCGAGGAGAAGGATCCCGCCGTCAAAGTTCTCGCGGACTCGATTCCCTCCCTCCTTGCCGTCATCATCGTCATGGTCGGTATCCTGGCGGGATGGTTCACCGCAACCGAGGCAGGCGTTGTCTGCATTCTGTACTGCACGATTCTTGCGATCTGCTACCGGGAGATCACCTTCCGCGACTATTACGAGATGCTGGCGGACACGATGACGAGCTCCGCGACGATCCTGTTTCTGATCTCTGCCTCGACCATCATGTCCTACGTCATGTCCTTCACCGGCATTCCCGGAGCCATCTCCGATGCCCTGATGAGCATCTCGGACAACCGATACGTGATCCTGCTCATCATGAACGTGTTCCTGCTTGTCATGGGCATGTTCCTGGATCTGACGCCCGCTGTCCTGATCTTCACGCCGATCTTTCTTCCGATCGCGCAGTCGGTCGGCATGGACCCGGTCCACTTCGGCCTGATGCTGATCATGAACCTGGGTATCGGCTCCGTGACACCGCCGGTCGGCTCCTGCCTGTTTGTCGGCTGCGGCGTAGCCCACACAAAGATCGAGGGTGTGACGCCCTACATTGTGAAGCTCTTCCTCGCGATGGTGGTGGCCCTCCTTGCGGTGACGTTCATCCCCGCGATCCCGATGATCATCCCGTATCTGCTCGGACTGGTGGATCATTTCTGGTGGTAAACGCACATGGAACCGGAGCCGGCCCAAAAGGGTCTGCTCCGGTTTTTTTGACAGAGGTACGATACTGACAGAGCGCAATAGATGCCGCTCTGATGGCCTGTGACAGGAGGAGAAAAATGCTGGTAAGACAGTTTGAGAAACTGGAGAAGACGGAAAATGGATATCGGATCCATGCGGATGCGGCGGATCTGATGATCGTATTTCTCCGCGAGGACGTCATCCGGATCCGGGTGTCCTTTTCCCGCACCTTTCCGGAGGCATCCTATGCGCTGGTGACGACGGCCTGGGAGGACAGGCTGGACCCTTTGTTTGAAGGAGAGAGAAGAAGGATAACAGCCCTGGATGTTCCCTGCGAGGATGTGGGAAACCGGCTCGTCTTTGACACCGGGGCCCTCCGCCTTGAGATGCGAAAGAACCCGCTCTCCTTTGTGCTGTTCGATGCAAAGACCGGGGAGCTTCTCTATGAGGATCTCCGGGAGCGGGCGTTTGAGAAGGATCAGCTGGGACGCATCTCCCACTATTCGAAGATGGACCGGGAGCTGGATCACTTCTACGGCTTTGGCGAAAAGACCGGGTACCTGGACAAGAAGGGAAGGCGCCTCCGGATGTCCCCGAAGGATGCCATCGGCCACGATCCGGAGTTCGGAGACCCGATGTACAAGCACATCCCGATGGGACAGGAGATCAGCGGCTACTGGGACCGGTACTGCTACTATCAGGCAGACGGCGGCGACATCGATCTGTTCCTGATGACAGGGGAGACGATCAAAGATGTGGTGGAACGCTACACCTGGCTGACCGGAAGAACCGTGCTTCCCACCAAGCAGTCCCTCGGCTACTGCGCCTCCACCATGTATTACACGGAGCTGGACAAGGACTGCGATCAGGAAATCTACCGGGTCATTGACAAGTATGAGAAGGAGGACATCCCGATCGACAACTTCTGGCTGGCCTCCGGCTACTCCTCCGGGGAGGAGGACAACCTCCGCTACACCTTCCACTGGAATCACAGACGGTTTCCGGATCCCAAGGCGTTCTTTGCAAAGATGGAAGAGCGCGGCATCAATGTCATCTGCAACTTAAAGCCCGGCGTACTAAAGAACCACCCCTATGCGGACTTCTATGAGAAACGCCATGCCTTTATCCAGAACCCCGGGGGGACCGGCGACTACTACGGCAGATGGTGGGGCGGCGAAGGCCGCTTTATCGACTTCACCGGGAAGGCCGGACGGGATGCCTGGAAGGAGCTCCTTGAGAAGACGATCCTGGACATGGGGGAGAAGACTGGCGTGGAGGACCGGGAAGCCCGCTGCAACTTTGAGGGCGCAGGCGGCACCATGGCAGAGCTCAAGATCATCCACAGCAACATGATGGCATGGCTCGGCAGAAAGGCCCTTCTGGAGAAATGGAAGGGAGAGCGCCCCTACGTGATCAACCGGGCTGGCTTTGCAGGAATTCAGCGCTATGCCCAGGTCTGGGGCGGGGACAACCTGACGGACTGGAGAACCGTGAAGTTCAACATCGACACGATCCTCGGCATGGGCCTCTCCGGCTGTGCAAACATGGGCTGCGACATCGGGGGCTTTACGGGACCTGCTCCCACGGAGGAGATGCTGCTCCGCTGGATCCAGACGGCGATCTTCCAGCCAAGATTTGTCATCAACTCCGCCAACACCGACAACACAGTCACCCAGCCATGGATGTACGAGGAGGATCTCCCGTATATCCGCAGGGCATTCCACCTGCGCTACCAGCTGCTTCCCTATCTCTACTCCCTGATGTACGAGGCAAGTGTCGACGGCGCGCCAGCCATGCGGCCCCTGTTCTATGAGTTCCCGAAGGACCGGGCACTCTACCGGGATCACCACATGGAGTTTCTGTTTGGCCCCTCCCTCCTTGTCGCAAACGTGGTGGAGGAGGGCGCAACGAGCCGGGAGGTTTACCTGCCGGCAGGCGCCGTCTGGTACGACCTCTCGGATCACCTTCGCCGGTATGAGGGCGGACAGACAATCCGGATCCCGGTCGATAAGGACAGCATCCCGATGTTCCTCCGGGACTCCGGCATCGTGGTGACCACAAAGGACATCAGGAGAATCACCAGGGACACCCTGCGGCACCTGGATCTCCTGATCGGCGGGGCAGAGGGCAGCTTTGTCCTCTATGACGACGACGGCCGCACCATGCAGTACGAGGACGGCGTGTATGCAAAGATCACGATCACGGTGCAGGGCGGCGAGCAGAAGACCATCACGTTCTCCAGAGAGGGAAGCTACGAGGATACCGTGGAGACCATGGAGCTTCGCGTGGTGAGCAAAGAAAAGGGCGCCTACTGGTGCGCCCTGGAGGGGAGAAAGATCCCCGGCTTTGTGGTGCAGGATGACTATGAGGCGGCAGAGGAAGGGTGGTTCTACCATCTGCCGGACCGGACGGTCTGGGTGAAGTTCAAAAAGCCCGCAGAGCGGGAGTTCACTGTGACGGTGTCCACCGAGAAGTTTGATCTGGTGGGCATGGTCAAGCACGAGGACTGAAGCCGGGAAAACGGATCCCGGCGGAAGGACCGGAAGAACAGGCAGCAAGAAGAGCCGCAGGCACACGCCTGCGGCTCTTACCTATGCGATAAGCTATGCGCTAAGCTCTTTCATTTTTGCTGTGGAGTTCCCTTGCCCACTTGCGGTATGCAGAAGGCGTCACCCCGGCGATCTGCTGGAAGACCCGGTTAAAGTGGGTGAGGCTGGCAAAGCCGGTCTGCTCACTGACCTGCGTGACGTTGAGGTCCGTCTCCATGAACAGGCGCTGGGCGTTCATGATGCGGGTGCGCTGGATGTACTGGACAATGGTCTGTCCGGTCACCTTCCGAAACTCCCGGCACATGTAGTACTCGCTGATGTAGAAGTGCTCCGCGAGGGCAGGGAGGGAGAGGGAGGAGGCATAGTTCGTGTGGATGTAGGCGATGATGTGCTGCATGCTGTTTCTCGAGAGCACCGGCGGTGTCACCTGGTGTAGCCGCAGCACCCGCACCAGAAGGAGGTTTAACAGGCTCTTCAGACAGGCATTATGGTAGGAATCCGCTCCGTTGTCCTTCTCCTCGAGCATCTCAAAGATGGCGCGGCGGATCCAGTGCAGCATGTGCGGGTCCGGGCGGTAGAGGCCGCTCCCGGAAGAAGCGGCGGAAAGGAGCGCCGGGTCCTCGATCATCTCCGGTGTGAAGTAGATGACGACGCGGGAGAAGGGGGCATCCTTGTCGCTGTAGCTGTGGTGCATGACAAGCGGCGCAAAGAGCATCACATCCCCGGGCACGTTGTCCAGCACCGACCCGTTGAGCAGCTGGTGGCGGCTCCCGGAGTCGAGAAAGTAGAGCTCAAAGTACGCGTGATAGTGGGAGCGGGACATGTTGTCATTCACCCCGGAGATCATCTCCAGGGCGATGCCCTTCCCCAGTGCCATTTCCGCCTGTGCGCTGTCGATCATAAGCTCTCCTCCGTATTGTCTGCAGCCAGCTGGATGCTACCGCAGAAAATGTCCAAAATCAAGCAAAAAGGGAAGCAATCGGGACATATATCGTAAAAGGCCGCTGCAGGTACCCTGCAGCGGTCTTTGTTACTTCGAAAGACGATTGTCCTTTTTTCGGGACGGCCGGATCAGCGGCACGGTCTCCAGGACCCGGACATGGGATTGCTGTGCCAGCTTCTCCGCCGCGCGCACGGTGGCGGCGTTAAAGACCTTCTCCTTTACATGGGCGTCGGAGCCAAAGACCGCGGCATTTCCGACCTCTCCCGCGATTTTCCAGAACCGGGGGTCGGGGTAATTCCTGTGGTCAGCAAGGCCGTTGAAGTTGATCTCGAGCGGGATGTCATGTTCCTTTGCAAAGACGCAGAGCCGCCGCATCTGGGCTTCGTAAAAGCTCCCATCCCCAACGAAGTGGAACAGATCCGGGTGGGCGAAGTAGGTAAAGGCACCGGTGGAGAGCCCCTCGATGCATTGGTCCACGTAGCGGACCAGGTCCTGCGGGTCATGGCAGGGGGCAAAGGAGCTGACATCGTCGATCTCATTCCCCAGGTGGTGCTGCCCGAGGAGAAAGTACTCAATGGGAAACCCCTGCACGTAGTCGAGGAGCTTATCCCAGAAGGCCGGATAGTACTCCACCTCGAGGCCGAGGTGAATCTCGATATCGGAAGCGTATTCCCTCTTCAGGGCAAGGATGGTGTCGCAGTACTCCGGGAGCTCCTCGGGGAGCATCTTGTCGTGATCCACGAACCCCTCCGGATAGAACTGGGGCGTGTGATCCGAAAAGCCGAGGATTTTCAGACCCCCTGCAATGGCGGCCTCGATGTACTCCCGCTCGGTGCCGAAGGCGTGATGGCACCGCCAGGTATGGGTGTGGTAGTTGGCAAGCATGATTTCGAATTTCCTCCTGAGGACTGTGTGCTGGACAGCCCTCTGCCGGCGAGCAACTGCCGGACCAGACCCTATTCTGCAGGCAGAAGGCGGATTTGTAAAGGGGAGGATACGAGAAGGATACGAAAAGAGCGGGTGCTGCAGTCTGCAGGCACTCGCCGTCCTATCCATTATTCTTTGAGGATTGCTCCGCGCTGCTCTGCCGGTTCATCCGGCAGCAGTCCGGTACGCTGTCCCCGTACTTCTTCTGATTCTTCTTAGCCAGCTGCTCCGCATCGTAGCGCAGGGAGAAGCGAATACTGGAAATGAGATCTTTTATTCCCATGGGTGAGAACCTCCCTTCTGGTTTGTCTGTCTGCGATCTGTTCACAGAGAAAACACCTTGCTTATGCCATTCTGAAAAGTATAAATTCCCGATAAACTCCCTCGAAAGCAACCCGAAACAATCTGCGAAACCTTGGGAAACCGTGTTCCATTCGAAAAAATCGGTGCTATACTTCCCTCAACACAACAAGAGGCGCCAAAACGAAGCGCCGGAGGGACCGGACACGAACCGTTCCCCGACAGGGAAAAGAGAGAGGTACCGATATGAGAGCCTATTCCAAATATATCACACTCGTTGTTTCCGCAGTGCTGTTCGGCGTTGCGATGTTCGCAGGAGAGCTCGTGAAAGCAGTGGAAGAGCACCGGCCGAAAGGCTGGTGCTTCTTTTGACTCAAAAATTGTCTTTTCTTTGCCACACTTTGTCTTGTCTGTGGTACAGCCGGATGCCATAATAGCAGACAAGCGCAGAGACACCGGAACCTGTTGTGCCAGGCCCCTGCCGGACAATTCACCCATTGTTTCCGGACCCCTGGCCCAAAGGAGAAAAATTGAAGTACCTTCGTCAAGCTGCGATCATCCTGTTGGTCACCTGTATTGGTGAACTGCTGCACTACTTCCTTCCGCTCCCGATTCCCGCGAGCATCTACGGCCTGCTCCTGATGTTCAGCCTGCTGCTCACCCATGTCGTGAAGCTCGAGAGCGTAGAGGCCGTGGGAGACCTCCTCGTCGAGATCATGCCGGTCATGTTCATCCCGGCTGGTGTTGGCCTTCTCGTCTCCTGGGCTGATCTGCAGGCGATGCTCGGTCCGGTCTGCGTGATCACGGCCGTGGTAACGCTGATTGTCATGGTGGTGACCGGAAAGGTCTCGGATGCCATGCTGTCAAAAAAGCCCGGTGAGGTGAAAAACGAGGTCCTGGAGTGCGCAGAGGAAGTCCGGGAGCAGGCAGAGACGGCTCTCTCCGCTGCAGCCGGCATGGCGAAGGAGGTGTGACGATGGAAACCGCAATTCAGAATTCCGCAACCATCGGCGTTGTCATCAGCCTTCTTGCCTACGGACTGGGCGTTGCGATGAAGAAGAAGTGGAAGCTTGCGATCTTCAATCCGCTGCTCATCTCCATTCTGCTTGTCATCGCCTTCCTTCTGGTCTTCCATGTGAGCTACGACTCCTACAACCAGAGCGCCCAGTACCTGAGCTATCTTCTGACCCCCGCGACCGTCGCCCTTGCCATTCCGCTCTACAAGCAGTTAAACCTTCTGAAGAAGAACGCGGTGGCAATCCTGATCTCGGTGGCAGCAGGCGTCTTTGCGAGCCTCGGCTCGATCCTGTGCCTTTCGATCGCCTTTCGCCTGACCCACGCCCAGTACGTGACCCTGCTTCCGAAGTCCATCACAACCGCCATCGGCATGGGCATCGCGGAGGAACTCGGCGGCAACATCACGATCTCCGTCGCGGTGATCATCGTGACCGGCGTCCTCGGAAACATGATGCTCGAGCCGGTCTGTAAGCTCTTCCGCATCACGAATCCGATTTCGAAGGGGCTTGCCGCCGGCACGGCTTCCCATGCGATCGGCACCGCAAAGGCCATGGAGCTTGGTGAAGTGGAGGGCGCAATGAGCAGCCTTGCCATCGTCGTCTCCGGCCTTGTCACCGTGGGTGCCGCGTCGTTCTTTGCGGTGCTGTACTGAGACGAAGACTTTAAAGAAGACAAAACGCCGCAGGCGGACCGGAGATCAGGACCGCACTGCGGCATTTCTTTGTCCCTGGACCGTGCAGCGTGGGACAAAAACAGACGGATGCTGCCGTCTGTATGCTGCTTTTGACAGGAGGGCATGTTCAGTGGATAAGGCAACCCATCTATTCGTCTGACGCATGAGTTACGGATAAGGGATAACGAACGGAATAACGGGTGACGAAGCACCTGACTTCCCTCTCTCTTCGTGAATACGGAGGGATCGTGGTTTAAAACCTCCTGTCCGGAAAGTACTGCCCGGGTTACACCGGGATCTCCAGTTCCATTGTGCTGTTGACAAGATCCAGTGCGGTCTGAATCCTTGCAAGCTCCTCCTCGGCGGCCTTGCCGTCTGCGAGCGCTTCCTCCGGGTCATAATTCGTGAACCGGTACTCCACGAGGTGCTGACTGCCGAAGGTGCAGTCCCGCCCGGAGAGGCGCTCTCTCGGGAGCTCCCTGCCGAGGTTCTGGAGCTTCCGCACCCGCTCCGAGAGCTGGGGAAGATAGATCAGGACCTGGTCAATGGTCATCCCAGTGCCGGGCACCTCGGTGGTCAGGTTGAAGAGATTCAGGGCGTGGCGGATCGTGAGGATCCTGTGGTCATATTCCTGAAGGGTTTTCTGAGTTTTTGCATAGTCGTAATCCGGTCTTGCAAGGGCCATATCGCTGGGATCCGCCGTGGAGACGTATGTCGTCTGCCGCATTTCTTTCGACTCGATGGCATCCTTTTCCAGCCGGAGCCTTCGAAGAATTTTTGCCGCCTCTGCTGAAGTGCACTTTGTCATGCTCGCTCCTTTCTGTCCTCTCTCATTTGGTACAGGAACGATTGTACCGGATGGCAGGGGGAGGAAAAATTGGCACTGTGGGGAGAGAAAACGCCCCCTTTTCAAAGGAAGATCTCTGTGCTATACCGGACTTATCACAGAGAAAACGCCCCCAAATCGGGGGCAGAGAGGGAAAAGAGATGGCATATCGGGAGAAGATCAGCATCTATCTGCCGGAGGAGGCGGAACAGACCCTCCTGGAGGACGCCATGCGCTTTGAGATTCTGAAAAAAGACGGCGTCACGGTGAACCGGAACCGATTCCTCGGGATGCTCTTTTCGGGATACTACGATGCCTATGCCCGGGAGTGCAGGGAAAAATATGAGGCAGCGCGCGCCTGTCTTGCCCCGTACATCAAAGGGGAAGCCCTTCTGGAGGAGGCGGCAGAAGCAGTATTTCAGAATGCGCTCCTTCCCGTCAGTCATGGAAAGCGGGAGAAGCCCGCAGCAAAGTGCTCCTTCAAGCCCACGGCAGATACGGAGGGCGTCCTGCAGGAGATTGGAGATGGCCTTGCGCCTTCTGACTCCCTCTCGGGGTACCTGTGCCGGATGCTTCTTACCTATTGCGAAAAGCCTCTGCCCGAGAGGGAGCAGATCCTGTTTCAGGAGACGTATGAAAAGCTTCAGACGGCGGCGCAGGCAAAGCGGTGCGTCACCTTCTCCACCAACCGAAGACCGGACCTTCTGCACATCGTGCTCCCCACAGGCGTCTTCGTCGGGCAGGATGAGATGTACAACTATCTCCTTGGCATGGAACAGGATCCGGAGACCGGGGAGAAGAAGGCGGCGACCTTCCGGCTGAACCACATCCAGGGCCTTCGAAACAGCGCAGTCCGCATGACCCTTACGCCGGAGGTGAAACGGGATCTGGACAGGATGAGAGAGCACGGCGCCCAGTACACGATCCGCGGGGATCTCCCCGCGGTCCTTGCCCTGACGGACAAGGGCAGGAAGATGTATCTGCGTGTCTATCAGGGAAGGCCAAAGCCCGACCGGATCGAAGAGCGGGACGGCTGCCACTGGTTTTATTATTCCTGCTCGGAGGACCAGCTCTTTTTCTACTTCCGGAAGTTCGAGGGCGGAACTTTTTTCATCCAGGAGCCGGAGTCCCTGCGAAAGCGCCTCCTTGCCTTCCACGCGGGGGCCCTTGCGGACCTTCAGAGAAAGACAGAGGGAGGAGCAGAAGATGGCAACCTGTGACGGCACCGCGTCCAGGCTTGGAAAGTGCCCCCCGTACAGGGACTTTAGGACCAGGTGACGCGCAAAACAAAAGCCCGCAGGGAAGCAGAACATTACAGATATGCTGTTTTTAGGGCAGTCCCCTGCGGACTGCCGCATCAGGAGGATATCATGCTCAACTGTCTTATTGTCGGTGCGGGCGGCGCCCTTGGTGCCATGTGCCGCTACCTTGTCGGCCTCCTTCCGCTGGAGCCCCAGAGCGGGTTCCCGGCAAAGACGTTTCTCATCAACGTCGCCGGCTCCTTTCTCATCGGAATCGTCGCAGCGCTGTCCGCAAAGAGTGCCGTGAGCCCGAGGATGGTCCTGTTTCTCAAGGTCGGCATCTGTGGCGGCTTTACCACCTTCTCCTCCTTTGCACTGGAGACGGATCAGCTCCTTGCAAAGGGGAAGACGCCGGCAGCCCTTGCCTACGTACTCCTCTCCCTGGTGTGCGGCGTTCTTGCGGTGGTGCTTGCGGAAAAGCTCGTCTCGTAAGAGACGGCGGGCAACAGTTTTGAAACCGATTGTTGACACTGGCGTTTTTTGGGGTGTATCGTGAGCTCCGGAGACAGCAAAGAGAGCTGCCGGAAGGAGAGACGGGAAATGAAAAAGCGCACAGGCAGGATGATTGCCGCAGCTGCAGGGATCCTGATAGCGGCAGAGACAGCGGCAGCACCGCTAAAGGCACAGGCTGCCGCCTGGCAGCAGCAGGGAGAAAAGCTCTACGCTTATGACGACGCGGGAAACCTCCTCACCAATACGCTGGTGCCCTATGGGGGATTTGTCTACGCGGTGGGAGAGGATGGTTCCATGCAGACCGGCTGGACCAGCCTGAACGGGGCAAATTACTGCTTTGACGAGCGGGGACGGCTCCTCGCAGGCGGTGCGACGCTCGACGGGTATGAGGTCAATGAACTGGGACAGTGCATTGCGACCATCGGCGTGGCTCCCTCACAGATCGCGATGGCAGAGCCCGATGGCGCGGACATCCTGTTCTACGTCGGCGATGCAGACACCTGGTGGATGTCAGAACCGGTGGAGCTTCCGGCAGCGCAGGAGCTGTTGGATGGCACAACCGGAAGATCCCTTGTCGTCGCAGCGGCCCAGTCCCTCCTCGGCGTCCCTTATGTCTGGGGCGGCGCCTCTGCGGCGGGGGTGGACTGCTCCGGCCTTGTGGAGTATGCGTATGACGCGGCCTTCGGAAAGTGGCTTCTCCACGACGCGGATCTTCAGTCCAAGCTCGGGAAGGCTGTTGCTGTCTCTGCCCTGCAGCCGGGAGATCTCTGCTGCTACGACTGGAACGGGGACGGCACGGTGGACCACATCGCGATCTACATCGGAAGAGGAAAGGTCATCGAGGCAAGCTCAAGCAAAAACGTGGTGAAGGTCTCCGGCCTCCGCAGCGGAAAGAACCTCGTCACCTGCAGGAGCCTCTTTGCGGACTGACCGCAGCGGTCAGAAACAGAACCGCACACCGCCGGGGAAGTTTCCCGGAGAAATTACAGCACAGAAAGCAGTCAGATGTTGATCTTACGGCATCTGACTGCTTTCTTCTTTGTCGGATGGGCGCTGCTCCGGCAGTGTATCCGCCTGCCCTGCGGTCCCCCTGTCACACGGTGATCCCGATCTGGTTTCCCTCGAAGGCGGCGATGCCATCCCCCGTTGTGCGGGGCCCGCTGCGCACTTCATAGCCATCTGCCTTCTGCTTCTCAGGACCCCTCCATGTCAGGTTTGTTCATGATCTCCAGCCCTGTCCCGCCCTAAAAGGTGAGAAAGAAGTCTCTCGCCCCCTCCAGACCTTTGACATACATCGCCGCGTGTTCCATCTTCCTTCCCTGTTCCCTCCTGATCGCAGACAACGGTACCTTGGATACTTCTCTGGGTCCGCTGATTCCGGGGAGAAAACGGCTGACCTGTCCGGAAGATCCTGACCGGAGCGCTGTGAAAAGAATTGGCTGTTTGTTGCACCGAATCAGCCAGAATCCATTGACAGATCCGCTCATAAGCGACTATAGTTTTCTCTAAACGCAATCAAAATCTGAGAGCCGCCAGGGGGCGGCAGGGAAGGAAACCATGTCTGTAACAACGCACCATAAGGCGGCCCGCGCGCTGGCCGCCCTTCTTGCAGGAACCGCGCTGTCTTCTGCGGGGAGTCTGCCCGCCTGCGCAGCGGGATTTACGTCAAACGGAACTGCCCTGATCTACACGGATGACAGCGGGGCGGTACTGGCCAATACCCTTGTCACGGAGGATGGCTATTATTACCATACGGATGCAAACGGTGCGATGGAGAACGGGTGGATCACCATGAACGGGCAGACCTTCCTGTTCGACGGGCTGGGACGGCTGGTTGCGGGCGGCGCCACTCCCGATGGCAAGGTCGTGGACGGAACCGGTGCCCTTGTCGGCACGATCGGTGTGGACTGCGCCTGCATCAAATCGGTGACGACGGATGGCGCCTTCTACACCTATACGATTGACCCCACGCCGGAGGATGACGCGGATACGGTCTATGACCGGCAGGCCATTCTCCCCGCGGCGCAGGAAGTCAGGGTGACAGCTGCGCAGCAGACAGAGCAGAACACAGAGACCGCTGCTGCAGCGCAGAGCACGGAGGCTGCGGACAGCTATGAGGAGGCAGAACGCGATGAGGTCGTTGCCTATGCCCTCTCCCTCGTGGGAACGCCCTACGTCTGGGGCGGCGAGTCGGCGAGCGGCCTTGACTGCTCCGGTCTCATCCGCTGCGTCTACCGGAACACCCTCGGCATCTCCCTCCTGCACTACACGGACTATCAGGCGGCATCGGGAAAGGCAGTTTCGATCTCGAGCCTTCAGCCAGGTGACATCTGCTGCTATGACTGGAAGAAGAACGGCCACATCGATCACGTCGGCATCTACATCGGCGGCGGCAAGGTCGTCGAGGCGGGCAGCGAGTCCGGGAAGGTGGTCGTCACGGGGATCAACATGATGAACTGCGCACCGATCACCTGCAGAGATGTGATCGGGGACTGAGAGCCAACTTATGGGAACAGCAGACCGGCAGAGACGGGAACCCCGCCTCTGCCGCTTTTTATTGCCCGCAGGAAAGGCCACCGAAACAAAAGTGCGGCGAACTGTTTCGGAAAATTTCATCCTCCCCGGACCTCTTCCCGGCGTCTTCCCTGTGCCGCATCTGCTAAAATAATCCTGAAACAGACAACCTGTACAGCAATCTGGGGAGTTCTTATGCATCTCATCACTTTTCAGCACGTGAATAAGATCTACGGCCAGGGCGATGGCGTGGTCCGCGCGCTGGACGATGTCTCCTTTTCCGTGGAGGAGGGGGAGTTCTGCGTCCTGCTCGGCGCCTCCGGGGCCGGCAAGACGACCCTTCTCAACATCCTGGGCGGGATGGACAGCGCAACCTCCGGCACCATATTGTTTGACGGCAGAAACGTCTCGTCGATGACCCCGCGCCAGCTCGTCGACTACCGGCGCCGGGATGTGGGCTTTGTCTTTCAGTTCTACAACCTGATTCCGAACCTGACTGCCCTCGAGAACGTGGAGATCGCGGCGATGCTCTGCGACAACCCGATCCCGGCAAAGCAAGCCCTGGACATGGTGGGCCTTTCGCAGCGGGCGGGGAACTTCCCCGCCCAGCTCTCCGGCGGAGAGCAGCAGCGGGTTGCAATCGCAAGGGCCCTTGCCAAGAACCCGAGGATGCTCCTGTGCGATGAGCCGACAGGCGCCCTCGACTACGTGACCGGCAAGACCGTTCTGAAGATGCTGTACGACCTTGGCAGGAGAAATCACACGACGGTGCTCATGATCACCCACAACTCCGCCATTGCCAGGATGGCGGACAGGATTCTCCGGATTCAGTCCGGGAAGATCCTCTCCAATGAGATCAATTCGCATCCGGTAAAGGCGGAGGAACTCGTATGGTGAGACAGGGAAAGACTGCGGGAAAGCTCGCGCGCCGCAGCATCCGGGCAAAGAAGGGAAGGTATCTTGCCATCCTCCTCATCGTCCTCCTCTCCGTGGGGTTCCTCTCCGGCCTCAAGGTGACGAGGGAGCAGATGTGGGATGCCGCAGAGCGCTATCTCGATTCCCAAAACATGTATGATTACCGGGTCTACTCCACCCTCGGGTTTACGGGGGAAAATATCCAGTCCCTCTCTAAGGTCTTCGGGATGGAGACGGCAGAGGGCGGAAAGTCGGTGGATGCCCTTCTTGTCTTTGACGGCACCGCCGAGGACTGCCTGTGTATCTCTCTCCCGGAGAAGGTCAATGTCCCCAGCCTTACCGCAGGCAGAATGCCGGGGAAGGAGACGGAGTGTCTTGCAGATCACCGGGCATTCTCGGAGGAGGATCTCGGGAAGACGATCGCGGTCTCTTCGGACAATGACGACGACACGAAGGCTGCCCTCTCCCATGACACCTACACGATCGTGGGCCTTGTGAACTCACCGCTCTATCTCTCGGCGGACCGGGGCAGCGCAGAGAGCGGCACCGGGGAGCGGAAGGGCTTTCTGTACCTTCCGAAAGAGAACTTCACGTCAGAGTACTACACCGAGGCGGATCTTGTGCTGGAGGGGAGCCTTAAGGCAGGCGAAGCCGGGGAGATCTTCAACAACGCCTACAAGCCGGGGAGATCTTCAGCAACGCCTACGACAGCCTTGTGGACGACCATGAGGCAGCGGTAAAGACTGCCGCCAGAGACCTTGCGGCTGCCCGGTATGAGGATATCCTCGCCGACATCCAAAAAGAGGCGGACGACAAGAAGCAGACTGCCCTGGATGAGCTCGGGGACAAGGCACAGGAGATGAAGGACAGCCTTGCAGAACAGGTGGAGAGCAAGGTCGCAGAGGCAAAGACACAGCTCGATGCCGCTGTATCCGCCGGCATGATGAGCGAGGACCAGGAGAAGGCGCAGCTTGCGGACATCCGCAGAAGTTCCAGAACCTCTCTGTTGCCGACTTTGCCGACATGGCCGGGATGTCGAAGGAGGATGCAGAGAATCTAAAGGACCTCCTCGGAAAGGATACCATCGGCAGCCTGGATGACCTCATCGACCAGAAGGCTATCCCGATGACAAGAGAGGAGGCCGTATCTGCGGCAGAGGACAACGGCGTGGAGGAGCCCGAGACTTACGTCCTCACAAGGAAGGAGAACGCGGGATATGTGAGCTTTGAGAGCGATACCTCCATCATCCACTCGATCGCGGACATCTTCCCACTGTTCTTTATCCTGATTGCGCTCCTTGTGTGCGTCACCACGATGCTGCGCATGGTGGAGGAGGAGCGGAGCCAGATCGGTACCCTCAAGGCGCTCGGGTACTCCGGCAGTGCGATCGCAGGGAAGTACCTGCGCTATGCGGGGAGCGCCGCCCTC
>ONMH01000195.1 GCA_900318875.1 uncultured Lachnospiraceae bacterium | reverse complement strand
AGCGCATGGAAAATGTCCGCATCGATGGCAAAGAGATCCCCATCGGGGTTCTCCGCATAGCAGTGCACGGCATCCAGGTTCTCTGGAAAATCCGCATAGGGGTCCTCCGATGCCTCATATTGTTCCAGTTCCACACCCTCCCGGAGCATCGGATACATGGCGCCGCCTCCCTTCTGCAAGACGCATTGTGATGAAGAACATGATAAGGGAGAGAGGACGCAGGGAACAGAAGAAACTGAGCATAATGACAGATTGTGACGGAACTGCAGCCCACACACAAGGAAAAGCCATTGCGGGAAAGAAAACGCTGCAGAAGGGGAGGGCAGCGCATTCCCTCCTCTTTCAGGTACCATGTTCAGCGCTTCTGGAGATTCACTGCTTCCCGGTCTTTTCCGGCGGAACGATGATCGCCATGATCCTGCCCTCGTTGTACTGCGTGAGGACCAGGGCACCGGAGATGCAGATCCCGGTCGCGATGAAGGCGGCGAGGCGGTAGCCAAAGCCCGACTCCGGGTGGATTGTCGCAAGGGAGGTGAAGATCAGCATGGACAGGGACTGCCCGAGCTTGAAGGCAAAGGTCCTTGCGGCAAAGAACATGCCCTCTCGCTTCTCCCCGGTGACGATGGCATCCGCCTGTGCGATGTCTGCGACAATCGCCTGGGGGAGAATGCCGAGGATTGCCATCGGGAAGGCCGCAACGGCCACGACGAGAACGCCCCAGATGAGGCCGCCGTCATCTCCGACAAGGCCGAAGGACCCGGACAGGGCAGTCACGAGATAGGCGAAGGAGAGGCCGAAGAACCCGATGAGGACAAGACGCTTCTTGTTGTATTTGTGCGCCAGGTGGTTGACGAGGGGATAGCAGCAGAAGGAGAGGAACGTCATGGCCACGTAGAGCAGGGCGTTGTAGGTCTCCGGGAGCTTCATCAGCGAGGTGATAAAGTAGGGAAGCCCCGTCTGGAAGATCGTCAGGGCGACAAAGTACAGGACGTCGGAGCCCACGAAGATCCGAAAGGACTTGTTCTGGAAGGTCTTCCCGAGGGAGTGGAACGCATCCTCCTCCGAGGGCTTCACATCGATGTAGTCCGTCTCCTGAATCGTAAAACAGGGGACGAGGAGTGCAATGAGGCCGAGGAGGGATAGCGCGATGAACGTCACGCGGATCGCCAGGATCCGGTCCCCGAAGACCGGTGTCAGCGCATCCCAGATGTTGGAGGCAAGATACCCGATGGCAGAGCCTAAAAGGAAGGTCACGGAGATGTAGGTAGAGATTGAGATCCTCGTGTCCTGGGTGGTTCCAAGCTCCGAGATCAGGGCGTTGTAGGGCGTGCAGTAGGTTGTCATGAAGAGATAGAAGAGGAGCAGCATGACAACAAGCCATGCAACGTTTACGCCGGAGATCCCGTTGACCGGCACCCAGTACACGAGCACGGTCACGACCGCAAACGGCACGGCGATCTTCTTCATGAAGGGAATTCTTCGTCCCTTCGGGTTCTTCGAGCGGTCGGAGAGATTTGCAATGAGCGGGTCCGTCACCGCATCAAAGATTCTCCCGGCTGCGGTGATCGCGCCGATGATGGTCAGCGCACCGAAGATCACAAGCCCCTGCGGGATGAACAGCGTCTGTCCCTTTGCAATCGACTCCTGGTTCGGCAGATAGAAGTAGACGAGCCAGTTTGTGATCAGGGCAGAGAGCAGTGACCAGCCAAACTGCCCGATCGCAAAGCACCACATTTTCCCCTTGGTCAGTGTTTTCTTCATGATAGATACTCCCTTCCTTTTCGTCATCTGTTCTGTTCAGTTCTTCCCCGCTGCATCTTCCCGCAGCTCTTTCTCCAGCGAGGGATCCTGGAGGATCCCCTGGACCATGATCTGCGTCAGCTCTTCCAGCCCCTCGGCGTAGGAGAGCCCTGCCTGGTTTAACACATCGGAGGTCAAAAACGTCTCAATGCAGGAGGAGAGGATCGTGCGGAACACAGGCACCGAGAACTGCCGGATCGTGCCCTCCTCCTGTCCCTGTCGGATGAGATCCAGCGTGGGCTCCCAGTCGCTCTCGAGGTGCACGGCGACCTTCTCATACAGGTAGGGATACCGGATCCTTGCAAGGTACAGGTTCCGGAAATCCATCCGAAGGAGGTTCTCCGGCATGACGCCCAGGATCTTCTGGATCTTCTGGAGCGTCGAGAGGGAGGAATCCCCGATGACCTGCCGCTCTGCTGCCTTGATGGAGGCAAAGCAGTACTCCACCACATCGGAGAGCAGGGCCTGCTTGTCGGCAAACAGGACATAGAGCGTCTTCTTGCTCATGCCCGCCTCCTTTGCCACGTCGTCCATGGTAAAGCGGATCCCCTTCCTGCCAAAGACGGCAAGGGCGGCATCCAGCACCTGCTGTTTTGCGCGTTCGGTTTCCATCTCTGCCTTCCTTTCCGGCCGCCAGGCGGCACCACGATTCGC
>ONMH01000191.1 GCA_900318875.1 uncultured Lachnospiraceae bacterium | reverse complement strand
TGTTTAATGGCACACCGCAGAGCAGTGGACTTGTGGAGCATCCACTGGTGCCTGTGTTCACGAACAGACAAGCCGAAACTGATCTGCCGAATTTGCTGACAACGTAGACTACCCGCAATCCAAAGGATTTTGGACAGGCTCTGGCTACTCACTCAGGACTGCGATGGTACTGCAGTCCTCACGTTACGCCGATGGGGCTGTGTTGCCACAACCCCCATGGCTTGCCGTGGGGTTAGTGAGGTGATGCTCCAGGGCGGCCCAGGTGTCCTGGGAGATCGTCCGAAGCTGAATCTCCGCATAGCAGTGCTTTCCGTTTCTTGTCACCATCAGGATCATGTGGTAGCTCCGGTACCCGTTTGGCTTTGCGTGGCGGATGTAGTCCTTCTCCTGTGCACCTCACACCCGGGGAGCCCGGCCAGGCCGTCCCGGATCGTGTAGACGTCGCTCAGGAACGAGCAGACAATGCGGATGCCGATGGCATCGTGGATGTCCTCGAGGGCGGATTTCTCCGTCTCCGGGAGTCCCTTTCTCCTGCACTTCTCCCGCATCGACTCCTCTGACTTGATCCTGGCAAGACAGTGCTCGACGGGGTCTTCGCCACCTGTCTCTTCTGCCATCCTGCCCCGGATCTTCTGTATCTCCTCCAGCAGGTATTGCATCGTGTCCTCGAGCTCCTGCCGGTGATTCCCGTATATACTCTCCAAAGTTGTTTGCCCCTTTTTGTGGTATAAAAATGCCGGGCAGAGCGGATCTGTCCGGCATCCCTGTGTCCTGATTATACCATGCCCCCTCCGGAGCAAATCTGAAAAGTCTGTGACGGGCTCTCACTCCCTGGCAAGGTCGTACGAGGATAGCAGATCAGCAAAGAGGCGGTGAGCGGGAAAGCGCAGGCGGTTCCACTGGTGGAACGCCCCTGTGGTGTAGAACAGGAGCCAGGCACCGGCACCGGTGCTTTCTCCGATGCGGTACAGGAG
Organism: uncultured Lachnospiraceae bacterium; assembly: GCA_900318875.1. Classification (GTDB taxonomy): domain Bacteria; phylum Bacillota; class Clostridia; order Lachnospirales; family Lachnospiraceae; genus CAG-791. Next base: position 2,180 of record ONMH01000191.1, on the reverse strand, counting down.
AATGGAGCCAAACCCCAGGGCAAGCAGCGTCCTGCCGGAGGGTCCCTCGTCCATGCGGTTGATGACGAGCGGGTCCTTGGTCTCCTCCTGGAGGAGGGGACCAAGGAGCGCCACCGCCTCCTCCAGGCTCTCTGCGGGGAGGGATGCGCCCTCTCCTTCCTGACTGACGACGGCGGCGGGAGACCCCGAGAGGATTGCCGCACAGGGAATGCCCATGGCGCGCACGTACCGCTGCAGGAGCGGTAAAAGCTCCGGCTTTGTCCCGTAGCGGACCTCATAGGCCATCGAAACCAGGACCTCAGCGGGGTTGGTGCCGGGCCGGTCGGTGGCGTTCTGCTGCTTTCTCAAAACGGTGGCGATAAATGCCTCCGGCGTGCCGTGCTTTTCGGGGGTGTAGAGGATGTATCGGTTTCGCCCCTTCTCCTTTGCGCGGTAGAGGCAGGCATCTGCCAGGTTAAAGAGCGAGGAGAAATCCGCCGCATGGTCCGGAAACCTCGCCCCACCCATGGATACCGTGACAACAGGATTGCCGCCCATACCGGTGTCCGGGTATCTGGCACCCACGCTGTTTCGGACGCCCCGGAGGACCCCCCGGATGCCGTCTTCGTCAGAGAGGGCATCCAGGACAATCAGGAACTCGTCGCCGCCGAGGCGCCCGACCTGTCCTGTGTCCCCCACAGCCTTGCGGATACACTCAGCCGTGCAACGGAGCACCTCATCGCCCTTCTGGTGCCCATAGCGGTCGTTGATGGTCTTGAAGAAGTCAATGTCGAGGATAATCAGGGTGATCCGGATCCCGCTCCGGATCCGCTCACATGCTGCCTGTTCGATCCCTGTCCTGGTGAGAACGCCGGTCAGGGGATCGAGCGCAAACCCCGGCCCGGAGGGCGCTTCCTTCCCCCGCTCGCGGAAGCGGTGCAGGCATCCGGCCAGGCATTCTGTCCCGCTCCTTCCAATCCCCGGCACGGCGGACAGGAGAAAGCGGTTTCCTGAGGTATCCTGAAACCGGATTTCGTCGGCGGCAGGCGTTTTCGAGAGCCCGCGGAAAAAGGAAAGGAGTTTTTCCCCCTCTTCCTGCGGGAGGTGGGAGGAAACGAGGGCCTTCATCTCCGCCTCCGGATAGAAGCCGGAGGGAAGATGGGAGGAGGCCGCCGCATCGACCCGGAACGACTCCGCGCCAGGGTCCCATGACCACCAGGTGTCATCGTAGAGCGTATGGATCATCCGCAGATAGTCGCACTCCTCGTCCTGCACTTCGATGTTTCTGACGAGCAGGAACGGATCTGCCAGCGTGAGGAGCAGGCTCCCCGCTGCCCTGTTCTCCTTCGCACGAAGCAGCATGGGGATCTTCTGATCCTCCTGCTGAAAAAAGACCGGGATCCAGTCGGAACTCCCGCGATCAAGGGCCTCTGCAAAGGCCTTCCTGCTCTCCCCGTCCAGATGGGTCTCAAAGGGATGTGCGTTGCTGCGGAAAGGCAGATCCGGATCAGACATGAATTGGCAAGATCAGTCATGGAAATGCGCTGCAAAATTAACAATCCCCCTCATTATGATAGAACTATGGTACTCTCGAATTACGCCGGTGTCACGCGGTTTTGCACCAAAACTGCTCTCTCAGGACGGGTCCAACATCCCGAGGCCGTACTGTACAAGAGGTCTGCAAAGAGCCGGTGGGCGGGAAGGTGCTGCCAGTTCCACGGGATCTCTTCGTCCGTGCGGTAGAACAGAAGGCACAAGGGAACCTTCATCGAATCCGAAAGGCCGATAAGAAGGAGGGAGGAAAAGCCGAGCGCCTTCAGCGCGGTCCCTGTGCCTGTCTCCTGCTGGCAGCCTGCGGCAAGCGGCTGGGGACGCTCCGGGGGACGGGTGCACAGGGGATCCGCACAAGGCGCAGGTACCGCAGAAAGAGCTGGGGAGAGATGGCCTGCTGCCGCTCGAGCATGGTGCGCACAAAGGCCTCCGGTGCCCCGTAGGCTCTCTGGAATGAGAAGGGGAGCTTCATGCCTGGATGGTACCCCGTGCAGGTCTCTTTTCCAGCCAGATCTGCCAACATATGCCTATTTCGCCGTCAGAACTTCCCGGTGGCGGATCTCCCCTTCCAGCGTCTTCCAGAGAAGCTCCCTTCCGGTAAGGAGCAGGTATCCGTGCCAGGAGCCCTCTTTCGGGATCGAGATGCTCCC
>ONMH01000190.1 GCA_900318875.1 uncultured Lachnospiraceae bacterium | reverse complement strand
TGAGCACAACAAGAAGGCAACCATCATCACCACACCGATCACCGAGCTCGACGGAAAGGAGATCCTCGACACGATCGAGGGCAGATCCGATCTGCAGGCGGAGATCCTGGGGGAGGTTATGGCCGCGAACGAGGAGCACCACCACCATCACCATCACGATGAGCACGGCGCTCACGAGACAGACGCAGACGGAAACACCGTTTATCATGTCCACCACGATGACGATGATGACGAAGAGGAGCATGAGCATCATCATGATCACCACGATCATGACCACGAAGATCATGGTCATGAGGAGCATGATCACCACGGGGAGGGTCATGAGAACCATCATGATCATGCCCAACAAGTACTCCATGGATGAGGTAAAGGGCCTTCTGGAGAAGCTCGATGACAGTGATACCTACGGCGTGGTCCTTCGCTCCAAGGGAATGCTTCCGCAGGAGGACGGCACCTGGGTGCACTTTGACTACGTGCCCGGCGAGCCTCAGGTCAGAACCGGCGCAGCAGATGTGACCGGAAAGATCTGCGTCATCGGATCGAATCTCAACGAGGACGCTCTGGAGAAGCTCTTCAAGAAGACAAAAAACTGAGCAGCAGGATACACCTGCGTTGAAAAGGGCATCTGCATGGGTCAGGTGCCCCTTTTGCATAAGGAAAGAAGGAAGAAATGTTCGGCAGACAGACGACACAACCGATCCCGGTATACATGATCAACGGCTTTCTGGAGAGTGGAAAATCCAGCTTCTATATCTACACCATCGGTCAGCCCTATTTCCAGACGGAGGGGAAGACCCTTCTGATTCTCTGTGAGGACGGCGAGGTGGAGTACAGCGACAAGCTCCTGAAGGAGACCAACACGGTTCTGGAGCGGATTGAGGACGAGAAGGATTTCACACCTGCCAAGCTCTCGGACCTGAATGCAAAGTATCATCCGGAGCGTATCCTCATCGAGTGGAACGGCATGTGGAATTTCAAAAACATGAAGCTTCCGCCGGAACTGACCATGGAGCAGCAGATCACCTGCATTGATGCCTCCACGTTTGGCATGTACTACTCGAATCTTGCCATGCGCTCCCTCCTGTTTGAGGAGCTCAAGAACTCCGAGCTTGTCATGTTCAACCGCTGTGACGATGTGGACGAGGAAACCCTCATTAAGTACAAGAGGAATGTCAAGGCCATCTGCCCGCAGGCGGATCTGATCTTCGAGGACAAGGAGGGCGAGATCGACCTCACCACCGAGGAGGACCTGCCGTTTGATGTCAATGCACCGGTCATCGACCTCACCAAGGGCATGGACTACGGCATCTGGTACCTGGATGCGATGGATCACCCGGACCGGTACGAGGGCAAGAAGGTAAAGTTCCTCGGGATGTGTGCGATGCCGGAGGATCTGCCGAAGGACATCTATGTTCCCGGCAGGATGTGTATGACCTGCTGCGCGCAGGACATGCAGTTCATCGGATATCCCTGCAAATATGAGAAAAAGGATGAGCTGACGGAGAAGAACTGGTATGAGGTCACGGCAACGGTCCGTGTGGAGAACTTCGAGGGATACGATGGCAACGAGGGCGTTGTGCTCCACGGAGAGAGCGCAGTGCCCGCAGCAGAGCCTGCAGATGCCGTTGTGAACTTTGCAGGACCGCAGTAATAAGGGAACGGGGAGAGACAGCACAATGAGACCAATCGATGCGGACAGACTGTTGCAGGAACTGGAAAAACTCAAGACAGACGGCGGCATCTTCACGGAAGAGGAGTACTACGCAGAGGATGTGGAGAACCTGATCAGGAATTCCCCTGTCGTGAGGATCCGCCCGAATGTCCGCACCGGACGCTGGGCACCGTCCGCGTACCAGGACGGCACGGATACGAAGTATCTGGAGTGCACGAACTGCCGGGAGATCATTGCGGCGGACGATATCGATTACTATAAGTTCTGCCCGAACTGCGGCGCAGACATGCGCCCGCGGGTCCAATCCGGGGGACCGCATCGGAAGTCGGGGACGGAAGAGGAAGAAGCGTAATCCGAAGCAAAGGATCCGCAGGAAATGCAGCCTGGAGAGTCCCTGTGGAACTTGTGCAGCCGTGCTGCATGAAGGACAGACAACAAAAAGCCCGCCGCTGTAAGAGGGTACAGCGACGGGCTTTGTCTGTCTGTATTGGTTCAGCGCCTGCAGAAACTTATGCGAGCTTGCTAACCTTCTCGGAAAGCCGAGAGACCTTGCGGGCAGCGTTGTTCTTGTGCAGAACACCCTTGGATGCTGCTCTGTTGATGGTGGAGGAAGCAGCCTTGAGTGCCTCCTGTGCAGCAGCCTTGTCGCCGCTCTCCACTGCAGCATTGACCTTCTTCACAGCGGTCTTGACGCCGGTCTTCACAGCCTTATTGGCTTCCGCCTTCTTGTTGCTTGTCAGAATTCTCTTCTTGGCAGATTTGATGTTTGCCATACTTTCCAATTACCTCCATGAAACACACATATTGAATCATTCGAATGATGTCCAGAGTGTTGACACGGACGAACCCTGGCGCATACATCGCTATAATACAGGCAGAAAACAGGGTTGTCAAACCTTTTTGCGGGTTTTTGTGACCTGCAGGATATGATAAAATACAGGTTCGGGCAAAGATTGGAAGCATCTGCAACGGATGGGAGAAAACATGAACAGAAGCGTCGCCAAAAAAAATGCAGCGGTCTTTCTCATTCTGCTGGTCGGGATCCTCTTTCTGCTTGCGGTCTATCCGCTGCGGCTGTTTACGACAACGGCTACGCTGACAGGGGAGGGGACGATTGTCGCTTCCTCAGATCCAGTGGATGCGGACAACGATGCGGGGGACTACTTCACCGCACAGTACAGCCATCTGGACATCCTGGAGACCTGGATCGAGGAGGTGGAAAAGGAGGGGAGCGTGACGCTCCGCCTCGCGATGGATCCCTGGAGAACCTTGCAGAGGAGGAGCAGCAGCTCCCGCAGGAGAAGGGCTTTGTCTCTTTCCCCATCGATGTCGACACGGTACCGGGGGACACCTATATCTACATCCTCTATGCCAACGATGATGCGGTGTTCCGCTCGGGATATGAATCGGCGGCCATACCGGACCGGGGGGATGCGATCTGGTATCAGTCGGGGTTTTATCATGACACGGGCGTCGACGGCGTCGCCGTGGCAACAAGACTCACCTACCGGATCCCGCTCCCAAAGATGACCTCCCTCTTTCTCATGGGAGGCATCCTCCTTGCCATGCTGGCAGCAGTGGGCATTGCGCTGCTGTATTACAGGAAACCCGGAAGGAATAAAGCAACCACAGTATTTCAGGTCCTTCGCTGGTGCGTGACCCCGCCGGCAACCATCCTCGCCGTGGCCGCCATGATCGCGGTCTTCCCGTTTCGGATCTATGACAACAGGGCACTGGACTGCGTGGTCTATGAGATCGGGATCGTTCTCTCCTGGTGCATGCTGATGTATGGACTCTGGCACAAAAGAGAGGAGAGCGCCTCTGCGTCCCGCATTCTCCCGGTCCGGCATCTTCTCATCATCCTGTTTCTTGCCATGGCGATCTCGGCCTCCTGCGACTACATGAACGCGGTGAACGACCTCATCCACGCCTATGCGGAGTACCGGATGCTGCTGTTTTTGTTTCTTGTGATCCTCCTGATGGGGGGCCTTCGGGGAATTCAGAAAATTCTGGTCCCCGTGGCAGGGGCCTTTGGCGCGCTGTACGGCGCTCTGCATTACCGGGCAAATGCAGCGGATCTCTCCGATCCGGAGCATGCCTATAAGAACCTGATTCTGTTTATCCTTGCAGCGGCCATTGCGGCAGGGACCATGGCTGTCACTGCCCTGGTGTGTACCCTTGTACAGCACGTTGCGGACAGAGGGCAGAACCGTATTACCTGGAACCGTCCGCTTATCATAATGGCAGGAACCTTTATGGTTCTGATGTTTGTATTCCGAAACGGCAGGAGCTGGGTGACCATTCTGATTCTGCTGTTTCTTCTGTTCCTTCTTCGGTATGCGCTCTGGGAGGAGAAGGAGCGGTGGACAGAAGACCTCGCCTATGGCATCGCCCTGCAATTTGTCTTTACTGTCGTGTTCTCGCTGCTTCATCGTTACTACTTCGCCTATTTGTATTCCCGGTTCTCTCTGATCTTCCACACGGTCACGGTGACGAGCTACTACCTGCTTGCGGTGTCTTCACTCTCCGCTGCATTGCTTGTCTGCAAACTCCCCGCGGTGTATCGAAGGAAGAATCAGCCGCTTACCAGGAAGCTGGATGTCATCTGGAAGGAGGTACTGTTCTTTGGCGTGACCTCTTCCTACATGCTGATGACTCTGACGAGGGCTGGCATTGGAGGGCTGATTCTGGTAGTCCTTGCAGCCTGCCTGTTCGGGCTCTGGGACCGGGAGCTTCCGCTTCAATCCTTAAAGGGACTGGGAACGCTTCTTCTGATCTTTGTCATCACGCTCCCTGCCGTCTTTACCCTTCAGCGCATTGTTCCGGTCACGGTGCGGGATCCCCAGCACTTTGAGGAGGTGGAGCCGTACCCGGATGAAGTGAATCGCAACATGCGTCCGGATTCCCGCTGGTTCATGTCGGTGGAGATCTTTGTTCGGGATATCGGTGACAGGATCATTGGAGGAGAGTTAGGGACCAAGATTTATATTCACTTTGACTGGAATCAGAGGGTGCTGCACAATGACAAACGGCTCTTTTCCATGAACACAGAGGAAAAGCCGCTGCCGTCCCTGGTTCGGAGCTTCTCCCCGCTTCTTGCGGAGGCCGGAGAAACGATACCGGCTGACAATCTCGAAACCGGGGATTATTCCAACGGAAGGGTCACGATCTGGCGGGCTTATCTCTCTGAGCTGAATCTCACCGGGCATGACAGCATGAATGTGCCCCTTCCGGATGGGAGCCTCGCTGTGCACGCTCACAATACGGCCCTGCAGCTTGTCTTTGACTGCGGTATTCCAACGGGACTGATTGGCATTGCCTTCTTTGTATCTCTTCTCGGGTTCGCTGTGCAGAGGTTCCGGAAGGAGAAAAGAATCGGGCACAGAGAGCAGAGTGCGGAGAAGACCGCATACTTCCTGTTTGTGCTCCTTGCCCTCCTGGGCTTCCTGCTCACGGGTTTCCATCTGTGCAATCCCTTCACGGTGATCCTGATGCTAGCGGTTCTGCCGTTGTTTTTGCGGGACGACAGCACCGCAAAGGAAAGTGAGAATCCATGGATTTCCAGTCAAGAACAAAGTGCTGATAAAACACTGTGAAAGCATGATACACAGAAAGCTTAATCGCCATCAGAAAATCCTTGCAGGAACAGGCGAAGTATTGTATGATACCTTCCGTATGTGACAGAGGGACTGTGCCCTTTTGTCCCCTTTTGTCCTGAAGAAAGTCAGCGTTGAAGGAAAGAGACTGAAAATGAGCGTAATCCGTACTATCCTGACCATTGTTCTGATTATTGTGAGTGTCATTCTGACTGTGATCGTTCTCATGCAGGAGGGCAAGCAGGATGGCCTCGGTGCCATTGCCGGAACCTCCGAGACCTACTGGGGAAAGAATAAGGGACGTTCCATGGAGGGACGTCTGGTAAAGGCTACCGCACTTCTTGTGGCGGTGCTCTTTGTCCTGTGTATTCTTCTCGACATGAGTCTGTTTTGATCCGGAATCATATATCGGCAAGATCGGCGCTCCCTGAATTCTGGCAGGAGCGCTTTTTTATGTCCTGCAGGAGGACCGTACGCTATAATAGCCTCGAAAGAGAAGACAGGAAAGCACAGCAGAGCCGGAGAGGACTGCCGGCAGAGGAGAAGGTTTGAACAACAACAGTAAGGACGTATATCTTGAGGGCGTATTCGAGTCCAATGCAAGAGGCTTTGGCTTCGTTACCGTGGACGGCATGGAGAGAGATCTCTTCATTCCCCCGAATAAGACGGGGGGCGCCTTCTATCATGATACGGTGCAGGTGAGACTCCTCCCGGAGCGGGAGAAGAACGCTGCACCCATCGGAAAGGGAGAACGCCGTCAGGAGGCGGAGGTCACCCGCATCATCCAGCGCGGCACAACCACGCTTGTCGGCACCTATACCCGAGAGAACAAGGCGGGATACGTGACGCCGGACAGGAGATCCTGGGACACATGGACGATCCGGGCGTGGACATCCTGTCCATCATCCGTGCCTATGACCTGCCCGGGGAGTTCCCGGAGGATGTGAAGGAAGAGGTCTCCCGCATCCCGGACCATGTGGATGTGGAAGCGGACAGGGATACGGCGGCAAAGGGGAGAGAAGACTGGAGAAAAGTCCCCACCGTCACCGTGGATGGTCCGGACACCAAGGACATCGATGATGCCATCTCCGTTGAGAAGACAAAGACCGGATACCGCCTGGGGTTCACATCGCGGACGTGGCGCAGTACGTGAAGGAGGGCTCTCCTCTTGACAGAGAGGCGTTAAACCGCGCCACCAGCATCTACCTTGTGGACCGCGTGATCCCGATGCTGCCCCACGAGCTCTCCAACGGCATCTGCTCTCTGAATCAGGGAGAGGACCGCTATGCACTCTCCTGCATCATGGACTTTGATGAGAAGGCAAACCTTTTGGATTCCCGCGTGGTGGAGACCATCATCAGGAGTGATGCCAAGCTGTCCTATCCCGGTGTGATGAAGCTCTTTACGGATAAGGATGACAGCGAGATCGTCCATGCCCTGGAGATGCAGGGATATAAGGCCACAAAGACCCGCGCCCTGGAGCTGTGCAGGATGCTGCGCAGAGGCCTGAAGCTTGCGAAGATGCTCGAGGCAAAGCGCGCGGAGCGCGGTTCCATCGACTTCGATTTCCAGGAGTCGGAGATCATTCTGGATGAGAACGGAAAGCCCCTGGACATCCGCATCCACGAGAGCAACGATGCAACGCAGATGATCGAGAACTTCATGATCGCGGCAAACGAGACTGTGGCAAAGACGTTCTGCGAGAAGAAGATCCCATTTGTGTACCGCACCCACGGCCAGCCCCTGGAGGAGAAGATTCAGGGCCTGCGCACCTTCATCGGCAACTACGGCTACAAGCTGGAGGGAAGCGATTCCGAGGTGACCCCTCTGGAGATCCGCAACCTCCTGGAGAAGGTCAAGGGCACACCCGAGGAGGCCATGCTCAGCACCATGACCCTCCGCTCCATGCAGCGGGCAGAGTACACGACGGAGTGCGGCGGTCACTATGGCCTGGCACTGAAGTATTACTGCCACTTCACGTCCCCGATCCGCCGGTATCCGGATACCCAGATCCACCGGATCATCAAGGAGTACCTGCACGGGAAGCTCGATGAGAAGCGGATTGAGCACTACAACGGAATCCTGCCGTTTGTCTGCAAGCAGTCCAGCACTATGGAGCGCCGAGCGGATGAGGCAGAGCGCGAGACCGACAAGCAGAAGAAGGCAGAGTACATGAAGGAGCGCCTCGGCGAGGTCTACGAGGGCAAGGTCTCCGGCCTCACCGGCTGGGGCATGTATGTGGAGCTTCCCAACACGGTGGAGGGCATGGTGCCTGTTGCCGAGATGGGAGACGACTACTACGAGTTTGATGACCAGAATTACGTCCTGAAGGGGGAGCACACCGGAAAGACCTTTGAACTCGGCCAGACCGTGAAGGTCAAGTGCGCAGCCTGCGATATCATCGCAAGGACCATCGATTTTGCCGTCGACGGCATGGAGCCTGCCCAGAACAGAAACCGCAGTGGCATGAAGTTTGACAGGAATGGAAAGAAGCCGTTCCGTCAGGACGGCGGAAAGCCGAAGAAGGGAAATCAGGGCGGTAAATCCTTCTTCCCGATGAAAAACGGCGGAAACGGGAACAGCAGGAACAATGGCTCCCGCTTTGGAAAAGGAAAGAACAATGGCAGGGGAAAGCATTAAGCTGGTTGCCAACAACAAGAAGGCATACCACGACTACTTTATTGAGGAGAAATATGAGTGCGGCATCTCCCTGGCGGGGACGGAGGTCAAGTCGATCCGTCAGGGCAAGGTCTCTGTGAAGGAGGCCTATGTGGAGATCGAGGGAGGAGAGGCCTGGATTGAGGGCATGAACATCTCTCCCTATGACCACGGGAACCTCTTCAACCGGGATCCGGTGCGCAAGAGGAAGCTCCTCCTGCACAAGACAGAGATCCGAAAGCTCGCGCAGGCCGTACAGCAGGATGG
>ONMH01000056.1 GCA_900318875.1 uncultured Lachnospiraceae bacterium | reverse complement strand
CATATCTTTGACGAAAACATCTATCCCCTAATCCGGGAGGGCGTCAGCGATGCCGACCGTGACAGCATCTATGCGGAGGTGAACAAGTACCGGGATGCATCGACGGATGTGATTCCCATCTGCGTGATGGGTTCCTACAGCGTTGGAAAATCCACCTTTATCAATGCCCTTCTGGGCATGGAGATTCTTCCAAGCGGAACGGAGCCGCTGACGGCAAAGGTCGTCCGTATATCGCAGTCAGACGCACCGGACGAAGCAAAGATCTGCTTCACGTTTCACAGCACGCCCATGGAAATCAGCTTTCACGGAAGTGACTATGCCTTCTCCGGAAATATCCCGGATTGTAAGCTCATAAACACGCTGCGGGTCGCTCTTGATGATATCCATGAGGATGCGTTCTGTGGCCGTATCCGGAAAGCCCTTGCGATACTGAATGGAGATTCCGAGACATTACTTGCGGAGAGTATAGCTGAGGCACCAGCCCAGGATGAAGAGGAAGCGTTAAACGGGAAAGAGACAGAGCCAGAAGTAAACGGGAAAGGGCAAACCGAAGAAGCTGTGCAATCGGACTCGGAAATGACAGTGCCTGAAGCACAGAAGTCGGCAGAGGAAGAAAATGCGGCAGGTGACAACGCTCCTGTCTCGGAGAGCGATGATGGAATATCCGTGCAGATTGAGGTGACTGTGCCGTTCCGGGGGCCAGTATGGAAGGAAACAAACCGACACTTTGTGATCTTTGATACTCCTGGGGCCAATTCTGCATCCCATGCAGAGCATCTGCAGATTTTACAGAGTGCGCTGAAGGGATTTTCAAACGGTCTGCCAGTCTTTGTGACGGGGAAAAAGGAGCTCGACACCCAGGATAATGAAAACCTGCAGAAGACTTTCCGGGAGATCAGCGAGTTGGACGATCGCTTCACCATGATTGTGGTCAACCGTGCAGATGAGGAAACCTTCCCGAAGGATGGCTGGTCGACGCCGATGAAGAAGAGGATTCTTAGTCAGGGTATTCCCCGTGCATTGTACTCTGGTGGTCTGTATTTCGTTTCCTCTGTGATTGGTCTTGGCGCGAAAACGGGAGGCATCTTTCCTGCGGATGACCTCGACAGTCAGAAGATTTTTAATGAGCACCGGGAGAGCTTTGAAAATCCGGAGAGCCGGTTCTACACAAGACTTTATATTGAAAACATCCTTCCTGATCAGATGAAAAAAGAGGCGGATGCTGATGCAATGAAGCGGACAGATCTTCTGTATGTGAACAGTGGTCTGTACAGCATCGAGAGAGCAATTCAGCTCTTTGCAGTAAAGTATGCCTCCTACAACAAGTGTATGCAGGCTCATCATTTCCTCGACAGCGCCGTCAGAAAGACAGATCTGAGCATTGAGGAGACAAAAAACCAGGAAATGCAGGATCTTGAGAGAATGCAGTCTGAGCTGGCCTTTGCAAAGAAGGTATTGAATGACGAGGTGGATGAGACCAAAGAGCGCTCTGTGACCGAGGATCTGGATGTGTACCATGTGAAACTTGCTGACTGGCAGAAGGAAGTATATCAGACAATTGATGAGACTGAACTCCTTCAGCTTCTTACCGAGCAGGATGCCATGGTGCGGGAGGATGTTGGCTTTGATGAGATCCAGGACCAGACGGTAAGGGATCGGGATGAGCTCCTGAGAAACCTTGAGAAAAACCGGAACAGTCTGAAAGAGGGCCCGATGGGAAAGGATAAGTTCCGGCAGATCGGAAGCCTTCTGAGTGACTTTGGAAGAGATACCACAAAGGCACTGGGTTCCTGGTCGAGAGAACAGAAGACCCGGAGGGATATTCATGCCCGGGTATCCGATGATGTTACGAAGAAGACGAATGAGATCGCAGACAAACTTTCCAGAGAAGCACAGAAGGAGATCGGGCAGCGCTCTGCTGTTTGCTGGCAGGAGACAGGACAGCAGTTCAAGGAGACTCTGGCAAAGGTAGTGATGGGGTCAGATGCTCTGGATGAGAGCACACGACAGTCCCTTCAGCAGTTCATCCTGCAATACGGAAGTGCGGACTACGGAGAAATTCCGGTCCAGCCTTTTGACACAGACGAATTCAAAAATCCACTCTCTCAGAAACTGAACATCGACCGAATGAAAGAAAAGTACGCACAGCGGCTGCAGGAAACACTCTCTGTGTTTTCCGAGCAGATCAGCAAGGTTCACTCAGAACAGTTTGTGAACTGGGCGAATGACCTGGTTCACGATGTAAAAGAGCACATCATGGAATACAGCCCGGATCTTCGGGAGCGGTCCCAGGAGATCAAGGACGAGATTGCAAGAATCAGCAGGCTGGAGAGCATGCGTGATTCTCTTTCCAAATATCTCAGAGAAATCGCCAACATGCTGGACTGGAAGAAAACCAGTGAAAGTGCACAGGCAGGTACATAAGGAGCGAGGAGATGGGAATCCGGAATGCAGTAAGACATCTGAATCAGAAGGCGGCAGATCAGCTGCAGAAGGCAGCGGCACTGTCCCCGAAACAGCTTGAGCAGATTGACAATGCAAGAAACGAGTATCTCTCGCAAAAACCGGATCCGAACGATCCCCAGGCGGTGGTTCTCACAAATCGCCTTCTTGGTGCTGCGGGTGTTGAGATCTTCAATGCCTATCTGCCGCAGCTTTCAACTCTGTACCTCCCTGCAGACAAAAATGCAGAGTATGGGGAGGAGATCTTCAGCCCGGATTTCAATATCCGTTACATCCACATCACAAAGTGGGTTGCCAACAAGAAGGAGAACAGCCTGGAAAAACTGGTCAATGTCTACCAGGTGCTCTCCAACGAGGACTGCAACATTGCCCTGATATTTCACAGGAGCATGGACGGCACAGACGTCTACCTTGCGGTGACCAACACGCAGAATGACCATGACAATGTCAATGCGGACAACTACCGCGACCGGCTCGAGGACGCCATCCGGGGCAATTTCCCGGGCGCCGAGTTTGACGCGGGAGGAAGTGGCATTCCACCGTGCCTACGAACAGAGCGAAGCTACTCGATTGCAAGTGCCAGCAACATCCCAACAGAAAAATCCGAGAAGTTTCTGAGCCAGACGATTGAGAAGCTCCTCGACGGAACGGTACCGGATGAACTGGAGAAAGAATACACGCTGATTCTTCTTGCAACTCCTGTTCTCGATGTGGAGGAGCGCAAGATGCGCCTTGCTGAGATCTACTCCGGTCTTGCACCCTATGCTGGCTGGAGCACGCAGTTCACCTTTGATGAGCACCGCTCTGTGGGGAATTCTGCAACCTTCGGCGTAAACGTGGGAGCCAGCGCAGGCATTCAGAACGGAACAAATTCCTCCATCACCGATAGTAATGCCCAGACTGACTCTGAAAATCAGACTGTATCCGATGCCAGTGGAAAACAGGTCACAGATGCAACGAGCAATGGAATTTCAAAGAGCAACAGCACCTCGCAAAGTGACTCAGTATCCACTGGAGAATCCAACTCTCATACGAAGGGAATTCAGGAGAGTGACTCGCATTCAGAAGGAATCAATGACAGCGAGAGTGAAAATGAGACAAAAGGCAGCAACGATAACGTAGGCATCGGCGTTTCCGTAGGAGACAACGAAAATGTTGGCGTTGAGGCCGGATTGGGCAGGATGGGAGTCAATGCCGGTGTAGGCGTATTCAAATCATTGCACGCAAGTTATTCCCATGGCTGGAATCGCTCCAGAAGCCATGGTACATCTCATGGTAAGAGTGAAACAGATGCCCACACGGCAGGAACAAATGAGGCGGACACCGTAGCCCAAAACAGCGCAAAGGCCCACCAGGAGGCGAAGGCTGTTGCCAATGCTGTATCCAAGCAAGCATCCCATTCGGTTGGAAATTCCCTGACGCACTCCATTGCCAATACCCTTGGCAAGGCGGTCACGCGGTCTACTGCCATCACAAACGGCATCTTCAGGGCGACGAACTTTGGAGCCAATTTCGGTGCCAACTTTGCACGCTCGTCCACGATCACTGTCAGTATCGGGAAGAGCGAGGGTATCACCCAGAACTTCACGAATTACAACATCAAACATTCTCTGCAGCTTTTGGAGGAGCAGATGAAACGGTATGAGCAGAGTACTGCGCTTGGGATGTGGGACTTTGCTGCCTATGTGATCTCGGAGGATGTCAATGTAGCCAACAACGTGGCGCATGATTACATCGCCCTTACCCAGGGAGAAAAGTCATACATGTCCAGTGCCGCGATTAATCTCTGGCGCGGAGATACCGATGCCGGAAAGCCGATTGCAAGGGAAATCTACGGCTACCTTCAGCAGCTGCGTCACCCGATGTTTGGTCTCAATCCGGAAGTGACGGGAAAGGAACCGGACTTTATGTCCTATCCATCCATTGTGACGGCAGCCACCCCGCTGACCGGAAAGGAGCTTGCCTATTCCCTGAACTTCCCGAGGAAGTCCGTCACAGGTCTTCCCGTGATTGAATGCACAGAGTTTGCCAGAAACATTGTCTCCTATGACACGATAGATGATGGCCCGAGAATCCATCTGGGACATGTCTTCCACATGTATCACGATGAGACTCAGGATGTCTCCCTCTCTCTGAATTCGATGACGTCCCACACGTTCATCACCGGCTCCACAGGCGCCGGCAAGAGCAACACGGTCTATCAGATTCTGAGCGAAGCCAAGGAGCAGGGCGTTCAGTTCCTTGTGATAGAGCCTGCAAAGGGAGAGTACCGGAACGTCTTCGGTATGGATGCGGATGTATCGGTATATGGAACCAATCCAAAGCTGACGCCGATGCTGCGCATCAATCCCTTCAGTTTCCCGGATGGGATTCATATCCTGGAGCACCTGGACCGCCTGGTGGAGATCTTCAATGTCTGCTGGCCGATGTATGCGGCCATGCCTGCGGTCTTGAAGAATGCGGTGGAGAAAGCCTACGAGGATGCGGGCTGGGATCTGGTACACTCGGAGAACCGCTACCGCGAAAAGCTCTATCCCACTTTTGCAGATGTCGCACAGAATGTGAAGGAGATCATCGATACCAGTGCATATGATGCGGAGAATAAAGGCGCTTACAAGGGATCCCTGCTCAACAGACTGGAGTCTCTGACCAACGGCATCAACGGCATGGTGTTTGTGCAGGACGAGATTCCTGAGGAAGATCTCTTTGACAGGAATGTCATCATCGATCTGTCCCGCGTGGGCTCTTCTGAGACCAAGGCATTACTGATGGGTATGCTGGTACTCAAGCTGCAGGAGCACAGGATGGCAGCTGGCGGCATGAATTCAAATCTGAAGCATCTGACAGTTCTCGAGGAGGCACATAACCTCCTGAAACGCACTTCTTCTGTGCAGAGTTCTGAGTCTGAAGATCTTGCAGGCAAGAGTGTGGAGATGCTTGCCAATGCCATCGCTGAGATGCGGACCTATGGAGAGGGCTTTATCATCGCGGATCAGGCACCGGGTCTTCTCGACCTGTCGGTGATTCGGAACACCAATACGAAGATCATCATGCGCCTTCCGGACCGGGAGGACAGGGAGCTGACCGGAAAAGCTGCGAACCTCGATGATGAACAGATCGATGAGCTAGGGCGCCTTCCCAGGGGCGTTGCCGCGATCTACCAGAATGAGTGGATTGAGCCGGTCCTGTGCCGGATTGACCGTTGCAGTCGGGAAGAGACGCCGTACGTCTATACACCGTCCGAGGATGAGGACGTCTACAGTGAGAAGGAGACCCACCTTCTCACGGAGACGATCCTCGACCGGATTATGAAGGGTGAGATTCTCGGCCGAAATGGCAGGAAAAACCTGGAACTGCTCCGGGAAAAGATCGTAAATTCCAGGATCGGTACAAGGATCAAGACTGACATGCTCTCCTACATGGACGATACAGACGACAGCTGGAAGGATGATTTTGAGAAGCTGGTCTATGACTTCCTGCATGCAGATGCGGCATTCCTGGAGGAGCCGCAGAAGAATCAGCTTCAGAATCAGCTTCGGGAGTGGACGCAGGACATCATCGGCAGACTGAATCCTTCCGTGGAAAAGTACAGCGAAGAACAGATCCGTGTCGTGATGCTGATCCTGCTCTGTGAGCAGAGCAGGAGAGACCACAGGTTCACGGAGACGTTCAATGCTTTTTCCGATATGGTTCAGGATACGCTGACATTTCCGGATGGGCGGAAATCGCAGTAGGTGATGGGAGAAGTCATATGGCAGGGATTGAACGGGTTCAAAAATCAGAAGCCATAGAAGGCAACAGGGAACTGCGAAATCCGAATACGGAAAGAGTGATGCCTCCGGAGGGGAGAGATGCAGAGAAAAAGCTTGACAACCTTCTTGACAGGCTCTCGGGACAGGAAACAGGCGATGGCGGGAGCCTTCCGGAACAGAATCCACAGAAGGATGCCAAATTCCATGAGATCTCAAATCAGACCGATATGGGAGCGGAACAGGAAGCTCCGGATCCGCAAAGGGGGGCAAAACTGCTTGACAATCTCCTGGATAAAGCTGCAGAAGCCCAGGATGCCAAAAGCGAAGCGAGGATCGAAAAGAAAAATAATATCGAGAGCGGAAAGAAGGATTTTACGTCTTTACCGGGAGAAAAGTTTTCGAGACATGATACAGAACAGCATAATCCCGGGAAGGAAATCTCTCCACGGGCCCCTCTTTCGGATCTCGAGACAATTTCAAATAAGGCTCCAGAACAACTGGTTGATGGGAACAATGAATTAGAATCTGTTGATCAGGAAATTCCTTCCTCGCATGATTTGAAGGAAAGTGTTGGGACTATGGAGAAAGATCCGGAAGGGACGGATAATAAAAATGACTCTGGAAGTACTTCGGAAATCAAGGGAACAAACGAAGATCATGAACTGAGCGAAGATGAAATTAATGCAAAACAGGTAGAAGCCATTAAGGAAGGATTTGGAAAAATCCGGAATGGTGAATTTCTTACGAATGAAGAGCGTGGCAATCTTGGTGAAATGATGATGGACCAGTATTTCATTTCACAGGGATACAGGCCGCTTAATATACACCGTGTCTCTGGTCTTGAAGACAGCAAAGAGGGATTTAAGACAGGCATTGACGGCATCTATGAGAAAACCAAACCAGATGGAATGAAACAATTTTTCATTGTGGATGCGAAATACAATGGCAGTCAGCTCATCGAAACCAATGATGGAAAACAGATGTCATGGAACTGGATTGATAAACGGCTTAATGATGCTGTCGGTAAAGAAAAGGCTAACGAGATTCGTGAACTACGGGATAATGATCCGAACTCTGTAAAACCTTATGTTTATCGTATTATTCCCAATGTTGATGAAAGCGGCAGAATGCATTCAGATCTTCAGGAGCTGGATGAAAATGCCAATAACGTTGGAAAGAATCGTATAGTAGAGCATTTTGACAAAAATGGCAACAGGATTGAATCGAAAAGTCCTGAGGACGGAGAATAATGATGATGCGGGACACCCGTAAGGATAAGACATATTTTGCAGATTATCTGGAGTATCAGTACTCGATAATAGCGAAGAAAACCTCAAAATATGAGCAAAGCACGGCAGATCCGGAAAAGCAGCAGCGTATACTGTGTACTCTTACAAACTATGAAGTAGATCTTCTGAAAGCGGAGTTCTCTTATGGAGCGTCACAGGATGACCTGAGGACACGGTTCATACATGCTCTTCCATATATCAGCAGCTATAAAAATATGACGTATGACGAACTTCTGACATTCTTGTCACTTGCAATCTTGTTGGATGCTGCCAGAGATGCGAAAAAGCTCGTATCAGCGAATATGGAAATGGAGAAAACAGATCGCTTGCTGCATTGCTTTACCGCCTATATCAATGGGAATGGGATCACTTGGGATAAGAGCATTCCGCTAAATGATACATATGCTCTTATGGATCCTGTTTTTACCTCTGGCAACAAAGAAGATGCAATGAAGAAGTATCTTGAGCATTGGTACGATCGACATGAATATTCGTACTGGTATGATGCCCATAAGAGAGACACAGATACATATTGCGGATATTGGAGTTTTGAAGCTGGGGCGGTAGCAGAGATCTTGAAGCTTGACTTAAAGAAGCTGTCCATGCTGGAATACTTTCCTGTGTTTTAAAAATGGTGAGCAAAACGTTTACGAGTTACGGTCTGTTCGTACATACTCATCAGACAGAGAATTTCGTGAAAGTGCTTCCCTTTGCTTGCAACACGGGAATCGACAGGCACGGATTGATCCAGCGCCATTGGATGACATCATGATGATACTGTGGCAGCACGTTCTTGAGCTGTGTGTTTCAGAAGTAGAAATTAACGATAGATGATGTGTGTCATCCGATATCTGTAATAGGCAGAATTCCTGATGGATTAGAACATATCTCCGGAAGGAACTCGTGCACGTGATAAGGTGAAATATCAAATCGGCATTGGAACCGGAGAAAAAACCCAATCAGGACGTTCCTGGATACATTGGATTGCAGGCAGGGTATTCTGAAAATGAGAGCAAACGGAGCGGCAATCTGTCGCCTGACAGACGACCGCTCCGGCTTTTTATGATGTTGATTTGCAGAAGCGTGAGGCTTTATGGAAGTAGGGCCTGCTGATACAATTGGCGTATTGGATCAGCACTGCAGCAGAGAACCTGTGCATCAGGCAAATCACCATATCACATGACTGCATTTGTTCAGAAAGTGCGGATGCCATTATCGCTGCAGGAATCCCTGGCTCCACTTGCCCGTCTGGTGAAAGTTGCAACCTGCAGACGATATCCCTGCAGTGGGTCTGATTATCCTGTTGAAGCAAAAGAAGGGACAGAGATGGCAGAAACGAAGAGCGCTCCTGACAAAGGGTACAGCCAAAGACTCATTATGCTGTACAACTGCAGCGAGGCACAGGTGGCGCACGCCGCAGTGCCTGGAAAGCCGGTCATGGTGGAGTTGAAACAGGAAGTGTGAGAAGAGATCCACACCTTTCTTGCAAAGATCACAGACTACACGCGCAGCATCGTGAATCTGTGCGCCGCACGAAATGACATGGAAGGCAGGGAGAGCGGACAGTACGGCGATGCGGTAGTGGTAAGGGACCGTTACAGGACAGCATGCCATGACAGCGTAATCGGGCAGGCAAATGTAATAAACCGCATCTGCATTTATCTTGATCTGCCGGAGGTCATGCCGGGGATTGACCAGATGTCCCGGCGGGACATCGCGATGGCGGCCTTTGACATCCTGGCAGATATGACCATGGAATTGTACTGAAAATGTCCCATTCCTGTCCTGCAACGGAAATGTGCGGGACGTAGAATAGACACCGGAGGAGAGAAAAAGCATGGCAAGACACATCTCAAAGGAAGAGAAGAAAAGAGTTATCATCGAGTTCAGGGCTGACGACCTGTACTATGCGGCAAAGACGATGATCCTGGAAAAAGATCCTGCAAAGAAAGCAGCGCTGATTGACAGTGTGCAGTATTATGCGGATCGCTTTCCCGGCAATGCGTCGCTTGTGCGCAAAGCAGCAAAGGATGCGGTGCGCGCAGGCAAAGAGGGGGAAACGCCGCTCCCGGCCGATGCGCCGCAGGAAAAGGTACTGGCCAGGCAGCTTCGCTATGCCCTGGAATCGATGGATTCCGACCGGGGAGAAAAAATTGTAGCACTCTGCGATGACGGCACCTATGACACCATGCCGAAGGAACTGCTGGAAGATGATGCAGAAGGCGAAGAACTTTGGGATGATCCGGACTTTACAGAGCAGGAACTGGGGCAGGAGGATGACTCTGATCCTGAGGTGAAAAAGAAGATGATGTTCGCAGTGACGGAGGCGCTGCTGGACATGGCTCTTGCGGGCAGGGGCCTGATCACGAATCGTTATGCTCTCTGGGATCAGGCTCATGACAATCGAAAAACAAAACCACGCATCTGGAGAGAGGTCATGGCGATTCTGGACGAGGAAGAGGTACGGAGTGCCGTCGATTCCACGGGCATGGAGACCCTGAAGGATTATCTGCAGCACTGTGCGCCGAGAACACTTGCGATGTTCTTCCACACCCTGGCAGACCTTGTGAAGGATGAAAATCTCGCAGAAAGGATCCGGAAGGCCTTCCCGCCGCTTACAACAAAACACACGCTGCAGGAAGAAGAGAATATTCGTACCTATGAAGCCAAAAAGATGTATGTTGAGCAGTACAGCATCGAGCAAATTATAGCAATGGAGATAGAGGAACACGATGTACTCTTTGCAAATGCAGAAGCGCATGAGCTGACGCTGTCCGAACACCTCCGGTTCTTTGTAATGCAGAAAACGAAAATGAACGAAGGAGGGAAGTTTGATTCCTTCCCGGAGCTCGAGGACGATGCATCGTCTGACTGATGGAAGATGCAGGAATGAAGACTGGCAGGATGGAGGCTGCCGGAGGAAAGGACAGCGCAAAGGAGAGGAGCTCCATGACAGAGGCGGGAAACCTGCGAAAATACGCTGAATTCCCAACCGGTTAGCATTGCCTAACCTCGTACACCCGTCCTATAATTCGTTTGGTTCAGTGTTACTTTTTTAACAGGCTGAACAAACTGTGCTCCAGGACTGCAGCAGTTTGGAAACGGAAACATCCAGATTTCTGCTCATACAAACTGAAAGCATATACAAGGAAGGAGAAAATTTATGGTTTACTCACAGGAAGTAAAAGACATGTGCGTTGTGCACCAGGGCGTACATCACGGCGCTGCTCCGATTCCGGAGGAAGCAAAGTGGGTGAAGTCCAGAAAGGTGGAGGATATCTCCGGCTACACGCACGGCGTCGGCTGGTGCGCACCGCAGCAGGGTGCCTGCAAGCTGTCCCTGAATGTCAAGAATGGCATCATTCAGGAGGCTCTGATCGAGACCATTGGATGTTCCGGAATGACCCATTCTGCAGCTATGGCTGCTGAGATTCTTCCCGGCCTTACCGTCCTGGAGGCACTGAACACAGACCTCGTCTGCGATGCCATCAACACTGCTATGAGAGAGCTGTTCCTGCAGATCGCATATGGTCGTTCTCAGTCCGCATTCTCTGAGGATGGACTGCAGATCGGTGCTGGCCTTGAGGACCTTGGCAAGGGAACCCGCTCCATGGTCGGTACCACCTATGGCACGCTGGAGAAGGGACCCCGTTATCTCGAGCTCACCGATGGCTATATCACCGATCTTGCTCTGGATGAGAACGATGAGATCATCGGCTACAAGTTCGTCAACTTCGGAAAGATGATGGATTTCATCAAGGCTGGCGACGAGCCCAATGAGGCCTTCAAGAAGGCTTCCGGCAAGTATGGCCGTGTTGCTGACGCTGTCAAATTCATCGATCCCAGAAAGCAGTAAGGAACAGGAGGAATAACGAAATGGCATTATTTGAATCATATGAGAGAAGAGAGCCCCAGATTCTTGCCGTACTGAAGAAGTATGGCATTTCCTCCATCGAGGAGTGCAAGGAGATCACCGAGGCTGCGGGCCTTGATGTCTATCACCTTGTTGAGGGCATTCAGCCCATCTGCTTTGAGAACGCAAAGTGGGCATATACCGTCGGCGCAGCCATCGCCATCAAGAAGAACTGCCGCAAGGCAGATGAGGCTGCTGCAGCAATCGGCGAAGGCCTGCAGGCATTCTGCATCCCCGGATCCGTCGCTGACAGACGTAAGGTTGGCCTTGGCCATGGCAACCTCGGCAAGATGCTGCTCGAGGAGAACACCGAGTGCTTCTGCTTCCTGGCTGGCCATGAGTCCTTTGCAGCTGCTGAAGGCGCTATCGGTATCGCCGACAAGGCAAATAAGGTCCGCAAGAAACCCCTCCGTGTCATCCTGAACGGCCTGGGCAAGGACGCAGCAAAGATCATCTCCCGTGTCAACGGCTTCACCTATGTGGAGACCGAGTATGACTACTTCACCGGCGAGCTGAAGGTTCTCTCCGAGACCTGCTACTCCAAGGATCCGACCAGCCCCCGTGCAAAGGTCAGATGCTATGGCGCTGATGATGTTCAGGAGGGTGTTGCCATCATGTGGAAGGAGAACGTCGATATCTCCATCACCGGCAACTCCACCAACCCGACCAGATTCCAGCACCCCGTTGCAGGTACCTACAAGAAGGAGAGACTCGAGGCTGGCAAGAAGTACTTCTCCGTCGCATCCGGCGGCGGCACCGGCCGTACGCTTCACCCCGACAACATGGCTGCAGGTCCCGCATCCTACGGCTTTACCGATACCATGGGCCGTATGCACAGCGATGCACAGTTCGCAGGTTCTTCCTCTGTCCCGGCACACGTCGAGATGATGGGCCTGATCGGCATGGGCAACAACCCGATGGTTGGCGCTACCGTTTCCACTGCCGTCTCTGTTGCACTGGCAGCTGAGCAGGGTAAGTTCTGATTCCGTCATAAACTTAATTCCTGACATCTCTGCAGAGGTCATGGCTTCCAATCGGAGCCATGACCTCTGTATCATCGGGACGCAAGCCGACGAACGGAGATCTTCGCTACTATGCCGCGAAGATGGCGGAGAGCCGGGTACAGAGAAATCTGCGGGACGACTTCTGATTCCCACATCTGACACCAGATCCCCATTTCTGTGCATTGACCTTCCGGTGCACGGATGTTACAGTTTGAGCCATGCAGGTTCTTTCTGATGGTGCACAGGCACCGGGGAAAGACCAACAGGGAACAGGGTGCGAATCCCTGACAGTGCCGCTACTGTGTGGAGCAGCTGCTCCGAGCCAGATACCTGCCTGCATGCTGGCACAGCGTTTCTTCGGGATCAGAGAAAACGTGCTTTATGATTCTGAAGATCTGCCATCCGGCGGGAGTACCTGCTCCCATCGGATGGTTTTGTATGTCCTGAAAAGGACAGAGAGGAGATCTGTATGAAAAAGAAGAACTTATTGGCAGGCATTCTGTCCGCAGCCCTTGCCGCTGCGGCGCTGACGGGCTGCGGTGGGCAGTCGCAGAGTACCACGGCTGCTTCTACAGAAGCTGCCGCAGTGCAGGAGACTGCCGCAGCGGAGGCATCCGCGGAGACGACTGCAGCAGTGGAGACCACAGAGGCTGCAGAGACGGCCCTTCCCACAAAGGACCCTGCGGGAAATGACATCACAGTGCCGGAATCTGTCACAAAGATCATCTCCATGGCGCCCTCTGTCACAAGGCTTTTGATCGACCTTGGGCTCTCTGACAAGCTGGTCGCCGTGGACACCTACTCCCAGCAGTACTATGGGGATAATCTCCCGGCAGATCTTCCGACCTTTGACATGATGCAGCCGGACAACGAGGCCATTGTCGCCCTGCAGCCGGACATCGTGTTCACGACCGGTATGTCGAGCTCCGGCGGTACCGATGTCTATGCCTCCGTCCGCGCGGCGGGCATCTGCACGGCGGATCTCCCGAGCGCCTCCTCACTTTCCGAGATCGCAGACAACATCACCTTTGTCGGCACCTGCACCGGCACAGCGGAGAAAGCAGAGGAGATCCGCACCGAGTATGAGAACACTGTGGCAGATCTGAAGGCGATTGGAGACGGCATCACGGAGGATGAGAAGAAGACCGTTCTCTACGAGATCTCCACGCCCAGCTCGGATTCTCCGACCATCTACTCCGCAGGAAAGGACACCTACATCACAGAGGCGATCACGGATCTCGGCGCGACAAGCCTGACCGCAGACGAGGAGGATCAGTGGCCGTCCATCTCCGAGGAGGCAGCCATTGCCATGAACCCGGATGTCATCCTGACAACGGACAGCTACACGGAGGATGTGGTGAACACACTCCTCTCCCTCTCCGGCTGGGAGAGTGTCACCGCGATCCAGAACAAGGACGTCTACTACGTGGATGCCAACACCCTGAATCAGCCCAACCAGCATGTGGTGAGTGCCATGATCGAGATGGCAAAAGACATCTACCCGGATGTCTATCAAGACGTGGAGGATCCCTTTGCGGGCCAGTAAATCCCAAAAATCAAATGGAGGCAGGCAGAGCGCAGCAGTGGTTATCCTGGCAGTGCTCTGCCTTTTTGTGCTGCTTGTCTGCGCGGGGACGGGAAGCGTCTTTATCTCCGCAAAGGAGGCGCTCGCCATCCTCGTCTATCAGCTGACAGGCAGGGGCGATGTCTCCGAAATTGACCCGTCCACGATCTCCATACTGTGGGCCATCCGCCTGCCGAGGGTGGCGGCGGCCTTTCTCTCCGGCGGTGCGCTCTCCCTCTCCGGTGCGGTCATGCAGACCATTCTGCAGAACCCTCTGGCATCTTCCTATACGCTCGGCGTCTCGAGCGGTGCCTCACTCGGTGCTGCCCTTGTCATCGTCTCCGGTGCCACAATCCCGGTGCTTGGAAACCTCCTTTTGCCCGCAGCAGGTTTTGCCTTTGGCCTTCTCACGATCTTTGCGGTGATTGTGATCTCCTCCCGCATCAGCACCTCCCTCCAGAGTCACACGGTGATTCTGATGGGCATGGCGGTCTCCCTGTTTGTCAATGCGATGCTGACGCTGGTCTCTTCCTTTGCGGGGGATAAGGCCCAGCAGCTGATCCTCTGGCAGATGGGGTCCTTCTCCGGCATGCGCTGGTACCATGCGGGGATCCTGTTCCCTATCTGCATTGTTGGCCTTGCTGTCCTGACTGCCAGGGCAGGGGAGCTGGACATTCTCTCCTTCGGGGATGAGAACGCCCTCTCCCTCGGGGTCAACGTAAGAAGGGCAAAGCTTCTTGCCCTTGCCTTTGCATCGCTCCTCACCGGTGCTGCAGTCTGCTTTACCGGCACCATCGGCTTTGTCGATCTCATTGCACCCCATGCGGTGCGGAGGATCTTTGGCTCCTCCAACAAAAAGGTCCTGCCGCTCTCGTTCCTTGCGGGCGGCGCCTTCATGGCGCTCTGCGACATGATCTCCCGGACGATCCTCTCGCCCCGGGAGCTCCCCGTTGGTGCGGTGACCGCCCTTGTCGGAACACCGTTTTTCATCTGGCTCTATGTAAAGAGCGGAAAGAGGGGAGGATGATCCTGAGATGACAGAAAGGATGAAGACAGGGAGAATGGGAGTGAACTTCGAAGAGAAAAGGGACAGGGAATCCACTGCGCCTGCCTTTGCCGTACAGAACCTCTCTGCCTGGTACGGAAAGAGGCGCCCTGGGAGCAGGGAGCAGTACACGCTCCGGGACATTTCCTTCACCGTTCCCGCGGGGCGCTCTTTAGGGATCCTTGGGCCGAATGGCTCCGGGAAGACGACGCTTCTTCGGGCCCTGACGGGGATCCTCCCCGCCGAGGGGGAAATTCAGATCCTCGGAACACCGCTCTCCTTGATGAAGCGCCGGGAGATCGCCTGCTGCTGCGCCGTCATGAGCCAGTTCTTCCCAACCGGCTATTCCTACACGGTCCGGGAGACCGTGGAGATGGGACGGTATGCAAGAAAAAAGACGGGGAGCATCTCCTCCGACCGGGAGGCTGTGGACAGGAGTCTTGCTGAGACGGGCCTTCTGGACCTGCAGGACCGCCCGATCACGTCGCTCTCCGGGGGCCAGCTCCAGCGCGTCTTCTTTGCAAGGGCTCTCGCCCAGGAGACGCCGATCCTGCTCCTCGACGAGCCGACGAGCAGCCTGGACCTGAAGTACCAGGCAGAGCTTTCTGGCCTGCTTGCAAAGTGGAAGCAGGGGAAGACAACCCTCCCCGATGGCAGGTGCGTTCAAAACACACTGATCTGCATCTGCCATGACCTCTCCCTTGCCCTGGACCTCTCGGACGACCTTTTGTTTGTAAAGGACGGCGTCCTCGCCGCGGCGGGGAGAAAGGAGGCCATCCTTTCCGAGCCGCTCCTCTCTGAAATCTACGGGATGAATGTTCCGAAGTACATGCTGCGGACGCAGAAGATCTGGAGAGAGCTTCTTCAGGAGGAGCAGATGAGCGGAAAACAGAAGAGAAGAAAAGCGAAAGAACAAAAGCAATATCGATCGTGCATGAACTTGAAAGTTGCAAAAAGCAGATAAATCTGCCATTTATTGGGGAAACAGCAAAAATTTATCTGCTTTTCGGAAAACGCTGTAACGAGGTGCCGATCCGCTGCCGCATCTTTAACAGACCGGAGGCAGAAGAGCACTTCTACCCGGCCTACCTTGCCGGGTGCGTCCGGAAAGGCGCTGTTCCTGTAGATGGCTGTAGTGCGTGAGGATGGAAGGAAAATCACCGTACAGAGCACGCTGGTGCCGGTGCGTGGCAGGAACAGAAAGATCATCGCTGTGCTGAACGTCTTTGTTCCGGTCCCGGAGGAGCGCAGAGAAAAGCAGAAGTAATCCATTTTCAGAAGGTCGGTTTTTCAGCCTGCTGAGGGACTGAGCCCCAGGACAGCAACAGTGCCTGCAGAGAACCGACAGGCCAGAGGCAGAAACAAAGGAGCCATGAGAAGAACCCTGCAGGAGCGCATCCTGCAGGGCTCTTTGCTATCGTCCTCCTATTCCTTCCGATACAGCGGGACAGAGGACATGTTGGTGTCATTGTACAGCTTGCGGAACATGGTGGGCGAGGTGCCCCGCGCCTGCCGGAACGCCTTGCAGAAAGCGGCGTTGTTGGAGAATCCTGCCTGCATGGCAATTTCCGTGATGGTGAGCCTTGTCTCCACCAGAAGCTCCTCTGCAACAGAGATGCGCTTGCTGATCAGGTACTGGTGAAAGGACATGTCCGTGTAGCTCCGAAAGAGTCTTGCAAAGTAAAAGCGTGAGAATCCTGCAAGGGAAGCGGCCTGCTCGAGGGAGATGTCCTCTGCGCAGTGCTCGCGGATGTAGCTGCAGACGGCCTGCATCTCCTCATTGTGCCGATGCAGGTGGCTGCGGGACGCAGAAGGTGAGGCCTCCTCCCGGAGCTGCTGCAGGTTCCGGTCAATCAGGGAGAGCATCTCCACGGACTTTGCGTAGATCGACGCCTCCGAGGTAAGGAAGTTTTCCTGATAGAGTGAGCAGATGTCGAGAAGATCCTGGTACACCTGCGGATAGGCCATCGGCAGCGTCGTGCTTGTGACAAGAAAGCAGGGATGGATCCGGTTCAGAACGGTCTGAATGCCGACGATGTCCAGAACCGGTGCCCAGCTGATCTGAAAGATGATCCGCTTTCCCAGGGATGCGGGCAGATCGTGGATGGCGCCTCCGTCGATGAAGAGGATATCCCCGGTATCAAGATGATACGTTGTCCCCTCGCAGATGACACAGTACGTCCCCTCCGTGGGACACAGGACCTCCATGTCCGTGTGCCAGTGAGGCGGATAGTGCTCACACTCGTCGTTCATGTAGAGCTTCAGGTGCGTCCTGCTCAGGTGGTGCACCGTCTCATGGGTTCCGTTCAGCTGCTCAATCATGTCTCCGTGCCCCCTTTGGAAACGATTTTACAAAACGTGCGGGTCTATTTTACAAAACTTGGCCAGCAAATTCCAGAAATACGGAGAATTCGACCCGTAAACGGGCAAATTTTTCGAAAGATGTCCGGGAAGATTGGACAAACTGTATGATATCACATCGAAGTCCAGAGAGGATACCGTCGAAATCACCACAATCCTGAAAATTAAAAAAGCACGTTTTGACAAATATTGGGCAACAATTCCGACGAAAGTCCCTCCCTGTACTGCTACTATCATTGCATAGAGAGGTTCCGGAAAAGGGAACCGGAACGGAAAAGAAAAGGCACAAAAGGGAGGTAAGAATGAAAAAACAAATCGCGATACTGATGTCTGCGGTCCTGTCCGCTTCACTCCTTGCAGGGTGCGGCGTTTCGACGGATACTGGTTCCGGCAGTGCCGCAACGGATGGGGCGGCTGCCGCAGCAACGGCAGCCGCAGCCGACACTGCAACCCAGACGGCTGCAACTGGAGACGAGGAAGAAATTCAGTTCATGTTCTGGGATGATCTGAACGCCACCGACGACCTGATCTCTCAGGGCTACGCAAAGGTGATTGACCGCTTCAATCAGGACTATGCGGGAAAGTACCACGTTACACCAGTCACCACCAATCTCGAGGAGTACTACACCAAGCTGAACGCACTGGTCGCTTCCAACCAGACCCCTGATGTCTTCATTGTCAGCCCCGGCCCGAACCTGGACGTCTATGTCGATCCCGGCATTGCAGCGCCTCTGGATGACTACCTGAATGCAGACGGATGGAAGGACACGTTCTCGAGCGATGCGGTCTTTGCCCAGCAGACCTATGACGGAAAGATCTACGCGGTGCCGCTCAACATCGCAGCTGCCTGCGTCTTCTACAACAAGGACATGTTTGAGAAGGCCGGCTGCGATGTCCCGGCAACCTGGGATGACCTGATCGACGACTGCAAGAAGCTCCAGGATGCCGGCTACACGCCGATCACGATCTCCGCAGGAACCGCATGGTGCCTGTCGATGCTGGCAGGGTACCTCTGCGACAGAGAGGGTGTTGACCTCGACAAGGTGCAGTCCGGCGAGGAGAGCTGGAACAATGACAAGACCGTTGCAGCAGGCGAAAAGCTCCTGCAGCTGTCCCAGTACTTCCAGCCGACCGCGGCGGGAGATACCAACGATGTCGCAACCGCAGCCTTCTACAACGAAGAAGCTGCCATCCTGATCCAGGGCTCCTGGGCAATCGCGCAGATGAACGGCGCAAACCCTGACATCGAGGACAAGTGCGGCGTGTTCCAGTTCCCGGCAATCGAGGGAGGCAATGATCCGAACCGCGTCATTGCAAAGTCTGATTCCCTGGCCATGAGCTCCACCACCAAGAATCCGGATGCCTGCATCGCCCTGATGAAGTACTTCACGGATGACACCGCGCAGAAGTACACCGCAGAGGTCGGCGGCAAGATTCCCGTTACCAAGGTCGAGTACGATGCCTCCAAGGCACCTGCCCAGCTGGCAGACGTCATGAACATCTTCAAGAATGCATCCTCCACCTTCGGCTTCTACAACGAGTCCCTGGCAACCACAGAGGCGGGATCCAAGTTCGACGACACGATGGTTTCCATGTATCTTGGCGAATACACACCGGAGCAGGCCTTCCAGACCATCGAGGACTGGTACGCAGATACCAATCCCGGCGGTGTGAGGACCGCAAAGTAGGCACAAAACCGGCATAACAGGGGCGGAATGCCAGAAAGCTGGTGTTCCCGCCCTTTTTCTCTAAAAAGATCATTGTCAGCATTGGAGGAAGTCATGGAGAAACTTCTGCGAAACAAAAAGGCCATTGCCCTGTTCCTTGGGCCGGGACTGGTGCTGTTTACGCTTGTCCTGTTTATTCCCATTCTACAGTCCATATACTACTCATTCTGCGACTACAACGCCCTGACCCCGCCGAAGTGGATCGGCTTGCAGAATTACAAAGAGCTCATGAAGGATGAGACGATGGGAATCGCCCTGAAGAACTCCATGTTCTTCCTCATCTTCTCCTGTGTGTCGCAGCTTGTCATGGGCCTTGTCCTTGCGGGCCTTGTCACAAACATCCCGAAGGGTCGGAACCTGTTCAAGAACGTCATCTACCTGCCCTGCGTGCTCTCCTCGGCAGCCCTGGGACTTCTGTGGATGTTCATCTTCAGCCCCAAGCTCGGCATCAACCAGCTGCTCGCAAAGTTCGGCATCCAGGGACCGCTCTGGCTCATGGACACCAAGGGCTTCATCATCCTCCCGATGTGGGTCGTCGGCTTCGTCTCCCTGTGGCAGTACGTCGGCCAGTCCATGATGCTGTACATGGCACAGATCTCCGGCATTGACAAGTCTCTGTACGAGGCATCCTACATCGACGGCTGCACGAAGACCCAGACTTTCCGGCACATCACGCTCCCGCTGTTAAAGCCCATGGTCGGCACGGCGATGAGCCTCAATGCGATCGGCTCGCTCAAGTTCTTTGATCTCATCTACAACATGACCGAGGGCGGACCCAACCACAAGACCGAAGTCCTTGCCACCCATCTGTACACCCAGGGATTCAAGTACTTCAAGTACGGCTATGCCAGTGCCATCGGCGTGGTGCTCCTTGTTCTATGCCTTGTCTGCACCTTCGTCATCCAGAAGCTGTTTAAGGATGACAACCTGTAAGGAGGAGAATGATGAATACAAAAGTTGAAACGACATCCTTCTATAGCGGGGAGAAGCTGGGATTCCACCGGAAAAAGAGAGAGAAGAAGCCGAAGGCGAAGATCCACTGGACCGTGGGCCTTGTCATCACCTACGTCTTCCTGGTGTTCATGCTGGTGATTTACCTGGCGCCGCTCCTCTGGACGTTTATGGTCTCCTTCAAGACCAACGCGGAGATCTTCACCTCTCCGTTCACGCCGCCCAGAATCCTGCAGCTCGGCAACTACATCGTGGCGTGGACCGCAGGACACCTCGGCTCCGCCACCTTGAACTCCTTTGCGGTCTCGGTCATCACCCTTGCACTCTCGATGTTCCTCGGCGCCACCATCTCGTTCGCCCTGGGCATCATGCGCTGGAAGGGACAGACGGCTGTCCTCACCTACTTCATGATGGGCATGATGATCCCGGTGCACTGCGTGCTGATCCCGCTGTTCACAAGATTTGCGCACATGGGCCTTTCCAACACCCTGACCGGTATCATCATACCGTACCTGACCTTCTCGCTGCCGACGGTCATCTTCATCATGACGGGCTTTTTCAAGAGCCTCCCCCACGAGCTGATCGAATCCGCCTGCATCGACGGCGCCAACATCTATCAGATCTTCTGGAAGATCGCAGTTCCGCTCGCAAGGACAGGATTCTTCGTCACCGGCATGATGACCTTCATCGCCAACTGGAATGAGCTGCTGCTCGCCATGGTCTTCATCTCCGATGATGAAAAGAAGACGCTCCCGGTTGCGCTGTCAAAGTTCGTGGGCCCCTACAACACCAACTACTCCCAGATGTTCGCTGCCATCGTCCTCGCCATCATCCCGACGATTGTCGTGTACTGCTGCTTCAGCAACCAGATCGTCGACGGCCTGACGGCAGGTGCGGTCAAGGGCTGAAGAGAGACAAAGGAAAAGGTTCAATGAAACGAGAAGAAGCAAGAAAACGCGCAGAGGAGCTGGTCTCAGGGATGACCCTCGAGGAGAAGGCCTCGCAGCTTCGCTTTGATGCCCCTGCGATCCCGCGCCTTGGGATTCCCGCCTACAACTGGTGGAATGAGGCCCTGCACGGCGTGGCAAGAGCCGGCACGGCGACCGTGTTCCCGCAGGCCATCGGCATGGCGGCCACCTGGGATGAGGACCTCCTGGAGGAGATCGGAAAGGCGGTCTCCCTGGAGGCAAGGGCCAAGTTCAACGCGGCAAGGGCGCAGGGCGACCGGGACATCTACAAGGGGATCACCCTCTGGGGGGCCAGGAGACCTACGGGGAGGACCCTTATCTCACCTCGCGCCTCGGCGTCCGATATGTGAGAGGTCTCCAGGGCACCCCGGAAGAGGTGGAAGAGGGAACCATGAGGGCAGCTGCCTGCGCAAAGCACTTTGCGGTGCACTCGGGACCGGAGCGCATCCGGCACGAGTTCAACGCTGTAGTCTCCAGGAAGGACCTGGCAGAGACCTACCTTCCGGCGTTCCGGGCGCTCGGTCATGGGCGCCTACAACCGCTTGTACGGTGAGCCCTGCTGCGGCTCGAAAAAGCTTTTGACAGACCTTCTCCGGACAAAGTGGGGGTTTGATGGCTATGTCACCAGTGACTGCTGGGCCGTGCAGGACTTCCACCAGTCCCACCACGTGACAAAGACCCCGGAGGAGTCCGCGGTCCTTGCGCTGGAGGCGGGGTGCGACATCAACTGCGGCTGCACCTATCAGTCGCTCCTTACTGCCTACCGGCAGGGCATGCTCAGAGAGGAGTTCCTGACGAAGAGCTGTGTCCGCGCCTTTACGACGCGGTACCTCCTTGGGATCATGCCGGGGCAGAGCTCAGAGTACGACAGCGTACCTCTCACCGAGGTGGACAGCAGCCAAAACCGGCGACTTGCAAAAAGAACGGCAGAGGAGGGCATCGTCCTCCTCAAGAATGACGGCGTTCTTCCGCTCGATCCAAAGTCCGTCCACACGCTTGCGATCATAGGCCCCAATGCGGACTCCCGCCATGCCCTGGACGGCAACTATCACGGGACCGCATCGCGGTATGAGACGATTTCCGAGGGCATTCAGGACTATGTCCGTGATCATGGGCTCGAAGAGAAGATCCGCATCCTCTATGCCCAGGGCTGCAGCCTGGTGACGCCGAGTGAGGAGCCGCTTGCCAGGAAGGACGACAGGCTCTCGGAGGCAAGGGCCGCGGCAGAGCTTGCGGACACCATTGTCCTTGCGGTCGGCCTCAACGAATTCCTCGAGGGAGAGGAGATGGACCAGAGCAACGGCGTTGGCTCCGGGGACAAGGATGACCTTCTCCTTCCAGGCCCCCAGAGAAGACTCCTTCAGGCCATTGCCGATGTGACGGACGGGACCAAAAAGCGCGTCATCCTCTGCCTCATGGCAGGCTCTGACATCGATCTGTCCTTTGCAGAGGCGCACTTTGGTGCGGTTCTGGATCTCTGGTATCCCGGGGAGGAGGGAGGAGCGGCCCTCGCGGACATCCTCTTTGGAGAGGTCTCGCCCTCCGGAAAGCTCCCTGTCACCTTCTATCAGGACCTTGAGGGGCTGCCCGCCTTTACGGACTACAGCATGGCGGGAAGGACCTACAAATATACAAAGCGCCCTGCCCAGTACCCCTTCGGCTTCGGCCTGACTTACGGAGACGTGGCCGTGACGGGAGTAACAGCTCTTGATCCTGAGGGAGAGAAGACGGAGACCTTTGGAGCGGGGAAAGATCTTATCCTTCAGGTCGATACCGAAAACAGGGGAGAAAAGACGGGCGATGTCATCGAGGTCTACCTCCGGATCACGGATGCAGCGGATCAGAAGGACCTCAACTGGAGCCTTGTGGGCTTTCTGAAGGCCTTCTGGGAAGCGGGAGAGAGGAAGACGCTCCGCATTCCCATCCCTGCCTCCGCCTTCCTCACGGTCAATGAGGAGGGGGAGCGTGTGCCGGAGGGGACAGTGGCAGAGCTTCATGTCGGGACCTCTCAGCCGGATGCCGTGAGCATCAGGAAGGCGGGAAAGTGCCCTGTCTGCCTTGCTCTTAGAAGGGACAGGACTTCTTGAGGTACCGAAGATGTCTGGTGCGCTGCGGCACCCATGAATTTATTGAGGTGCTAAAGGGTTTGCATCTGGAGGCGGTGGCGTTCCCTTTGTGATAGAATAAGCCTGTAATCTGGTCGATAATTTTAGTTGGAATCAAAATAACGGACAGGAGGAATTCCAAGTCTAAAAAATTGTCGTCACAACCTACCGACGACAGCAGCAAATTGTCACAACAAGCTACTGACGTTGCATGTCGAGACCGTCTGTCTACTAACACATTCTTGAAGAAAAAGGGCTGAAAAAGCCTGATTTACTGGGGCTTCCGTCACCGGGAGCAGAGCGTGCTCGGTGTGATGGAAGCCCTCTTTTTATGTCTGAGGAAACTGGTCAGGAGCAGTGGCTTGGCTACGATTTTACTATTTCAGAAAACGAGTCAACGATTTTACTATTTGGGGTTGGTCGAGACTATGAGTTTATTGATGAAGAGAAAGAAAGCGGCGG
>ONMH01000050.1:18744-20402 GCA_900318875.1 uncultured Lachnospiraceae bacterium | reverse complement strand
CAAAGGAGCTCGTCGCAAAGTTCGGCCTCGACGGCGCGGGCATTGCCGCAAAGACCCGGGCTTTTGTGCAGGCATAAGTCCGGCATGCAGGGGTATCCATGGGAAAAGGGGGGAAGGTATGATCAGATTCTCACCGTCCATACTGGCGGCAGACTTCAACATCCTGGGGGAACAGATCCGGCAGGTCCGGGACGCGGGGGCAGACTGGCTCCACATCGACGTGATGGATGGAACCTTTGTGCCGCAGATCTCCTTTGGATCCCCGCTCATCAAGAGCATCCGGAAGAACACGGATCTGTTCTTTGACGTGCACCTGATGGTGCAGAACCCGGAGCGCTACATGGAGGAGTTCGCCTCCTGCGGCGCCGACTGCATCACGATCCACTATGAGGCGACCCATGACCCGGGGCAGGCGCTGGAGATCATCCACGAGGTGGGCTGCCGCGCCGGCCTTGCGGTGCGCCCCTCCACGTCGGTGGATGTGATCATCCCCTACCTGGACCGGGTGGACATGATCCTGGTCATGACGGTGGAGCCGGGATTTGGCGGGCAGAAGTACCTGCCCGCGTCCACGGAGCGCGTCCGGAAGGCGAAGTATCTGATCGGAAAGTACGGAAACGAGCGGCACATCGACATCCAGGTCGACGGCGGGATCACGAAGGAAAACGTGGACACGGTCCTTTCCGCCGGCGCCAATGTCATCGTCTCCGGCTCCTCGGTCTTCCGCGGGAGCCCCGCAGACAACACCGCTTACTTTGTGAAACACTTTAAGGACTGGGAAAGCGCAGAAAAATGAGTTATCAGTTACTGGACAGGAACGACCCCTGCTGGTGCGGCAGCGGAAAGAAGTACAAGCGCTGCCACATGGATTTCGACGAGAAGATCCGGGAGTACGAGCTGAAGGGTTTCCTCGTGCCGGACAGGAGCCTGTTAAAGCTCCCGAAGGACGTGGAGGGCATCAAAAAGAGCGCCGTCATCAACATGGCGGTCCTCGACGAGGTCGGGGAGAAGATCCATGCGGGCATGACGACGCAGGAGATTGATGACATCGTCTACAACACGACCGTGAAGATGGGCGGCATCCCCGCGGATCTCCACTACGAGGGCTATCCCAAGAGCGTGTGCACCTCGGTCAACGACCAGGTCTGCCACGGCATCCCCTCCGACAAGGTCGTCTTAAAGGATGGCGACATCGTCAACGTGGACTGCTCCACGATCCTGGACGGGTACTTCTCGGACTCCTCGAGGATGTTCTGCATCGGGGACGTGTCCCCGGAGAACCGGCGGCTCGTGGAGGTCACAAAGGAGTGCGTGGAGGTCGGCATCAAAAATGTCATCCCCTGGCACACCCTCGGCGACATGGGCAATGCGGTGCACCAGCACGCGCTGAAGAACGGGTACTCCGTTGTCAAGGAGATCGGCGGCCACGGCTGCGGTCTTGAGTTCCACGAGGATCCGTTCGTCAGCTATGTCTCCCTGCCCGGCACAGAGATGCTGATGGTACCGGGGATGTGCTTTACGATTGAGCCCATGGTCAACATGGGTTCGGACGAGGTCTACGAGGACGACCGCAACGGCTGGAGCATCTACACCAGGGACGGAAAACCCTCTGCGCAGTGGGAGGTCCAGGTCCTTGTGACGGAGGACGGCTGCGAGGT
>ONMH01000050.1:0-18720 GCA_900318875.1 uncultured Lachnospiraceae bacterium | reverse complement strand
TCGGGAAAGCCGCACATCGGCAACACCTACGAGGCGGTGCTGGCAGATTCCATTGCACGCTACAAGCGGGCGGACGGCTATGACGTCCGCTTCCAGACCGGCTCTGATGAGCACGGCCAGAAGATCGAGGACCGGGCAAAGCGGGCCGGCATGACGCCGAAGCAGTTCGTCGACAAGAACGCCGCCGAGATCCGCAGGATCTGGGACCTGATGGGAACCTCCTATGACCGGTTCATCCGGACGACGGATCCGGACCACGAGAGACAGGTCCAGAAGATCTTCAAGAAGCTCTATGACCAGGGCGACATCTACCTTGGCCAGTACAAGGGCATGTACTGCAAGGAGTGCGAGGCCTTCTACACCAAGAGCCAGATCGTGGACGGGGACAAGTGCCCGGTCTGCGGCAGCACGGTGCACGAGGAGAACGAGCCCGCCTACTTCTTCAAGATGAGCAAGTATGCGGACCGGCTCATTGACTACATCGAGAGCCATCCCGACTTCATCCGTCCTGTCTCGAGAAAGAACGAGATGATGAACAACTTCTTAAAGCCCGGCCTGCAGGACCTCTGCGTCTCGAGAACCTCCTTCAGCTGGGGAATCCCGGTGGACTTTGATCCGAAGCACGTCGTCTACGTCTGGCTCGATGCCCTGACGAACTACATCACGGGTCTTGGCTACGATGCGGACGGAAAGAGCTCCGACCTGTACAGGAAGTACTGGCCGGCGGACCTGCACCTTGTGGGAAAGGACATCATCCGCTTCCACACGATCTACTGGCCGATCTTCCTGATGGCCCTCGGAGAGCCGCTTCCGAAGCAGGTCTTCGGACACCCCTGGCTCCTGCAGGGCGGCGAGAAGATGTCCAAGACGAAGGGAAACGTCATCTATGCGGACGACCTCGTCGACATCTTCGGTGTGGATGCGGTCCGGTACTTTTTGATCCACGAGATGCCCTATGAGAACGACGGCGTCATCACTTGGGACCTTGTGGTGGAGAGAACGAACTCCGACCTCGCAAACACCCTGGGAAATCTTGTCAGGCGCACGATCGCGATGACAAACAAGTACTTCGGCGGCGTGGTGGAGAATAAGGGCGCCGAGGAGCCCGTGGATGCGGACTTAAAGGAGACCGTCACCGCCCTCTATCCCCAGGTCGAGGAGCTCATGGACGAGCTGCGCGTTGCGGATGCCATCACGGCAATCTTCAACGTCTTCAAGCGCCTGAACAAGTACATCGATGAGACAGAGCCCTGGAACCTGGCAAAGGACGAGGCAAAGAAGGACCGCCTTGCCACCGTCCTCTACAACCTGACCGAGGGCATCATGGCCGGCGCTTCCATGCTGGCACCCTACCTGCCGAACACGGCAGAGAAGATATCCAGGCAGCTGAACTGTAAGCTGTACGATTTTGACACGCTGACCGGCTTCGGACAGTATCCGAGCGGAAACAAAGTCACGGAGAA
Source organism: uncultured Lachnospiraceae bacterium (assembly GCA_900318875.1). Classification (GTDB taxonomy): domain Bacteria; phylum Bacillota; class Clostridia; order Lachnospirales; family Lachnospiraceae; genus CAG-791. The sequence goes on along the minus strand of ONMH01000050.1, from coordinate 17,257 downwards.
CCCGGAGATCCTGTTTGCAAGGCTCGACTACGAGAAGGATGTGAAGGACAAGGTCGAGGCCATCATGGAGAAGCAGAAGGCTGCCTATGCCGCAGAACAGGCTGCCATGGGTGAGAGCCCGAAGGACGGGGAGAGCACGGTGGGGGAGATCTCCATTGACGACTTTGCAAAGATCGAGCTGAAGGTCGGCGAGGTCCTTGCCTGTGAGCCCGTGGAGAGATCGAAGAAGCTCCTGTGCAGCAAGGTCAGAGTGGGAGAGAAGATCCTCCAGATCGTCTCCGGCATTCACAGGGCCTATGAGCCGGAGGACATGGTCGGAAAGAAGGTCATTGTGGTCTGCAACCTAAAGCCCGCAAAGCTCGCCGGCGTCCTCTCCGAGGGAATGCTCCTGTGCGCGGAGGGACCGGACGGCTCCCTTTCCCTCCTGACAGCGGATAACCAGGAGATCCCGGCAGGGTCCTCCGTCAGCTGATGAGGAAAAGAGCGGGAGCAGCGCTCCTTCTTGCGCTCTGCCTTGTCTTACCGCTCCCCGTGCAGGCCTCCTCAGACAGCCGGTATGCGCCGGATGCTGCAAATGAGGTGCCGGCAAAGCAGCAGATGCTCGAAGCCCTCGACCTTCTCCGGGACCACGGCCTGTCTGTCATCGGCATCACAGACCGGATCCTCGGGACCAGCGTCATGGAGAGCAGCGAGGAAAAGGCCGGGGACAGCCTGGCACAGAGCCTGCAGGAGGCGGCAGGTGCTGCGGGAAGCGATGCCGCCGACGCAGCAGCAAAGGCGGGAGAGTCCGCCGTCAGCGCAGCCCAGCAGGCCGCAGAGAAGACGACACAGAGCTTTTTTGACGCGCTCCGGGAGAAGATCACCTCGTTTTTTGAAACGCTGTTTGTCTCCCCGCAGTGACGGGAGAGAAAGGAAGTCACAGTCTTGAACAAACTCTTTAACCTGGACAACCCGGTGATGCAGTTTTTAAGTGCCATGGCGGATCTGATCATCCTGAACCTGCTGACACTTCTCTGCTGCCTTCCGGTCTTCACGATCGGGGCTTCCCTGTCCGCGATGCACTACGTGCTGCTGAAGATGGCGCGCAAGGAGGAGTCCTACATCGTAAAGCCGTTCTTCAAGGCGTTTAAGGACAACTTCAGGCAGGCAACCGGGGAGTGGCTGATTCTGCTCGCGGTGTTTGCCGTGCTGTTTCTCGACGTCTCGATGATCCGCTCGAACAACGGCCTGTTCCCCGGGTTCATGATGCCGCTCATCATCGCCGTGGCGGTGGTGGTGTTCTTCTTTGCCCAGTGGGTGTTCCCGCTGCAGATGCACTTCGCAAACCCGGTGAAGACCACGATGAAGAATGCCGTCCTTCTGGGCCTGGGGCGGTTCCCCAGGACCCTCGGCATGGCCGCCATCTGGGCGGTGCCGGTGCTCCTTCTTCTGTTCACCACGGCACTGGTGCCGCTGGTCCTGATGTTTGGGCTCTCCTTCCCGGGGCTGGTGATGGCATACCTCTACAGCCCGGTGTTCAAAAAGTTTGAGCCGGAGGTGGAGGAGGTCTCGGATGAGAACTTTGACGAGGACTCCGCGGAGAAGGACGATGCCTACCGGAGCCTTGCCCAGATGCAGGAGGAGAACCGCAGAATCGAGCAGGAGCTCGAAAAAAAGGATCAGGAGAAGGCGGAAAAGGTCTGAACTTCCCATCCCGCAGGAGATGATCATCAAAGACAGAGCGCTGTTTCGCGTGCCGCAGGGCACCGAAGCAGCGCTTTTTCCGTCTCCGGGAGCCTGCCGAAGCCGGTGAGGAGAGAAGCGTGGAATCTGAAAAAAGTGCACAGATAAATGAAAAATATTTTGTGTGCTTTCACGAAGACAAACGAACCTTTATACTTTTACTGAAATTATTGACGAGGAATTCGCGGAATTTTCGTGAAGTTAGCGCATTGGCGGACGGAAAAGTTGCGCTTATACTATACCTTGGTTAGCGAAGTGGGGAAGCACCCATACACAGGAGGTTTAGAATGGCAAGTCTTAGTCTAGAGCATATTTACAAGAAATATCCCAACGGATTTGAGGCAGTGAAGGATTTCAACCTGGAGATTGCAGACAAGGAGTTCATCATCTTCGTCGGCCCCTCCGGATGCGGAAAGTCCACTACCCTTCGTATGATCGCAGGTCTGGAGGACATCTCCTCCGGTACCCTCAAGATCGACGGCAAGGTCATGAATGATGTCGAGCCCAAGGACCGCGATATCGCCATGGTCTTCCAGAACTATGCTCTGTATCCGCACATGACTGTCTATGACAACATGGCATTCGGACTCAAGCTCCGCAAGGTTCCGAAGGATGAGATCGACAAGATGGTCCGCAACGCAGCGAAGATCCTCGATCTGACCCAGCTCCTTGACCGCAAGCCGAAGGCTCTCTCCGGCGGCCAGAGACAGCGTGTTGCAATGGGACGTGCAATTGTCCGTAACCCCAAGGTCTTCCTGATGGACGAGCCTCTCTCCAACCTGGATGCAAAGCTCCGTGTCCAGATGAGATCCGAGATCGCAAAGCTGCACCAGAGACTGGGCACCACCATCATCTACGTCACCCATGACCAGACTGAGGCTATGACGCTGGGAACCAGAATCGTCGTCATGAAGGACGGCGTTGTGCAGCAGGTAGATACGCCGCAGCACCTGTATGATTCTCCCTGCAACCTGTTCGTCGCAGGCTTCATGGGATCTCCGCAGATGAACTTCCTGGATGTAACCGTGAAGGTGCAGGGCAGCCAGGCATTCCTGACCCTCGATGGCAAGGATATCCCGCTGAACGCAGCAAAGTCCAAGGCTCTCATCGACGGCGGCTACAACGGAAAGACCGTCATCATGGGTATCCGTCCTGAGGACATCTACGATGATGACGACAGAATGCAGAAGGCAGCCATCGAGTTCAAGACCAAGATCAACGTCTATGAGCTGCTCGGCGCAGAAGTCTTCCTGTACTTCGACATCGCCGGCACCCCGGTGACCGCACGTGTCGATCCCAAGACCACCGCAAGACCGGGATCTGTCATCGACTTCACGCTCGACACCGAGAAGATCCATGTCTTCGACAAGGAGACCGAGAAGGTCATCACCAACTGATTCAAACAGAAAGAAGCGCAGCAGGCGGCACATCCTCAGCGGGGTGTGCCGCCTGTTTTTTGTATTCCGCCCCGGCCTTTTCGTCCGGAAGGGCAGAACGACAGGAAGATGCAAAAGTTTTTTTGACCGCTTTGTTGTTTCTGCCGAATTTCTTGTGTAAAATAGAGATCGGTATAAGCGGAATATACGGAACGCTGTGAAATAAAATCGTTCAGAAAGGACCTAAGACATGATTTCAGCCCAGATTGTGAAGAGTTGTCTCGAGGAACTGACCGCCATCACGAAGGTGGAGTTCTGTGTACAGGATCTGAACGGCACGCTGTTTGCGAAGACCGACAACGCGGAGGTGCCGGAGGAGTCGATGATCGTCAACTTCTGCCGCCAGCCCGTGGACTCCCAGATCATCAAGGACCACTACTTCTTCAAGATCATGGAGGATGACGAGCCGGTGTTTGCCCTGACCGCCATCGGAGGCGGCGAGTACACGATGATGGTAGCCAAGATCGCCGTCAGCGAGCTCCAGAACCTGATGCAGGCCTATCGGGAGAAGTATGATCGGAACAACTTCTTCCAGAACCTCCTCCTCGACAACCTGCTCCTGGTGGACATCCATAACCGGGCGAAGAAGCTCCATGTCAACTTCACCGCGCCCCGGGCGGTCATCCTGATCGAGATCGAGACCGAGGGCGACAACGTCGCGGCAGACCTGATCGGCGGCATCTTCACCGCGGGCAACGGGGATTACCTGACGGAAGTCGATGAGAACAGCGTGATCCTGATCAAGGCGGTAAATGCCATGGACGATTATCAGACCGTCCAGGAGGCAGCCCAGATCTGCGTGGACATGCTCAACACCGAGGCGATGCTGAACGTGCGCGCCTCCTACGGCACGATCGTGGAGGATCTTCGGAGCATCTCCAAGTCCTACAAGGAAGCCCGCATGGCAATGGATGTGGGAAAGATCTTCTATGCTCAGAAGAACGTGATCAGCTACAACGAGCTCGGCATCGGCAGACTCATCTATCAGCTGCCCTCGAACCTCTGCCACGTGTTCATCAACGAGGTCTTTGGAGAGAACGTGCCGGAGACGCTCGACAACGAGACGCTCTCCACGATCAACACGTTCTTTGAGAACAACCTGAACGTCTCCGAGACCTCCCGGAAGCTCTTCATCCACCGGAACACCCTGGTGTACCGGATTGAGAAGCTGCAGAAGGCGACGGGACTGGACATCCGCGTCTTCGAGGATGCGCTGACCTTCAAGATCGCGCTGATGGTCATGGACTACCTGAAGTACCTGGACGCCAAGGACTACTGATCCCGGAACAGAACGCCGGAAAGACAAGAAACGCCGCTCTGCGGGCCTTACTGGAACCCGCAGAGCAGCGCTTTTTTATATCCCGGTTCCGTCAAAGGAGGGGATAAAGCTCTTTGAGACCGTGCCTCCCTCCTGCAGGAAGCCGTTCTCAATGCCGATTTCAACGGCATAGTCCGTGACCTCGTCGTACTCTTTGGCCGAGAGGGGACGGGAGAGGAGGGGATCTTCGCTGCACTGGGGCATCGGCGTGTACTGGTTCATGATGCTGACAAAGATCCGGTCCCCGAAGGTGTCGTGGAGCCAGGAGAGGATCTGCTTCGAGTCCTCCGTGCAGCCCGGCATGCAGAGGTGCCGCACGATGACGCCCCGCAGCATCAGGGGATCATCCGCATCGTCCTCTTCATCGAGGGCGTGGCTCCCGTCTGCAAAGACAGGCTCCGGGCACTGGCGCACCATCTCCCGGATGACGGCAGAGGCTCTGTCAAAGTAATCTGGTGCGCTGCAATAGCGGCGGGACAGCGCAGGGTCGAAAAACTTAAGATCCGGCAGATAGATGTCGACAAGCCCCTCCAGCGCCTGGATGGCCTCCACCTTCTCAGAGAAAGAGCCGGGATGACAAGCGGGAGCAGGTGGGACGCGGTGACGAGGTTGACGTTGGATGCCCCCTGCTCTTCCAGGGAGAAAAAGATCTCCGAAAGATGCTCCGGGGAGATCTCTCGGGAGATGGAATGCGCCCCCTTCTCCCCTCGGGAGAGATCGTAGTTCTGACAGAACGTACACCCCAGGCTGCAGCCGGAGAAGAAGACCGCGCCGGACCCCGCCTTCCCGGAGATGCAGGGCTCTTCATAATAGAGCTTTGCGGCCCTTGCGGCGGTGAGGACGCCGGGCGTCTGGCAGAAGCCGAGCCGGCCGCTCGTGCGGTCTGCATGGCACTCCCTCGGGCAGAGCGTGCAGTCGGAAAGATCAAAGAGTGAAGTCTGTGCCATCATGCCTCCAGAGGACAAAAGAACACAAAAAAACCGGGCACCCGCCCGGCTCTCGTTCAGTGCGCGTGGCAGAACCCACAGAGGAGAACTGCCAGGAGTCCCTGCGGCACATGAAAGGATCTGCTTAGTGCTGCTTCGTTCCCGATCTGACACGGTTCGCAGGATTCATTGCGCAGGACGTCTTCAGCCGAAGGCGAAGGTCCCGGAAGAACTGTCTGATCAGCGCCTGGCACTCGTCCTGGAGGACATCCCAGGTGACCTCGCTCTGGTGCATCAGCTTCTCGTTGGAAACGATGTTGAGGAGCGTTCCGCAGCAGCCGGACTTGTCGGAGCGGGCACCGATGACGACCCGGTCGATCCTCGCCTGCTCGATGGCGCCGGCGCACATGGGGCAGGGCTCCAGGGTGCAGTAGAGCGTGCAGCCGTCGAGCCGCCAGTCGCCGATGACCTTTCCCGCCCTTTTGATCGCGGTGATCTCCGCATGGGAGAGCGTCGTGCGGTCGGTGTTCCTGCGGTTGTACCCCCTGCCGATGATTCTCCCCTGCCAGACGATGACGGCGCCAATCGGCACCTCCCCGAGCGCCATCGCCTTCTTTGCCTGCCGAAGGGCCTCACGCATGTACTTTTCATCCTCGGAAACGGGCGCTTTTTGCATGTTGTCTCCTTGATTTCCTGCCCCCTGCCGGTATACTTGAGACTGTGGCAATTGACCGGTGTCCGATAGGAATAGGGCAATTCATGGGAATTGTGGCAAAAGACCGGGGTGGCCGTAACCGATGTTACATTCCCGTCCCGGGCAGAACCTTTACTATAGTACCGCAGACCCGGGAGCGGACACAAGCACCGGGAAGCGGCCGGTTTGCAACCGCCACCGGAACGTGTTAAGGTATTCCGTGCCTGTGCACGGAAAAAGAGAGGAAAAACGTGAAGATTTCAACAAAGGGACGTTATGCACTGCGCGTGATGCTGGACCTTGCTCTGCACGATACGGGGGAGTTCATCTCCCTGAAGGATGTGTCTGCGAGACAGGGCATCACGGTCAAGTATCTGGAGCAGATCATGACGGTGCTGACAAGGGCGGGGTATGTCCGCTCCCAGCGGGGAAACAACGGCGGCTACCGCCTCGCAAAAGATCCGGCCGAGTACACGGCGGGGGATATCCTGCGCGTGATGGAGGGGTCTCTCGCACCGGTGGCCTGCCTGGAGGATGTGCCGAACCAGTGCCCCAGGGCAGAGTCCTGTCCCACTCTGCCGTTCTGGGAGGGCCTTGCCGATGTGATCAACACCTACGTGGACAGCGTGACCCTGCAGAACCTGAAGGATCAGACCACCGACATGGCGGGCAATGACTTTATCATCTGAAAATAGAAACAGGCCGGAAAGCGGCCAGGAGGAAACAGACAATGGCAGAACTCTTACTGAAGGTACAGGACCTGAGCGCGGCGATCGAGGAAGGAGAGCTGCTGCATCATATCAATCTGGATGTGAACGCCGGGGAGACCCACGTTCTGATGGGACCCAACGGTGCCGGAAAGTCCACCCTGGGCTACACCCTGATGGGAAATCCGGCCTACAAGGTGACCGGGGGAAAGATCTTCTTTGACGGCGAGGACGTGACCGCCCTCTCCGCCGACAAGCGCGCGAGGATGGGCATGTTCCTGTCCTTCCAGAATCCCCTGGAGGTACCCGGCCTCTCCCTGGAGAGCTTTCTTCGCAATGCGATCCGCCAGAGAACCGGCAAGCCCCTCAAGATCTTCCAGTTCAAGAAGGAGCTCGAGGAGACCATGGCCCTTCTGCAGATGGATCCCTCCTATGCGGACCGGGATCTGAACGTGGGCTTTTCCGGCGGCGAGAAGAAGAAGGCGGAGATCCTGCAGCTTCTGATGCTGCGCCCGAAGTTCGCCATTCTCGATGAGACCGACTCCGGCCTCGACGTGGATGCGGTCCGCACCGTGTCCCGCGGCATCGAGGAGTACCAGAAGAAGCGCGGCGGTGCCCTGCTCGTCATCACCCACAGCACGAAGATCCTGGAATCCCTCCATGTCGACTACACCCACGTTCTTGTGAAGGGAACCATGGTGACGACCGGCGGCCCGGAGCTCGTGGATGAGATCAATGCCCACGGCTTTGAGAAGTACGTCGGCAAAGAGGACAGCGAGAAGGCCTGAGGCGGCAGCGAGAAAGGACCCAAGGAATACCTATGTCAGAAAAGCAGAACATTCAGGAAGTCGACAGAAGCCTCTATGACTTCAAGGACGACGAGTCGAAGGGCTTCTTCCGGATGAAGGAGGGTCTGACCCGCGACATCGTGGAGCAGATCTCCGAGGAGAAGCACGACCCGAAGTGGATGCACGACTTCCGGCTCAAGAGTCTGGAAATCTACAACAATACGGAGGTCCCCAACTGGGGTCCGCCGATCGACGGTCTGGATATGGACCGCATCTCCTCCTACGTGCGCTCGAAGAGCAACATGAAGGGAAACTGGGACGAGGTCCCGGAGGAGATCAAGAACACCTTTGAGAAGCTCGGCATTCCGCAGGCAGAGCGGGAGTCCCTCGCGGGCGTCGGCGCCCAGTACGACTCCGAGCTCGTCTACCACAACGTGAAGGACGAGGTCGCAAAGAGCGGCGTCATCTACACGGACATGGAGTCCGCCCTGACCGGGGACTATGCGGATCTCGTGCAGCAGACCTTCATGCACCTGGTGCCGCCCACGGACCACAAGTTTGCGGCCCTCCACGGCGCGGTCTGGTCCGGCGGCTCGTTCGTCTACGTCCCGAAGGGCGTGAAGGTTGACATTCCGCTGCAGAGCTATTTTCGACTGAACGCAAAGGGCGCAGGCCAGTTCGAGCACACGCTGATCATCGTCGATGAGGGGGCAGACCTGCACTTCATCGAGGGGTGCTCCGCGCCGAAGTACAACGTGGCAAACCTCCACGCTGGGTGCGTTGAGCTCTACGTGAGAAAGGGTGCGCGCCTTCGGTACTCCACCATCGAGAACTGGTCCAAAAACATGTACAACCTGAACACCAAGCGTGCCCTCGTCGAGGAGGGCGGCAGGATGGAGTGGGTCTCCGGCTCCTTCGGCTCCCACGTCTCCTACCTGTATCCCACGACGATCCTGAAGGGGGATCACTCCCACTGCGAGTTCACGGGCATCACGTTTGCCGGCAACGGCCAGAACCTGGACACCGGCGCCAAGATGATCCACATCGGGGAGGACACCTCCTCCTACATCAACACGAAGTCTATCTCGAAGGACGGCGGCGTCTCCACCTACCGCAGCAGCATCGTGATCGAGAAGACCGCAAAGCGGGCAAAGAGCTCCGTGGACTGCGCTTCCCTGATGCTCGATGACATCTCCCGCTCGGACACGATCCCTGCCATGGATGTGCGCACCGGCGATGCCGATGTGGGACACGAGGCAAAGATCGGCCGCATCAGTGATGAGGCCGTGTTCTACCTGATGTCCCGCGGCATCACAGAGTCCGAGGCAAGGGCCATGATCGTCTCCGGCTTTGCGGATCCTGTCAGCAAGGAGCTGCCGCTGGAGTACGCAGCCGAGATGAACAACCTGATCAAGCTGGAAATGGAGGGAATGTAAATGGCACAGACGACAAAGACAATGCAGGTCGGCCGCATCCCTTCCCTGACCTGGAACAAGCTGAAAGTCAATTACAGCCTGCTGGAGGGAGATTTCTCCGTGACGGCAGACGTGGCAACAGCCTTTGAGGGCCTCCCGGAGGGAATCTCCGAGCGGGCGCTTACCGGGGAGGAGGCAGAAGCCTTTCTCTCTGCCCATGCGCCGGAGGAGAAGCAGGAGGCAGTGATTGCCGGCAAGGAGCCGATCTACCATCCGCAGGCCTTCGGCACAGGCCTGGGAAAGGAGGTCGATGACTTTGTCCGCGCGTCGGCAAAGAGCGTGAGTCTCTTTGAAGTGGCGGAAGGAGCAAAGATCGACACACCGATCCTCTGGGACATGCACTTTGAGGATGGCGCAAGGGCCGTCACAAGCCAGATCATCCACGTGGGGGAGAACGCATCCCTGACTCTGGTAATGACCTCGGATTCGGAGAAGATGGCCTCCGGCGTCTCCCTCATCTCCACCAGGGTGGTGCTTGAGAGGGGAGCGCAGCTCCACCTCGCAAAGACCCAGATGCTCGGGAGAGGGTTCCTTTCCATGGACGACCTGGGCGCTGCGCTAAAGGACGGCGCAGCCCTTACGCTGACCCAGCTGGAACTCGGCGCGGAGAAGACCTACGTCGGCACCCAGGCAGAGCTTGTCGGGAAGGCCTCCCGCCTTGCCGTGAACATGGGCTACCTGGTCACCCGGCGGGAGAACGCCTGGATCAACGTCAATGCGGTGCAGCGCGGGAAGAAGACCGACGTAAAGATGCACTTCGACGGCGTCCTGGACGGGACCGCCCAGAAGAACTTCTGTGGCACCATCGACTTCCGCAAGGGCTCCAAGGGCTCGAAGGGAAATGAGCAGGAGAACGTTCTGCTTCTGTCCGACGACATCGTGAACAAGACCCTTCCCGTCATCCTCTGCGAGGAGGAGGACGTGGAGGGCCGGCACGGCGCCTCCATCGGCCGCCTCGACGAGGACATGCTGTTCTACATGGCCGCCAGAGGCATCGATGAGAAGACCGCGGAGCAGATGATGGTCCGCGCAAGGCTCCGGGCAGTGGCATCGGCCATCCCGGTGCGGTCTCTGCGTGATCGGATCCGGGACTTCATCGAGGAGGCATTTGAGGCATGAACCAGTTCAGAAAGGATTTCCCAATCCTGCAGGGAAATGATACGATCTACTTTGACAACGCGGCGACCACCCAGCGCCCCGCCTGCGTCATGGAGGCGATGACAGAGTTCAACAACACCTGCAACGCCAATCCGCTGCGGGGGCTCTACACCTGGAGCATCCAGGCAACGGACGCCTATGAACAGGCAAGGCACGAGGCGGCGGAGCTGATCCACGCAAAGAAGGACTGCGAGGTCATCTTCACGAGAAACACGACCGAGTCCCTGAACCTGGTCGCCTACAGCTACGGCCTCTCCCACGTAAAGGCAGGCGACGAGATCGTCCTGTCCGTCATAGAGCACCACTCCAACATCCTGCCCTGGCAGATGGTGGCACGGCAGACCGGCGCAAAGCTGGTCTACATGGAGCCAGACCAGGAGGGGACACTGACGAAAGAGGAGATTGAGAGGAAGATCACGGATAAGGCGGCAATCGTCGCCATCGGCCACGTCTCCAACGTCCTCGGCGTCACGAATCCCGTAAAGGAGATCTGTGAAGCCGCCCACCGGCACGGCGCGGTCTGCGTCGTCGACGGCGCCCAGTCGACGCCCCACATCCCGGTGGATGTGCAGGAGATCGGCTGCGACTTCTTTGCCTTCTCCGGGCACAAGCTCCTCGGGCCGATGGGCATCGGCGGCCTGTACGGAAGGCTCGAGATCCTGGAGGAGATGCCCCCGTTCCTGACGGGCGGCGAGATGATCGAGTATGTGACCCGGGAGTCCGCGACATTCGCGGAGGTCCCGGAGAAGTTTGAGGCGGGCACGGTGAATGCCAGCGGTGCCGTGGGCCTTGGTGCGGCGATCCGGTACCTGAAGCGTGTCGGCTTTGACACGGTGCAGGAGACCGAGAAGAAGCTGACAAGGCGCCTCATGGAGGGCCTTGCCGGGATCCCGGAGGTTACGGTCTACGGGTCAAAGGATCCGGAGAAGCACTGCGGCATCGTCACCTTCAACATCGAGGGATGTCATCCCCACGATGTGGCGTCGGTCCTTGACACGGAGCACATCTGCATCCGGGCGGGCCACCACTGCGCACAGCCGCTGATGCAGTTCCTTGGCGTCAATGCGACGGCCCGCGCGAGCCTGTATTTCTACAATACGGAAGAGGAAGTCGACAGATTTGTTGCAGCTGTCGGGAAAGTGAGGGGCTGGCTTGGATATTAAGACACTGTACAGAGAGATCGTAAACGAGCACAACCTGCATCCGTCGCACAAGCACGACCTGGACCATCCGACCATGGTGCTCAACGGCATCAATCCCTCCTGCGGGGACGACATCAACCTGCAGCTTGTCGTGAAGGACGGCGTCATCGAGGACGCGGCCTTCAACGGATCGGGGTGTGCTGTCTCGCAGGCCTCTGCGGACATGATGTGTGATGACATCATCGGAAAGACGGAAGACGAGGCTCTGTCCCTCGCCGCGTCTTTCATGGACATGATCCGCGGCACGGCGACCGAGGAGCAGAAGGAGTCCCTGGACGAGGCGGCCTCGCTCGAGGACATCTCCCACATGCCCGCGCGGGTCAAGTGCGCACAGCTTGGCTGGCGCACCATGAAAGAGATGGTGGAGAAGCTCCAGAAGGACGGCATTGCCGAGGGAAGAGTGAGAGCAAACAACTCGGAGGTCTGCGGTGCCTGCCAGAGGACAGACTGCGAGAAGAAATAGATTGCGTTTCGGGGGAGAGGCCTGAGTGGGAGAAAAAGCGGTATGTCAGAGGCAAACGTGACCAAGAACGCACTGGCGGCTTCGATGAAGAAGCTGATGCGCATGCGGCCGTTCGAGAAGATCAGCGTGTCGGACATCTGCAACGACTGCGGGATCAATCGAAAGAGCTTTTATTATCACTTCAGGGACAAGTATGACCTGGTGAATTGGATCTTTTACGTGGGCTTCATCGAGGAGCTGAACCTGACCAGCTATGACAACGGCTGGCAGCTGATGAAGGACATGTGCGGGTACTTCTACCGGGAAAAGGAGTTCTACCGCGCCGCGCTGAAGATCGAGGGTCAGAACTCCTTCAAGGACTACCTGATCGATACGGTCACGCCGATCGCGGAGTTCTTCATGCAGGACATCCTGCCCCACAATGACGATGACAACTTCTTCATCTCCTTTGTCACGGACGCGCTCCTGACCTCCATCGTGCGCTGGCTCTCCGACGGCTATGACCACGAGATGGATGCCCAGGAGTTCCTCTCCAAGATCAGGAACATCATCATCAGCCTGGCCAGCAACCTGTCCTTCTCGGTGGACATCCCCGCGGATGACGACATCACCCAGAAGACCGAGCAGGAGCTGCGGGAGAACGCGGCAGGAAAGCAGAAGGAAGACAACAGACTGTAACAAAAGAGGTTCCGGACCCCAGCGGTTCGGAACCTCTTTTTATGGCATTCTTTGGATCACGCACAGGGATAGGACGGCATGACCTCCGCGAGGGTGGCAGAGAGCGGCTTTTCCGGATCAAAGAGCGGTCCCTTTGTGCCGTCCTCGTTCAGGATGCATCCCTCCTCGTCGATCTCGAACAGATAGGGGTGCTCACAGATCGCTTTGCTGATCTTGCGGTCATCGCCGTAGAAGTCGATGCACACGGTGGGAACGGTCTGGGAGAGGCGGGATTTGTAGCACTGCTCCGTGACCTTCCCGACGAGGTCCCTCGGGGTGCCGTCCCGTGCGATCGCAAAGAGAAACGCGGACTCCGAGGCGATGGTGCTCTCCACAGGGCCCGGGAGCATGCTGCTGTCCACGGTCTCGTCGTAGAGGTAGTGGAGGGCAAAGAAGATCTTCTGGTCCCGGAGGAGCGAGGCAGTGAGCATCGACTCCGGATCGTCCACCGGGAGGGAGATCACGGTGTTCTTGCACAGTTTCAGGATCTCGATCTGGGCGGCGGTCAGGCACCCGGAGTGGGAGAAGGCGACAAAGGCACAGTCCCTGCAGCGCTCGAAGACCTCGAGCAGGGTGTGGCCGCCGGAGGCCCCCATCTCCCGGATGTAGTAGACATAGATGCCGAGTTTCTGCCCCTGTCCGATCAGGTCCTCGAGCTGCGCTGCGGTCAGTCCCTTCTTCCCGGCGGGATCATAGCGGAACGTGACCGCCCAGGGGATGCAGTGTCCGCACGCTTTTTCCTTCTCCCGGATCAGAGAGGCTCCATAGGTCCAGCCCATGTATCCGAAGTTGACGCCGAACTTCTGGATCGCCTTCTCGTCCGTGTTCTTGAGCAGGTTGTGGAGCATGTCGTAGTAGGAACTGCGGTCGTTGTCCAGCAGCTCCTGGATCACGGAGAAGATCATGTCCTGGAAGCGGTTGTGGGAGAACTGCTTTCCCAGGTCCACCATCCTCCTGGCAGCCCGCTCCGGGTCCTCCTTCATCTGCCGGATCCCCTGGGAAACCGCAGACTCGATCATGGCTTTTTTCATCAGGTAAGTGTTCAATTCCAACTCCTCGCAGCCAGCAGCGCAGGCTGTCCATCATTCTTATTATGAAAGAGTATCCCATAACCGGACAAAAAAGAATCAACAATTCGTGAAATCTGTCCTGTAAACCGCGATGGGAACCCGGGGGCACGGATGTCGCTGAATTTCATGAAAGATATCAGATTTGGCGACAGGAACCCTGTTGACAGCTCTGCCCATCCGGTATACTCCCGGGAGTCCGGCAGAAGACCGGGGAAAAGGAGGATTGGAAAACGGAAAAAGAAACGACGTGGAACAGGCAGGGAACTGCAGGAAACTGGATTCTGGCAGGGGCACAGGATGCGGGGGCACAGAGGGAACTCCTTCTGGGACTTGCGCAGAAGCTCTCGGGGGAGAAGATCCCCGTGATCCTGGAGGACCCGGACGGGAGCCTTCTTGCGCGATTCGCAGGGGGACGGGTGGCGTGCGCCGTTCCGAAGGAGGACACAGCCGCAGAAGAAAGCGGGGAGAGCAAAGAGCGCACAGAGTTCCCCGCCGCAGTCTGGAGCGCCTTCGGGGGAGAGGGCATCCCCTTCCGGATGCGGGTCTCAGACCTTGGGCCGGTGCTTCTGTCCGGGATGCTGCAGCTGACAGAGCCCCAGGCGGAACTTCTTGAAGAGGCCTTTGCTGCGGCGGACCGGGAGGGCCTTCTCCTCGACGATGCGGCAGACCTTTCGGCATACCTTGCCTGGTATGCGGGAGACCGGAAGCAGAACGGCGCGGGAAAGCCAAATGCGGGGGTGGCTGCAAGAATCGGAAAGCGTTTGGAAGCCTTCTGCAGGGCCTGCGGCGGGGATCCCTTCGGGACGCCATCGGTGTCGCCCTGGGATTTTCTGCTCTCCGGAAGGGATGGCAGGGGCGTTCTGCACTTCGTGGAGGGAAAGGAGAGCGGGCCCTGCCTTCTCTTCCTTCTTGCCGCCATGGCGCAGCGCTTTCCCGGACGGGAAGGGGAGAAAGCACCGGTGCTCGCTGCAGTGCTGCAGGAGAAGACCGCTAAGACTTCGGCGGAGACCATGCAGGAGCCGCTGAAAAAGAGGGGGATCCTCCTTCTTGCGCAAAGTGCAGGGGCAGGGGAAGCAGGTGCTTTCCTTTCCGCTGCCTTCCCGGAAAGGATCACCGGAGACATATCCGCCTGCCCTGCGCCGCAGGAGGGCGGGATGGCCGGGATCCTGGAGAGAACCCGGCGTCTGCCCCTTGCGGACAGGCTGCGGAACAGGGAAGAAATCCGCTCTGCCAGAGAGGTGCTTGCAGCACAGAGAGAAAGGAGCGGGAAGACGCAGGAGGCAGAGGACGGGGAGAAGGAAGAGAAGGACGAGATGGAAACGCGAAGACGCGGAAATGCTGCCTGGCACGACGTCGGCAGGTCCGTCGCCGGCACCGTTGGGAGGCAGATCGGCGAGGATGTCGGGAAGAACTTCGGGGACTTCGGCAGGCGCCTCGGCGGGAACCTCGGGGCGAGCCTCGGCCGCGGGATACTCTCCACCCTTCTTCGACACTGACACCTTGTGCAAAGCGCGGACCCTGCGGTATGATGGGGACCGTATCCAAAACGGGGAGCGGAATGCCCCTGTGCGAAATGAAAAAGCAGAATGAGGAAGAGCATGCTCGAAGACTTTATGGAAAAGATGTGGTACCGGAGGCCCCATGCGGGGGATACGGAGACGGGACGGACCCTGAAGAAGGCCCAGGAGGCCGCGGCGGACGGCCTCGATGACTTCCGGTTCTCGTTCAACATCGCGCTGATTGCCGACGACGTGGAGCGAAATCCCGTGAATGCCGGGAACATCCTCCACTACTTTGAGAAGGAGGCGGCCCCGGCGTTTAAAAAGCTGGACGAGCGCCTGCAGTGCGCCTGCCGGCTGGACTGGTACACCTGCGTTCTGCGGATGCTCGAGCAGATCGCGGGCATGCCAAAGGAGCTGAGAAAGAAGAAGACCGCGGAGTTTGCCTTCCGCCTCGACATGCAGGACCTCTGGCCGAGGGACCTTACGAGATACCGGGAGCTGGAGGAGAAGGCTCCGGAGGAGGAAAAGCTCCCGGATTTTGACGCCTATCTGGAAAGGATGGATGCGGAGCTTGCCCAGCCTGTCATCACGCGCTGGAAGAAGGCCGCTGCCTACGCCCAGTTCCGGAAGACCGTCCATCGGGTTGTGGGAACCGCCGTCGCCGTGGTCCTTGTCCTTGCGATCTGGCAGATCTACTCGGGGACCGGATTCCTTGCAAGGGCGCTCGGCATCCATCGGCCGCGGCTTGTCTCAGAGGAAGCGATCACCAAGGACTTCGGAAGTCTTCTGACAGACGAGGTACCGCTCAAGATCAACGACGACGGGACGGAGGACTTCAACGCCAGCACGATCCTCGAGACCGATGCGGGGACCTTTTCCGACAGAAACATGCGGGACGGGGATACCACGACGGCCTGGGCAGAGGGCGAGAAGAACGACGGCACAGGAAAACGTCTCTACTTCAACGTGGAGGGCACCCAGTTCGTGCACTACATCGTGATCTGGAACGGCTGGCAGAAGGACGACGACGCGTTTACCCAGTACAACCGCCTCAAGAACGTGACCCTGCGCATCGATGACGGCACCAGCAAGGTCAACACCAGCGTCACCCTGAAGAGTACGGAGGGACCGCAGTACATCCTGATCAACCAGAACGTGGACCGCTTCTGGATCATCATGAACACGGTTTACCGGGGAGAGGCATCGGACAACGTGACCTGCGTCTCGGAAGTGAAGATCTACTGAAGAGAAGAACCGCAGAACGGACAGCGGCATGGGCAAAGAGCCTGTGCCGCTTGTTGTTGCCCGGAAAAATGGGCAAAAAAATAAGTGTCGGCACTTCAGAACGCTTCTGAAGTATCCGACACTTGCGTGCGCCTTCAGGGACTCGAACCCTGGACACCCTGATTAAGAGTCAGGTGCTCTACCAGCTGAGCTAAAAGCGCGAACTCTTTCGTGCTGCATCTCGCAGGCACGAATAAGATAATACTCCTGCCTGCGGGGGATTGCAAGGAAAAATTTGGAAAAATAGAGCACAAAAATTTTCAACCTGTGCAGTCACTCCCCAAAACCGCGTCCATCCGATGCTAAGCCCCGATCTGAGAATTTGCGCTGCCGCTGTCGCACCAGCTCATTCCGTTATGCTTCTGGCGGGAAGCAACAACAAGATCATTGGATTTCTCGCCCTGGTTGCTGGAATTGATCAGCCCCAGCTGCTTTCTCAGCGCGAAGCAGTAGACATACGGGCTCTTGCGGTCGAGATAGGCTTTGATGGCTTCCAGCTGTTTCTGGCTCTTTACCATGGCGGGATCTATGCGATCCAGGTAATCTTTAGCCTTTTGAACTTCTCCGATCCAGAGATAACGGAAGAACTCTTCCCGGATCCAGTAGTTACGGCTCAGATTGTCCTTGCCTCCACGAAGAGCCTGGGTAAACATCTCATAGCAGTGCTTCTCCAGGTGATACCAGTCGAGGTTCAGGGTGTATTCTCTGAAGCCAAACACTGCTTCAATCCCTTTGCGGAGGTTCTGAGCACCGTCTGTGAAGAAGAGCAGCTGCCGGTTTGCAAGGTATTGTTTA
>ONMH01000188.1 GCA_900318875.1 uncultured Lachnospiraceae bacterium | reverse complement strand
TTCCGGCTTCTCTCAGCCTCTGCGGAGCAGGTCCTGGAGCGTCACCATGAGGATGCTGTGTGCCCGGCAGAACTTCTTTCCGGTCTTTTCCTCCAGGAACTTCCGAAAACCCTCATCTTCCTTCCCGAGCTCCTTCCGGTCCAGCATCATCACGGTGGAGGGGCCGGTGAACAGGTAGTAATAGCGCTTCTCCTCCACGAGGCGGATGATATCCCGGTACTCCAGGCACATGCTGCCCTCTCCCGACATCCGCATGTGATCCTCATAGAAGTCGTACCGGTAGATCGGAAGGCTCTTCCTTTTCTGCACGGAGTCGGAGGCACGGATGACGGCGGGAAGATTCCTGCTGACCATGATCCAGCCGCCGATCGCAAGCAGAAAAATCCGGATTGGCCTTGAAACGGGAAGAAGGATCGAGAGCGCAACGAACAGGATGCCAACCGCAAAGATCAGGTACTCCTGCTTCTTCCGGAACTGGTCATACTGGGTGCAGAACATCTGCTCAATCGTATGGGCCGTGTGTGTGATCCCGCAGGTGTAAAGGCTCTTGTTCAATCCGTCTCCTCTCTCCAGGCGTTTTTGTTCAACATGACAGTTCCTGTTGGACGATCTCCGGTTCTTTTCCTGTGCAGCTGTGCATATCATCTAATTATTTCTACATATTTAATGATATTTTGTATTTTCTGCACAGTCTTCCAGATCTGCACTCATCACAGTTCGGATTATACAATGCACCCCCATGGCAGGGTTTTACATTTCTAGCTGTCGCATCGCGAATTTTTTACATTTTCTGCTCTGGCACCGGGCAGCAAAAAAGAGGGCTGCCCGCCGGGGCAGTCCTCTTTCCCTTTGCTTCTTCTGTTTTCTCACATGCCGATCAGATCAAACTGCTCAAAGGAGATCAGAACCTCGTGGTCCCGCTTCGGGTTGGGATAGCGGATCTCCACGGAGCGGAGTCTCTGGCTGTAGTACCAGCCCATCTTCGCCTTTTCAAACTTTGCACGGTGCAGGAAATGAGGGATCTCCTCCCCGTCGATCTGCACGTAGTAGGGGGATTTCTCCCGGTGGATCACATCGAGAAGGATGGTCTCCACGGCGGTCTCATAGCTTCCCTCCTGTTTGAAGGAGACGATGGTTCTGGTTCCCGCCTTCACAGAGATCTGTGTCTTTCTGTACACGCCGTCCCGGTATTCGTTGCTCACCCCGTCGTCCTCGTAGAGGGCAAAGGCGGAGTCCACATCCGGTGCCAGAAGGATCTCCATCGAGGTCACGGGATCCTTTGTCCGTCTCGCCGGGCTGATACGCCGTCCTGTCATAGAAGTCATAAAAGCGCTCCTTCGGATCCTCTGTCAGAGGGAAGCGGACGGTGCGCGTCGTTGCCCCCTTCTCCACGACGCTCGCAACCAGGACGTCGTCTCCGAACATGAAGTCCACGCCCTCGTCATAGGTTTCCGGATCGTTCTGGAACGCCATAAACATGGCCTCCATGATCGGAAGGCCTGTGACATGGGCCCGGTAGACCAGGGAGTACAGGTACGGGGAGAGACGGTAGCGGAAGGCGATGGCATCGCGGATGTACTGCTTTTTGTCGCTGTACATCCAGGGCTCCGTGACGGTATTGTCCGTGTTCGTGGAGTGGATAGAGAAGCGGGGCATGAAGATCCCGTTCTGCACCCATCGGACAAAGAGCTCTCCCTCCGGTGCAGGGCCAAAGAAGCCGCCCACATCCGAGCCGATATTGGCAACGCCGGAGAGGCCCATGCCCAGCATGGTCGCAATGTTGTACTTCAGGGCCTCCCAGCAGGTCAGGTTGTCCCCGGTCCACACCTGGGCGTAGCGCTGAATGCCGGCATGACCGGAGCGGCAGACGGAGAACGGGCGCACCTTCGGGTTGTACTCCTCGATCGCCTCATTCGAGAGCTGGCACATGATGTTGCTCATGACGGGCTTGAGGTTCCCGATCGTGCCGCCCTTTCCCTCAAAGAAGACCTTCGCATCCTTGTCCACCAGGCTGTCGTACTCGCAGTTGTCATTCCAGATGGACTCACAGCCGTACTGTAGAAGGCTCTTTTTGATGTACTCCTTCCAGTGCGCCCGCACACTGGCCTTCGTGAAGTCCACGAAGACGCCGGGGCCGCCCCACCAGGTGCCGACGGCAAGGCCCTTTGCCGGTCCCTCCTGGTTGGGGTTGTCCTCGGAGGCCGCAAGGAACATCCCATCTTCAATCATCTCAGAGAGAAGCGGATGCACGAGGAGCATTCCGGGCTTGATGTTGGGGGAGACGGTGATGCCCCGCTCCTTCATCGCGGCAAACCAGGCTGCGGGATCCTTGAAGCGCTTCCGGTTCCAGGTGAAGGAGCAGCGCTTGATGCCCTCTTTGGTCTCCACCGCGCAGTATCCGGAGGAGAGTTGGAAGCCGTCCGCCGGGATCTCCTCTTCCCGTGTCGTATCAATGAAGTCGAGAATCGCATCGTCGCAGTCCTTCGGCAGCTCCGGATAGTACATGGAGCTTCCAAGATACCCGATGGCAGCCCTGGGGAGCAGGACGCTCTTTCCCGTAAGGTCCGTGTACCTCTCAATGATCTCCCGGATCGAGGGACCTGCGATCAGGAACAGATCGATGTCCCCCGCATCCGCGCGGAAGGTGGAATAGCGGTGCCAGTAGTTGCGCTTCTCCCTGCCGAGGTTGAAGTCGCACTCCGCCGTGCAGTGGTAGAAATAGCCGACCGCCTTCTTCGTGGTGCGGTTTAAGCGGATATAGAAGGGGATGTGCTTGTAGAGGGAATCCGTCTTCTCCGGGTTGTATCCCATCGCATCGCCAGGAGCCATGTTGAGGTAGGCCTCTGCCTTGTTGATCTCGCCGGACTTCTCGCCAAAGCCGTAGAAGCAGTCGTCCGCCTCGATCTGGCTCGAATGGAGTCTTCTGTGATTGGCATCCTCCCGGTAGGCAAGGTCCGGGATATCCGCATGCAAAAGGGTACCGTCTGCGTCAAAGACGAGGATCCGCATCGGATCCTTCTCCACGACGACCTTCAGCCGCTTTCCCTGGATCACCGCCTGGTTCTCCCCGTCGGTGACCGTCATCGGGGAGAGCTCCACTCTCCTCCGGTAGGCCTTCAGGAGGTCATCGGTTCTGGAGTCCCATGCCGTCATGGCCAGGCTGTAGGAGGCCTCGTCAAAGTCCCCGTCGAATCCCGCCCGGATCCGCACAATCTCATCCGTCAGGAACAGAATCCGGATCTCCACCGCGTTGGTGGCAACCGATGCGGCCTGCCCGTTCTGCGTTACCCTTCCTGCTCTGTAACAAACCTTCATGCTCTTCTCCCTGCCTGTTCTCCTTGCTTCCGGCGTCCCGGCACCAGCCAGTGCCGCCGGTTTGACGCCTGCCAATGCCAGATAAGGCTCCGCTTTCCTGCCGCCCTCCGGCCTTTTCTCTTTTTCCCATCTTAACAGCTGCAGCACTTCCAAATGGTACGTATTCTGCATTCTTTTTGCCGGAATTTTACATTCCTTGCAGTATTTCCCCGGGTACCGTACCCCGGGATCCCGCTGCCCTGTCCTTTTCTGCGGCTGCAAAAGAGACCGGTTCTGTCTTGCGTGCCGGTCATAAATCGGCATCCTCCCTGCCCTCCCTTTTCGTTGACGCGGGATTTTTCCGGATTTAGGACTTTCAAGGAAAAGGAGGCAGAGAGGAAGGTACTCATGATCAACGGAAGCCCGGACATCAGCGGCTGTATTCACACCGCAATAGCACGGCGTCGAGTGCGAGGAGCTCATTGTCGGCAACAGGGACATCCGGGGCTGCATCGGATGTCGGAAGTGCAAGACCACCGTCCCCTCCACCTACTGGAATGACGTGCACGGCTACCACAAGGAGGACATCTTTGCCGATGAGGAGGGCGTCGAGACCATCCAAAACATGGC
>ONMH01000028.1 GCA_900318875.1 uncultured Lachnospiraceae bacterium | reverse complement strand
TGCAGATCTTCTTTTTTGCTGTTTCGTATGTTCGATGCGTTACTGCTTTGCCGGGAGCTTGAACGAGCTCTTCAGGGTGACGATGCGGTTGAACACCGGTGCCCCCTCCTTCGAGTCCCTGAAATCCGCGCAGAAGTAGCCGTTTCTCACAAACTGGAACCGGTCAAAGGCCTTTGCCTTTGCAAGCGCCGGCTCGCAGAGTGCCGTCACATCGGTCTCGCTGTGGGGATTCAGGTTTAAAGAGCCGTCCTCGTTGTAGACGCCCTTCTCCTCGTCGATGATGTTCTCATAGAGTCTTGCCGTAAGCGGCACGCAGTCCGCTGCATTGACCCAGTGGATCGTGCCCTTGACCTTGCGTCCCGTAAAGCCGGAGCCGGACTTCGTCTCGGGATCGTAGGTGCAATGGATCACCGTGACCTTTCCGGTCTCATCCTTCTCAACAAAGGTGCAGGTCACAAAGTAGGCGTACATCAGGCGGACCTCATTCCCGGGGAACAGGCGGTAGTACTTCTTCGGCGGGTTCTCCATGAAGTCCTCGCGCTCGATGTAAAGCTCTCTCGAGAAGGTGATCTTCCGGGAGCCGAGGGACTCGTTCTCCAGGTTGTTGGGTGCCTCGAGCTCCTCGGTCTTTCCCTCCGGGTAGTTGTCGATGACAAGCTTCACCGGATCGAGCACGGCCATCATTCTGGGCGCTGTGGGCTTTAAGTCCTCGCGGATGCAGTACTCCAGGGCGGCGTACTCGTTTGTCGACTGGCTCTTGGAGACACCGGCCATGTTGACAAAGGCCTTGATAGAGGAGGGCGTAAAGCCGCGCCTGCGAAGGCCGGAGATCGAGACGAGTCTCGGGTCATCCCAGCCGTCCACGATGTGCTGCTCGACGAGCTTCTTGATGTAGCGCTTGCCGGTGACCACGTTGTTGAGATAGAGCTTTGCGAACTCGATCTGGCGCGGCGGAACCTCGAACTCCGCCTCCTTCACGACCCAGTCGTACAGCGGCCTGTGGTCCTCGAACTCCAGCGTGCAGAGGCTGTGGGTGATGCCCTCGATGCCGTCCTCGATGGGATGCGCGAAGTCGTACATCGGATAGATGCACCACTTGTCGCCGGTGTGCTCGTGGGTGAGGTGGGCGACGCGGTAGAGAATCGGGTCGCGCATGTTGATGTTGGAGGAAGCCATGTCGATTCTGGCCCGCAGGGTCTTCTCGCCGTCTGCAAACTCCCCGTTCTTCATGCGGGCAAAGAGGTCCAGGTTCTCCTCGATGCTGCGGTTTCTTCCGGGATCCTCTTTTCCGGGCTCTGTCAGGGTTCCCCGGTACTCCCGGATCTCGTCTGCGGAAAGGTCGGAGACATAGGCATCGCCCTTTTTGATGATCTTCACGGCGATCTCATACATCTGATCAAAGTAGTCGGAGGCGTAGTAGACCTTGCCGCCAAAGTCCGCGCCGAGCCACTTCACGTTCTCGATAATCGCGTCCACGAACTCGGACTTCTCCTTCGAGGGATTCGTGTCGTCAAAGCGCAGGTTGAAGGTGCCGCCGTACTCCTTTGCGATTCCATAATTCAACAGAATGCTCTTGGCGTGACCGATGTGCAGGTAGCCGTTGGGTTCCGGGGGAAATCGGGTGTGCACATGGTCGTAATGGCCCTCCTCGAGGTCCCTGTCGATGGCCTCCTCAATAAAGTTCTTGGTCTCTCCGTTCAGACATTCCTCCACGGTGGGAATTCTCACACTGCTCATGGTCTCTCGTCCTGCCTCTTTCTGCTTTATTTCCGGATCTGATCCGGTCAAAACGCGGAGCACCGAAACAGATGCCCCGCGCCTTTCTTCTGATTATAAATGCTCTTCTCAGCTCTCGGATGCCGTGTAGTTCGGCGCTTCCTTTGTGATCTGGATGTCGTGCGGATGGTTCTCACGCAGGGATGCGGAGGTGATCTTAATGAACTTTCCGTTCTCCTGGAGCTCAGCGATGTTGTGGGAACCTGTCAGGCCCATGCCGGAGCGGATGCCGCCGAGGAGCTGGAACACGGTGTCCTCCACGCTTCCCTTGTAGGCAACACGGCCCTCGACGCCCTCGGGGACGAGCTTCTTCGCATTCTCCTGGAAGTAGCGGTCCTTGGATCCATTCTCCATCGCGGCGATGGAGCCCATGCCGCGGTAGACCTTGTACTTTCTTCCCTGGAAGAGCTCCACATCTCCCGGGCTCTCCTCGCACCCTGCAAACATGGAACCCATCATGCAGACGTTTCCGCCTGCCGCCAGGGCCTTGGTCATGTCGCCGGAGTACTTGATGCCGCCGTCTGCGATGATCGGGATGCCATACTCCTTTGCAACGGCAAAGGAGTTCATGATTGCGGTGATCTGCGGCACGCCGCAGCCCGTGACCACACGGGTCGTGCAGATGGAGCCGGGTCCGATACCGACCTTGACGGCGTCTGCACCGGCCTCAATGAGAGCCTTGGTGCCCTCGCCGGTTGCAACGTTGCCGGCGATGACGTCCAGATCCGGGTAGTGCTCCTTGATCATGGACAGGCAGTTGAGGACGTTCTGACTGTGGCCGTGGGACGAGTCGAGGACGATCACGTCGACCTTGGCGTCCACCAGTTCCTTCACGCGGTCCAGGCAGTTGGCTGTGATGCCGACGGCAGCGCCGCACAGGAGCCTTCCCTGGCTATCCTTTGCTGCCAGGGGATACTTGATGGTCTTCTCGATGTCCTTGATCGTGATCAGGCCGACCAGGTTGTAGTCGTCATCGACGATCGGGAGCTTCTCCTTCTTGGACTTTGCGAGGATCGCCTTTGCCTCCTCCAGGGTCGTGCCGGCCTTGGCGGTCACGAGGTTCTCGCTGGTCATGACCTCGGAGATCTTTCTGGAGTAGTCGGTCTCAAACTTGAGGTCGCGGTTCGTAATGATGCCGACGAGCTTCCTGCCAACGGTGATCGGGACGCCGGAGATCCGGAATTTGCGCATCAGGTCCTCTGCGTCTGCCAGGGTGTGGTCGGGGGAGAGGAAGAAGGGGTCTGTGATGACGCCGTTCTCCGAGCGCTTGACGCGGTCGACCTGCTCTGCCTGCTCCTGGATGGACATGTTCTTGTGGATGATGCCGATGCCGCCCTGCCTTGCCATCGCAATGGCCATGCGGTCCTCCGTCACGGTATCCATGCCCGCGCTCATCATGGGGATGTTGAGCCGGATCTTCTTCGTCAGCTGTGTGGATACATCTACCTGGTTCGGAACAACGTTCGAATAGGCAGGTACCAGCAGGACGTCATCAAATGTAATGCTGTCTCCGATAATGGTTGCCATGCTTTCTCCTTCCTCTGCTGTCGTACTGCATTCGTCAGCCCATGAAAAAGGCCGGAAGAGACCAATTGTCAGTCCCGGAATACCTTTCTCGGCGCGAACTGCCGCACACTGTCCAGGAGCTTTTCTGCCTCTTCCCCCTGGAGCGTGAGCTGAATCCTGGTGTTCCCCTCTAGATACAGAAGATATCTTCCGGCAGGATGGTCCTGAGCCTTTTCGTGATCGCTGTAGTCCAGGTCGTGCTCCACCGTGTGATTTTTGTAATCATCAAGATGATAGGATCCCGCGGGGGCGAGAACCTCCATCTTGTCGAGGTCATAGGTACCAAGGTGCTTTCTCTTCTCCTTGTTGGCAATGCGGGCAACCCGCAGCTCCCGATCCACCAGAGAGTACTCATAGTCAATCTGGATTCTCCCGGAGACATACCAGGCAAGAATGGCAAAGGCGACAAGAAAGGCAAGGAAAACAAGGCTTGCGGCGCTCAGAATCAGAGAGAGCACGGCAAGCACAATGAACAGGGCCCGCAGGAACTTCATGGCTCCGCTGGGCTTGTTGTTTACGACGACTTCAATTACGCCATCATCCATCAAGGTTACATTCCTCCTGAAAGCTTGACGATAGTTTATTACACGCGCGCCAATTTGGCAAGGCAGTGGAAAGCCCCCCGCGGGTGCGTGTTCTGCGTTTTTCCGGGATCCCTTCTGTATGTTTTATTCGGTCTCTGCCGTCCCCGCCAGGGCGCCGAACACGACAAACCTGGTCGCCCCGTTTCCATAGCAGGTGGAGAGGGTCACAACCTTCGGGCGGGCGGAGAAGTCTACGCCGGAGCTGTTCCCGTCGTAGAAGGAGATGTCCCGCACCTTCTGGATAAAGGCGTCATACCCTGCATCGCTCTCATAGTCCGTCGCGGTGTCATAGAGGGGATCATCCTCCTCCACCTGGGCATAGCCAAAGATCCGGTACTTTCGGACGCTGTCTTCTGTGTAGAGGTAGAAGTACGGGTCCTCGTCGCACAGACCCTCCTCCTGATAGAAGCGGCGCAGGCATCCGAACATCGAGCCGGAGCGCATGTTGTGGCCAAGGATGAAGCTGTTGGCATCCGTGAGATCGGGGCTCGAGTAGCGGTCAAGGAAGATGGATCCGTCAACGCTCCTGTTTCCCTCGAAGTCCGTGGTCAGGTACTCGGTGTTGTCGCTGCTGTGCACGACGGGATAGGCGCAGTCAAGGACCGGGATGTAGAGGAAACAGACAAAGTCGCTGTTCCTTGCGCGAAGTGAGGCAAAGTCAATGGCAAGAGCCGGATACGAGATTTTCTCCGCTTTCTGTGCGGCATCCGATGTCTCCGGAGCTCCTGTCTCCGTCTCCGAAGCGGACTTTGATGCTGCCGCATTCCCCTCCGTCTCCGGAAAGGTCACCGTCTGCTGAAGGAGCGATTCATAGGAGGCATCCGCCTCTTTTCTCTCGAGGAGTCCCTGCACGAGGGGCACTGCATTGAACACGATGACAAGGGCCGCCGCAACCGGGACCAGAAAGGTCAGAAAGCGATGCTTTTTGATAGGCTTTGTCTCCTTTTCCTGCTGTTCTCTCATGCTGCCTCCTGTATGGCTCTTCTTTGGTTACTCCAGGGACCGGTGTACAAGAAAAAGGGCCCAGGCAAGGTCCTCTGCCGCTTCCTCGTTTCCCGGCGCCGTTGTCATCAGGCTGACAAGGAAGGGGTGCTCTCCGTCGAGGACAAGCCCCGCCGCGTTGTAGACGCGGTAGTCCCCGTCGCAGATCCAGCCCGCCTTGCTGCAGACCGTGACGCCCTCCTCTTCCCCGATGTCCGCAAGGACGGAAAAGTAGCTGCCCTCAAAGGTGTCCCGCGCAAAGCCGCTCTCCTCTCCCCCTGCAAGGAGAAAGGGCGTCATCTGATACCAGAGCTTTGCAAGTTCCAGGGAGGTCAGGCTGCAGTAGCGGTGCGCCGCGAGGTCCGTCCGCACGCCTGCTGCCGACAGAATTTCCCGGTAGGCATCGTTTCCGAAGACATTCCAGAGCCTCTCGTAGGCCTCGTTGTCGGAGTTGTGCCCCGCAAGGTACATGTCGTCTGTCGGGCGGTATCCCGCCTGCAGAAGGCCTGTGATAAAGGGCGCCTTGACGCAGCTGGCACTGTAGAAGCGCTGCACGGTGTTTGCCGTTGCCATCCGCCCGCTGTCCAGGTTCAGGACGCAGAAGGAGTAGGAGATGCCTCGCAAGGTAAGCTGCTCCTCTGCCCGCTTCAGTGCTTCCGCAGCCTCCGGAGGGAGCGTCTTTGTCTCTCCCCAGAACCTCTCCCCGCGGGTCGCCATCACCGTGGAAATCGTCGCATCACAGGCGGCATAGGAGATGCCATCTGCTGCTGTAAGCATCTCAGGATCCTGTGCCTTTGCCGGAAGGCAGGGAGAAAAAAGCAGGGCAGGAAGCATGGCTGCGATGACAGCTGCCGCTGCAGCCCTTTTTGGCCGCCCCCTCATGAGCCCTCTTCAAACAGGTAGGAGAGGAACTGCTCAGCCATGTCGGTGTGCTTCGTGTTGACGACAATGCCCGCAATCGCCACCGTGTCGCCGTAGAAGCCGTTGTCTTTGAGATACGGCGCATTGGTGACTGCAACGCCCACAGGGATCGGGTCCCCCATGCTGTCCGGGTCCGGCATCGCGTAGTTTTCCGCATGCTCCGCCTCTGCAGCGGCCTGCGCTGCTTCCTGCTGTGCCGCGGTCTGCTCCTCCAGAGATTCTTCTGTCGCAGCCGCGGTGGTCTCCTCTTCGCTCTCTGTGATGGCGTCCTGCTCTTCCAGCTCCTCAATCACCTTTCCGTCGACGTACCAGAGAAGTCCCTCGTCCTTCCACTTCTTCAGCTCGTCCTCGCTGTAGAGCTTCCTGAGGTCCGCAAAGGAGCTGCTCTGGGCGTAGTACTGGAAGGTGGAGGGATTGGCGACCATGACGTCGATCTGCTGCGCCGCCATCTGGGCCGCGAGCTTCATGATCGTCGTGTAGTCGTACTGACCGGACATCCGGTCGCTGGAGAGGGAGAGCGTGTTGTCGATAAAGCAGTCGTACTTCGAGGTGTCGATTCCCGCATACTCCGCAAAGCTCTTTCCCGCCCCGTTCACCGCGGTGTCCGTATCGACGGCGGCAGAGCTGTTGATGAGGACCGCCTCAAAGGCGGTGTCCTTTGCGGTCACCTTGGTGTAGAGGAACCCGATCACAAGCGCCGCAGCAAACACCGCCAGCGCCGTCTGTATCTTGTAATATTCCCAGAAGTACTCCAGATGGGCCTTTACGCCCTTCCCCTTGAGCTTGGCCCGCTCCCTGCGGACCTCATCGCGCATTGCCATGATCTCTTCCTTTCGAAAAGCATTTTATATTCATTATAGACGATTCCCCGGCAAATGGCTTGCCCCTTTCCCGCCTCCCCCGCGATTTCACGAAAATTTCATACAGCAAAGCGCGCCGACGTGTTTTGCCGGCGCGCTGTCTCTTCTTATATTTGTCCGTTTCAGATCTGGGTGATGACAAAGATGTCGTAGATCGCCTGGATGGCCCGCTCAAAGTCGCGGTTCTCGACACCGATGATGATGTTGAGCTCGGAGGAGCCCTGGTCGATCATGCGCACGTTGACATGGGCATGGGCGAGGGCGGAGAAGATCCTGCCCGCGGTGCCCCGCGTACTCTTCATGCCCCTGCCGACGACAGCGATCAGGGCAAGGTCCGCCTCGATCTCGATGGAGTCGGGCTCTGCGAGGCGGTGAATTGCAGAGACCACGCGCTGCTCCTTGTCCATGAACTCGCTCTCATGGACCACAACGGTCATCGTGTCAATGCCGGAGGGCATGTGCTCAATGGAGATGCCGTTCTCCTCAAAGGCCTGCAGGACCTTGCGGCAGAAGCCCACCTCCGAGTTCATCATGTCCTTGGAGATCAGCACCGCACAGAAGTCCTTCTTGCCGGCGATGCCGGTGATCGTGTAGCCGGTCTTCTGGCAGGTGCTCTCCACGATCCAGGTGCCCTCATCCTCGGGCCGGTTCGTGTTGCGGATGTTGATGGGAATGCCCTCCTTGCGGACCGGGAAGATCGCATCCTCGTGGAGGACGGAGGCGCCCATGTAGGAGAGCTCCCGCAGCTCCTTGTAGGTGATGACCTTGACGGGCACCGGGTTCTGCACGACCCTCGGGTCAGCCGCAAGGCAGCCGGACACGTCGGTCCAGTTCTCGTAGACATCAGCGCGGACCGCCCCTGCGACGATGGAGCCCGTGATGTCGGAGCCGCCGCGGGAGAAGGTCTTCACGTTCCCGTCAGCGCCCTGGCCGTAGAAGCCGGGGATGACCGCCCTGGGATGCTCCTTGAGCATGATGGAGGTGCAGTACCGTGTCTTTTCCTCCTCGAGCGCGCCGTCCGCGTCGAAGAAGATCACGTCGTAGGGGTCCACAAAGTCGTAGCCGAGGTAGGCAGCCATCAGGCGCCCGTTCAGGTTCTCACCGCGGGAGGCGGTGTAGTCCTCCCTGGGGTCGCTCTTTAAGCTCTTCTCGATCTTTGCAAACTCCTCATCCAGGGAGACTGCAAGGCCGAGGCCGTCGATGATCTCCTGGTAGCGGCTTTTGATCTGGGAGAACGGATCGGAAAAGTCCTGTCCGTCCTTTGCGAGGCGATAGCAGCGGTAGAGGAGATCCGTGACCTTTGTGTCCCCCGAAAAGCGCTTGCCAGGCGCAGAGGGGATCACAAAACACCGCGCCTCGTCGGCGCGGACGATGTCGCCGACCTTTTTGAACTGTGCTGCATCGGCCAGGGATGACCCGCCGAACTTGACTACCTTCACCATCTCTTCTCTCCTCCGGATCTGTTTCTACCTAATACTTATCATCCCGCAGGGATCCATCAAAAACGGAAAGCGGGTCCTCCGCTTTCCGTGAGATTTCGGATCTTTGTCCGGGATCTTTTTGTTTCTCAGCCAATCAGGCGAATCGCCTTCTGGAAGCCGGGGATCTGTGCCTTCTTTTCGTCAAACTCCGCATCGGAAAGGACCGGCGTCACAAAGGCGAACTCCTCCGGGGCATCTGCAAGGAAGACCGGCGTCACGGCGCCAAAGAGCATCCCTGCCTTCTCCTTTGCCTCCCTGTCTGCACGGACGAAGAACTGCTCCTTCTTCAATCCGGGATCGGAGAGCTTTGCATCCTGGTTGGTCAGGCCGATGTTGATCGTCTTTCCGGGGTTCTGGGCGCACTCGACGACGTCGGACACGACGGCGGAGGCGGTCGGGAGCTTTCCCGCGCCGGAGCCGTAGAACATCAAATCTCCGACCATGTTTCCGCGGACGAGAATCCCGTTGAAGACATCGTTCACCGCATACAGCGGATGGTCCTTTGCGACCATGTAAGGAGCGGTGCGCACATAGACCTCATCGGTCTCCATGCTGTGTTCGCAGACGCCGAGGAGCTTGACGGCCCTCCCGATGGCCCTTGCATAGGAGAGGTCTCTCCTGTCGAGTTTGGAGATGCCCTCGCAGGGCACCTGGCCGTACTTGACGTTTCCGCCGGTCACGAGGGAAGCGAGGATCGCGATCTTCCGGCAGGGATCAAAGCCCTCGATGTCGGCCTCGGGATTGCGCTCTGCAAAGCCGTTGTCCTGCGCCTGCTTCAGCGCGGTATCAAAGTCCAGGTTCTCGCGCTCCATCTTGGTCAGGATGTAGTTCGTCGTTCCGTTCAGGATTCCCTGGATGTCCGTGATGAACTCCTGGGAGAAGGAGGTGCGAAGGGGCCGGAGGATCGGGATGCCGCCGCCGACAGAGGCCTCAAAGAGGTAGCTTGTGCTGTGCTCTTTGGCCGTCATAAAGAGCTCTCCGCCGAGGGCGTCCACCAGCTCCTTGTTGGAGGTGACGACGCTCTTTCCCGCCTCGAGGCAGGACTTGGAGAAGGCGAAGGCCGGGTTCTTTCCTCCCATCGTCTCGCAGACGATCTTCACCTCGGGGTCATTCACGATCACGCTGATGTCGTGAACCACGCGGTCCCCGTAGGGGGAGTCCGGGAAGTCCCGAAGGTCCAGGATGTACTTGACGTGGATGCCCTCGGGGACATCGCGGAGGATCTGCTTCTGATTTTTGTCAATTACCTCGGCGACACCGCTGCCGACCGTGCCGAAGCCCAAAATTGCAATCTCAATCATCTATATTCCCTGCCTTCCTGTCACTCTGATTTTGTGGACGCCCGCCGTCGCCTCGAGCCTTGTCAGGATCTCCGCGGTGTGGTCCGTGTTCTCGAGGAGCTGGATGCTGATGGTCACCGTCGCGACCCCGTTCATCGGGATCGACTGGTGGATCGTCAGGATATTGGCATGCACCTGGGCGATGACCTTCAGGATGTCCGCAAGGACTCCGGTCCTGTCGTCGATCTCCAGCATCAGCGTCAGCGTTGTGCCGGCTGCCCCCGCGTGGAACTCCTCGATGTCGTCCTTGAACTTGTAGAACGAACTCCTCGAGATCCCCACGGCCTCCGTCGCCTCGGCCACGGTCTTTGCCCTGCCGGAGGCGAGAAGCCTGTTGGCCTCGACGACGCCGAGCAATACCGGCGGCACGGCTTCTTTTCGGATTACGTAGTACTCTGCTGCCATGGTCTCCAGTTTCCGCGCAAACCGTCCATCCAGGACGGACATTTGTGCGCTCACAGCGGATATGCTAACATACGCACCCGCCTTTGGCAAGGGAAAAGCCGAGGCAAAAAGTGGAACAAAATTGTGGAGAAGCGGGGTTTTCCTTTGGGCATTCTGACACAGAGAACACGCCCCTGTTTCTTTACTTTATGACTTTAAAATGCTAAAATTTCACAGTGTTGTGAAGCCAAGCGACAGGAGACTTTTTCAGTTGGCGTTTGGTTCTGATCTGACCATTTGGGAGGCTATGTATGAACAAAAAAATCCAGACAGAGGCAGTGGACCATCTCTTTGACGGGATCCTGGCTCTGCAGAACCGGGAGGAGTGCTATCAGTTTTTCGAGGACCTGTGCACCGTCAATGAGATCCTCTCCCTATCCCAGCGCTTTGAGGTGGCGACGATGCTGCGAAGCGGCGAGACCTACCTGCACATCGCGGAGAAGACCGGCGCGTCCACCGCGACAATCTCGCGGGTGAACCGCTCGCTCAACTATGGAAACGATGGCTACGACATGGTCCTTGGCCGCATGGAAAACGGAGGGGACGGGGAAAAGGACAGGCAATGAACAGCGCGGCGACCATCATCCGGCGGGATCCCAGTGAGAAACGGTACCCGTATCACAAAGTCTTTCTTGGCGGAGCGCTGCTGTATTTTCTCGCGGTGCTCCCCTTTCTCATCTATCACGGCGGCATCTTTTTCTACTACGGCGACTACAACGTCCAGCAGGTTCCCTTCTACATCCTGGCCCACCGGGCCGTGCGCTCCGGGAACTTCTTCTGGAGCTTCAAGGTGGACCTGGGCTCTCCGATGGCGGGCTCCTTTGCCTTCTATCTCTGGGGAAGCCCTTTCTTCTGGCTCTCCTGCCTGTTTCCGGAGAAGTGGGTGCCCTACCTGACACCGGCACTCATGATGCTCAAGTACGGGACGGCGGTGACCACGGCCTACGCGTTTCTGCGCAGGCACGTGCGCACGGAGCGGGGCGCCCTTGTCGGCGGCTTTTTGTACGCCTTCTCCGGGATCTTCTCCGTCAACATCGTCTTCCAGCACTTTCACGACGCCATGTGCTTCTTCCCGCTCTATCTTCTCTCCCTGGAGCAGTTCGTGCGGGCTGAGCGCAGGGGAAAGCGCCCGGACTTTTTCCGGGACCGCCTCTTTTTTGTCGGCATGACGACGCTGATGGCCTGCATCAACTACTTCTTTTTCTATGAGCAGGTCGTCTTCCTCATCCTCTGGTACTTCTTCTGCCTGGTGCCGGGATCGGAGCGCACGCCGAAAGAGATCCTGCGGGAGGTCCTGCACCTTCTTCTCTATGGCGTTCTGGGGCTTGGTGTCATCGCCTTCTATCTGATCCAGATCCTGGACGTCCTCTCCGGGAGCTCCCGGATTGCGGACATGCTCTCTGGCTGGGATCTTGTCCGCTACAGCGAGCCCACCACCTACCTTGCAGTCTTAAAGAGCCTCTTCTTCGTGCCGGACATCATCGGCAGGGGAACGCTCTTTACGAGCGATGCCGTCAAGAACAGCTCGCTGTCCGCCTACCTGCCGATGTTTGCCCTGACGGGCGTTGTCGCCTACTTCATCGATCACAGGATCACCCGGCAGACAAGACTCCTCTCGGTCCTTGGCATCGTCGCTATGGTGCCGGTGCTGAATGCGGTCTTTGCGATGTTCAACACGGAGTACTACGCGCGGTGGTACTTCCTCCCGGTCCTTGTGATGGTCATGATGACCGTGCGGGAGCTCGAGGATGCAAGGCTCGACTCTCTGAAGAAGGGCTTTTTTGTCTGCCTGATTGCGGACATCGCGATCTGCCTGTGCACGCTCCTTCCCACCTGGGACGAGGATGGCAGCATTCAGTGGCTCCAGATGGTGAAGTACCCGAACCTGTTCATCGCCGAGGCGGTTGCGACGATCGGCACGCTCGCCTATCTTGGATACTTTCTCTTTGCCCCCTCCGGCTTTGAGAAGGTCCGGGTGGGCGGATCCTCCGGAGGAGAGAGCGGCGAAGAGGCGGCGCCCCGCACGGTGCTTGTCCCCAGGGTCTTCCGCCCCGGAAAGAACGGCCTTCTCACCCACCGGATGGTCTATGCGGTGCTCCTTGCCTGCCTTGTCTGCACGATGTCGGTCCTCTGGAGCGGCAACTCCCTGATCGCAAGATCCGGCGGCGTCAAATGGAAGCAGCAGCTTCTGGACAACGTCCCGAACCTCCCGGACACCGAGGAGATTGCAGACCAGTTCTACCGGATCGAGGTCGACGGGACTTCGACCAACTACGAGATGGTCTGGGGCTATCCCACAATCCACTGCTTCCAGAGCACGGTGGAATCCTCGATTGTCGACTTCTATGAGGGGATCGGAAGAAGCCGAACCGTGGACTCCAAGATGAACTTCACCCATCCCGGGGCGAGAGCCCTCCTCTCTGCGCGGTACTACTTAGAGAACATCCTGATCCACCAGGACGAGACCTATGCGGATCAGGGCGGGATCCTGGGCTATGTCCAGAAGTACGAGACCGACAACGGATACATGGTCTACGAGAACAGCTGCTACATCCCCATGGGCTTTACCTTTGACTCCTACGTGACGGAGGACGAGTACAGCACCGTGGTGGACAACCGGAGGCTCTCAGACCGGCTCCTTGTGAAGGATCTCATCCTCTCCGATGAGGCGGCAGAAAAGTACGGGGATCTCCTCACCAGGGATACGGACTTTGCAAACGCAGACACCTCGGATGATGCATTCTACCAGAACTGCGCAGACCGGAAGGCAAGTTCCTGCACCGCCTTCTCCTATGACAACGAGGGGTTCTCCGCAGCCTGCAGCATGAGCCGGGAGAATCTCCTCTTCTTCTCCGTCCCCTGGGATGCAGGCTGGACCGCTACCGTGGACGGGAACCCGGTGGAGATCGTAACGGCCGACTTCGGCCTCATGGCAATCGATGTCCCGGCGGGGACCCACGAGATCCGCTTTGACTTTACGCCTGCCTACTTCCACGCAGGGTGCGTGGTCTCTGTCCTTTCTGCCGGCGTTGTCATCGCCCTCGCTGTGACCTCGCCCTCCGTCAGAAGGCGCAGGCGCAGCCGGTAATTCCTCACTTTATTCACTATAAATTTCTTTTTGAGGATTTTTCTTTACTTTTCCAAACGGCTGTGCTATTGTCAATTCGTTGCAGGAAATGGATCTGCAGCAAAGCCATATTTTTCATTTTTTGGAGGTAGTTCAACAATGAACAAGGGTACTGTTAAGTGGTTCAACAACCAGAAGGGCTACGGCTTCATTTCTGATTCTGAGGGAAATGATGTATTCGTACACTATTCCGGAATCAACTCGGACGGCTTCAAGTCTCTCGATGAGGGCCAGGAAGTGGAGTACGATGTCATCCAGGGTCAGAAGGGACCGCAGGCTGTCAACGTCACAAAGGTGAACTGAGCCACAGCAAACACACTAATTGATCATCCACAAAGTACCTTTTTATCAGATATAGATGTAAACCTATTTTGACTGAAGTGTTCTTGGTAATGAGCAATTGAAATCTCTCCGGGGATCTCCCCCGGGGAGATTTTTTTGTCCGCCGTGACAGGGGACCGGCCAGCGGGTATACTGTTTGAAATGGTTTTGCAGCCCCCAGGCTGCGGGAAGGAGATTTGGTTTGTGCGGAATCTGCGGAATCTTGTGCGGCGGCAGCACCTCTCTTGACGGGAGGGCAGTGGTCGCTGCCATGAATGAACACATGAAGGACCGGGGTCCCGACGCCAGGGGGATCTGGCAGGATCCCGCGCGGCGAGTGTCCCTTGGCCATGTGCGCCTGGCGATCCAGGACCTCTCTGCCAACGGTGCCCAGCCCATGCTCTCCCACAGCGGCAGATCCGTGATGGTCTACAACGGCGAGGTTTACAACGCGGCCGACTTAAAGGCGGACCTTGCGGGCACTGGGTGCGGCCCTTTCCGGGGCACCTCGGACACGGAGATCCTTTTAGAGCACGCCGAGGCCTTTGGCCTTGCAAAGACGCTGGAAAAGAGCGTCGGCATGTTTGCGATTGCGCTCTATGACATTCCCACCGGAACGCTCTCCCTCGCCCGGGACCGGGTCGGAGAAAAGCCCCTCTACTACGGCTTTTCCGGGGATACCTTCGCCTTTGCCTCGGATGTCGGTGCCTTTCGGGAGATTCCGGGATTTGCAAACGGGATCCGCAGGGACATCCTCCCCTTCTACTTCAGCCACGGCTACATTCCGGCGCCCTACTCCATCTACGAGGACGTCTGGAAGCTGGAGCCCGGCACGATCCTGACGCTCGATCCTCCCTACACCCGCTTTGATCCCAGAAAGGACGGGGACGTCGCCTGGTATTACCGGCAGACAAGGGCAGGCGAAATGACTTCCGCCTCCGGCCATGCGTATCAGCTCTTCTACTCTATGAAGGAGACCGCGGCAGAGGGGCAGGCGAGGCCCTTTACAGGAAGCCGGCAGGAAGCCTCGGAGGAGCTTGCGCGCCTCCTGAAAAAGGCCATTCAGGGCCAGATGATCTCCGATGTGCCTCTCGGAGCCTTCCTCTCTGCGGGCATCGACTCGAGCACCATCGTCTCCCTGATGCAGGCCGTCTCTCCGGGCACGGTTGAAACCTACACGATCGGCATGGAGGATCCCCGGTACAACGAGGCCGAGATCGCCGGGCAGATCGCGAAGATCCTCGGGACCCGCCATACCCGGATGGACATCACGGAGCAGGATGCCAAGGAGGTGATCCCGCGCCTTCCCTCCATGTTCGGAGAGCCCTTTGCGGACAGCTCCCAGATTCCCACCTACCTGGTGAGCAGGCTCACAAGACAGCATGTCACCGTCGCCCTCTCCGGCGATGCCGGAGACGAGCTCTTTGCAGGCTACACCTCCTACCGCTCCATTGAGAGGATCTGGGGCAAGATCGGACGGCTCCCCGCAGGGCTCCGGCGGGCGGCCTCCTCGGCTCTTAAGGGCTTTTCGAGGGGCGATACGGCAAAGGTCAAGAACGCCCTGCTTGCTGCCTCCTCCCCGCACGATCTGCACATGATCGAGCAGGATCCCTGGAACCTCGGCGGGCGCCTGGTGCGGGATTCCGGCATCCTCCGTCCTGCAGCCTACTCCGCAGGCTTTCTCTACACCGGCAGCACCCTGCAGAGAGATCCGCACCTGTCCCCGCTCCGGGAGGCGATGCTGACCGACCTTCTGCTCTACCACCCGGATGACATCCTCGCCAAGGTGGACCGGACCGCCATGGCGGTCTCCCTGGAGACGAGAGTCCCCTTCCTGGACCGGGATGTGATCGCCTTTGCCTGGTCCCTTCCGGATGACTTCCTTCGGGACGATACCCGGGGAAAGCTCGTCCTTCGGGACATTCTCTATCAATACGTGCCAAAGGAACTGATGGATCGCCCCAAGAAGGGATTCTCCATCCCGATCGATCAGTGGCTCAGGGAGGAGCCCCTCCGCTCCTGGGCAGAAGACCTCCTCTCCCCGGACCGGATCCGAAGACAGGGGATTCTCGACGAGGGAGAAGTTTCCGCCCTCTGGCAGGCGCACCAGGCCGGTGCGGCGTGGAAGCCCCAGATCTGGTACGTGCTGATGTTCCAGCAGTGGCTTCAGGCAAATGGTCTTGGCTGAGGGGCTGGCACTGCATAGTTTACCGATTCACAAAAGGCGTCGCAGCGCATGCGCCGCCTTTTTCGCAGACAGGAGCTGCGCTTCCATGCACAACATCAGGAATCCGTTTCTCGGGCTCTTCGGATTTGCCGAAAGCCGGGATCTTGCCGGCATCCGGAACGATCCCCGGCTGGCGGCAGACTTTACACACACCAACCTCTCCTTTGGCATCGCCTCCGGCCTCCTTCTGTGCATGCTCTCGCTGATTCTTTTGGTCGGCACCTACGCGCCCTTTTCCGAGGGAGCGGTGCTCCCCGTGATCAACGCCACCTTTGTCTACCTGGTGCTCCTTGTCACCAACCTGGTCTTTGTGGTGCTCCTGTACCGGGAGCGCAGGCGCTTTCGGCTCCTTGGCTGCTACACGGGCGTCAACATGGTGCTCGCGAGTCTGACCTTCTACTCGACACAGAAGGACAGCTCCTTCTTCTTTGAGTACATCCTGGTCAGTCACCATTCTGCTCATCCCGAACCTGGGGCTTTCGGCCTTTATCCGGAATGTCGTCCTCAACATCCTCAGCGTCGTCTTCGTTCTGTTCTCTTCCCGGCACCCCATCGCCTGGCAGGACATCCTGGACATCGCGGTGCTGTTTGCCATCTGCGGCTTTGTCAACTGGCTTCGCTGGGTGAGTTTTCTCCAAACGGAGGAGAACCGGTTCGCAGAGGAGAAGAAAAAGGATGAGCTGTATCAGGCGAGCCGCACGGACGATCTCACCGGGATTCTGAACCGCAACGCCCTGCGGGAGGACTATCCGGGGTTTCTTGGCGGGGATCTGACCATTGCTCTCCTCGACATCGATTCCTTCAAGCAGTGCAACGACACCTACGGCCATGCCTATGGCGATCGGCTCCTCCACGAGGTGGGCACCAAGCTGCAGAAGGTCTTTGCCGGCAGCAGCGACCGGTGCTACCGATACGGCGGAGATGAGTTTCTTGTCCTCTCCCTTCAGGGAGACCGCAAGGCATTCCTGAACAGGCTCTCCGAGTTCTCCAGCTCCCTGCAGCATCGCAGCGAGGGCCCCGGCATCACCTGCTGCATCGGCTACCTCTGCGGATCGGCGATCACGGAGCGGGATCTCCGCTCCCTGGTTCAGCGCGCCGACCAATACCTGTACCAGGCAAAGGCAGAGGGCCCGGGCAGGATGGCAGGGAGCCTGACTCCTGTGAGAAAGAACACGCTGCACACCCCGGGACAGGGTTCGGTTTTAGACCGTCTGCAGAGCGTGGACGAAGTCACGAAACAGTTCCGGGACAGGAGCCTTTCCTCCCAGTCCTGGAACATCGCCTACCTGGACGTGGACCGGTTTGGCGAGATCGTGGAGGAGCTCGGCACCCGCGAAGGCGGGCTGCTCCTCGAGAACATCATCCAGACCGTCTTCCGATATTTTCCCAAGGACATCCTGGTCAACCGCGAGGAGGACCACTTCGTCCTGTTTTCCACACTTCCCAGAGAGGACTTCGCGCAGAAGATCCGCGGGGTACAGGCGGAGGTGTTTCACCTGGAGGCGCGGCACATGATTGTGCTGCGCGCAGGGCTTTTGCGGCATGAGGCCTCGGAACCGCCGATGGACTTTGCCACCGGAATGTACCGCGCAATGTACGCGGCGGATTCGATCCTCGTCGGGACCGCCGGGAGAGAGCCGCTTTGCTGGTACGACCAGGACATGGAGGAGAAGCGGGCGAAGGAGATCTTCGTCCACAACGCCTTTCCCAATGCGCTGCAGTCCGGTTCCCTGATCCCCTACTATCAGCCGATCGTCGGGTCCCTGAGCGGCACCACCTGCGGGTATGAAGCACTTTGCCGCTGGATGGATCCGGACCGGGGACTGATTCCACCGGGGGATTTCATCCCGTACCTGGAAAAAACCGGCGAGATCTACCGCCTGGATCTTTCCATCCTGGAGAGCGTTTGCCGGGACCTTCGGGATCACAGGTCACAGTTTCCGGCGAACATCTTTGTAAACGTAAATCTGTCACAGCGGGATTTTCAGCAGGCGAACCTCCCGGAGGAGATCTGCCGCATCGTCGATGCCTGCGGTGTCCCCCGCAGGCAGCTCCAGCTGGAGATCACCGAGTCCGCCTTTTCGGACTCGGGTCTGATCCGGGATGGCATCACAAGGCTTCAGGAAGCCGGCTTCCGGATCTGGATGGATGACTTCGGTGTGGGCGAATCCTCCCTGTCCGCCTTTATGAGCCGGAAAGTCAAC
>ONMH01000187.1 GCA_900318875.1 uncultured Lachnospiraceae bacterium | reverse complement strand
GAATGCGCGAATTGTCTATGAAAGAAAAACAGATTCAAAGGATCATTCCTCTCTTTCAAAGCGCTGCAATGACTTTCTTCTGCTTGAGGAAAAAGCATCTAGCTATCATACAAAATAATTAGAAGATATCCATTGCATGCTGATCCGCCACCTGACAGTACTCATCCTCACATAGATCATTTCCAGCTTCGATGATCATATCCATCACGGTCCCCTCGTCCAGTTCATCCAGCTCAGACAGCGTCAGTCCCATCTGCTTCGCCCTCAGGAGGTACACTGCCGTGTTTACTTCCCGCTCCGTTGGGCGGCTTCTTTTTTGGCTTCGAGCTTGTCCTCCGTGATCCAAGATAGAGCGTAACAAATTCCTGAACCGAAAAAGCCTTTTGGCGAATCGCAAAACGAGTTGACAGAAAGGGGACGGGAAAGGTAACATAGACACTGCAAAAGCACAAAACGATAAGGAGTTCTATCCCTCATCGAATACCCAACGGGAGGACATCATCATGAAGCATATCGTTACACTGGATACCAGAAACATGGTTCAGTCCGCTAAGGACGGCGGCTGCGGAGAGTGCCAGACTTCCTGCCAGAGCGCCTGCAAGACCAGCTGCGGCATCGCAAACCAGAGCTGCGAGCACAAGGACTGAGCATCAGCAGAACAGAAGAAACACAAAGAGGCCGGGCGCCGATGGCGTTCCGGTCTTTTTTGACCGCAAAACAACAAAGTAAAAAGCAATTCCAGAAAGCGAACAGGTCGAATGATTCATCAGTATAAACTCAATGGTTACAACATCATCCTGGATGTCTACAGTGCCAGCGTCCACGTGACAGACGACGTCGCCTATGACGCGATCGCCATGCTGGACGAAAAGAAGGACCGGGACGAGATCCGTAAGACCCTCCTTGCAAAGTACAAAGACCAGGGCGTCACCGATGCGGACATCGATGACACCTTCTCCGACATTGATGATCTCATCAAAGAGGGGAAACTCTTCGCAGAGGATGTGTTCGCGGACAAGGCCTTTGACCTCAAGGCAAAGTCAAACGTGGTCAAGGCGCTCTGTCTCCTCGTTGCCCACACCTGCAACCTGAACTGCTCCTACTGCTTTGCCTCCCAGGGAAAGTTTCACGGCAGTCAGGGCCTCATGAGCTTTGAGACCGGAAAGAGAGCACTGGACTTCCTCGTGGAGAACTCCGGCCTTCGCAGGAACCTGGAGGTGGACTTCTTCGGCGGAGAGCCCCTGATGAACTTCCAGGTCTGCAAGGACCTGGTGGCCTATGCAAGGTCCATCGAGAAGGAGAAGAACAAGAACTTCCGCTTCACGCTCACAACCAACGGTATCGGTCTCACCGATGAGGTCATCGAGTGGGCCAACAGGGAGTGCTACAACGTGGTCCTCTCCCTGGACGGCAGGAAGGAGGTCAACGACCGCTTCCGGGTCGACAGGGCGGGAAACGGCTCCTATGACCGGATCGTGCCGAACTTCCAGAAGCTCGTGAAGGCCCGCACCAGCGGCACCTACTACATGCGCGGCACCTTCACCCACTACAACACCGACTTCACAAAGGACATCTTCCACATGGCAGATGATCTCGGCTTTACGGAGCTCTCCATGGAGCCCGTGGTGACGGATCCGAAGAACCCCTCCGCGCTGACAAAGGAGGATCTCCCTGTCATCAAAAAGCAGTATGAGATCCTGGCGAAGGACATGCTCCGCAGGGAGAAAGAGGGACATCCCATCACCTTCTATCACTACATGATCAACCTGGAGCACGGCCCGTGCATCTACAAGAGGATCTCCGGCTGCGGCTCCGGCACCGAGTACATGGCAGTCACCGCCTGGGGCGACCTGTATCCCTGCCACCAGTTCGTCGGCGACGAGAATTACAGGCTCGGCAACATCTGGGACGGCGTGACGAACACGAAGCTCCGGGATGAATTCAAGCTCTGCAACGTCTACGCCCGCCCAGACTGCCAGAACTGCTGGGCAAAGCTCTACTGCGCAGGCGGCTGTGCGGCCAATGCCCTCCATGCGACCGGCGACATCCACGGCACCTATGAGTACGGGTGCGAGGTGTTCAAGAAGAGAATCGAGTGCGCGATCATGATCAAGGTCGCGGAGGCCCAGATGCAGGCCAAGAACCAGCAGGGGTCAGCACAATGACAGGGACAGACATCCCGGAAGAGGTCCGGAGGGAACTGATCCAGAAGGCCCTGGAAGTCCGGGGGAACGCCTATGCGCCCTACTCCCACTACAAAGTGGGGGCGGCGCTCCTTACCGCAGACGGCACCATTGTCACCGGCTGCAACGTGGAATCTGCGGCCTTCGGTGTCGGCCAGTGCGCAGAGCGCTGCGCTCTGACAAAGGCTGTCTCGGAGGGAGTGCGGGAGTTCCGGGCGATTGCGATCGTGGCCGCGCTGGATTCCGCCTTGGACCTTGCAAAGGAGCCCTATCCAACGCCCTGTGGTGCCTGCAGGCAGGCCCTCCGGGAGTTTGTGGACCCGGAACGCTTCCCAGTCCACCCTCGAGGAGCTCCTCCCCGTAAGCTTTGGCCCCTCTGCACTGTAGCTTTCGTGGGAAGTTCAGCAATGCATCTGAATCTGATCCGGCTCTTCGTCTTTGCGGCCTGTGTCCTTGCGGGGGCCCTTGCCATCCGTTTCTGTGAGGGGAACAGGCGGGGCAGGAGACCCCTTGCCGCCGCGATCACCGTGATCTACCTTGCAGCCCTCTGCTACTATACTCTGTTCTCCCGGACAGAGCTTGCGGAGGCGGCAGAAATCGGTGCGCACAGTGCTGGTGCCGGCGCGGCGAGAGAGGAGAGTCCTCTCCTCCTTTGCGTG
>ONMH01000193.1:3193-3944 GCA_900318875.1 uncultured Lachnospiraceae bacterium | reverse complement strand
CCTCGAAAGGCGTTCTGCGCACGACGGAGTTTCGAATCTGACTGCATTTTTCCAGGCGCTGGCGCTGCCGGATTTGCTCCTCCTTGGTGGGCTTTGCTGCAAAAAGAACATGTTCCTGGGGTGCCGGCAGTTCATGGTGGGTCCAGGTCACAGGAAGCATCCTGCAATACTCCGCTGCAGAGGAAAGAGAAAGAGAGATTCTTTGATCTCCCTCCACAGTCACGATCGCATCTGCCATCTTCCCGTCCTTACCAGCCCGGATCCTGCAGGAGCCCTTCCCAAGGCGTATGGACGCCATTCCCTCTGCATCAGCCGTGAGAACGGCTGAATCGAAGAACTCAGCATAGTTGAGAATCTGGATACAGATTGATGCTCCTGCTGCAGGTTGATCCCCTTCTCTGACGGATACCGTCACTCTTGCGGTATCTGCATAACCAGGTGTGCGGTTTACAAAGAAGACACCCTGGTCTCTCCCGATAAGGGCCTCGCTGTTTCGAAGGTCCGTCATTTCCTCTTTCTCGGGATGAAATTGGTCAAACTCCCGCGCATGAATCAGAAGCGCCCGGGAGGCAGCTCCATCGAACCAGCCCCGGTCGAGAACCTCCTCCGGTTCACAGGCACCAAGATAGTGCCATCCGTCCGAGAGCCGTACCTCACACCAGGCGTGATTGTCATCGCAGTGCGCCCAGAGGGGGACGTAGACCTGCCTTGCAGGAATTCCTACAGAGCGCAGCACGCTGACAAAAAATGC
>ONMH01000193.1:0-3162 GCA_900318875.1 uncultured Lachnospiraceae bacterium | reverse complement strand
CGCATGGACAGGCCTTTGATCCGATCGATCGTATCCTGATAGAAAAACGGACGGCAGTCCTCGATTTTCTCTGAATTGACGCGGTAGTATAAAACGTGCCTGAGGAACACCTCCTCTGGAAGCTCCCGGCACCAGGGTATCTCTCTGCGAAGCATCAAACCATGCCGTACGTAGGAGAGAAACAGATCAAACGGGTATTCCGCTGCGTCGGAGAGCGGCATCGTCCCATAGAAGAACTGCATCAGGACCTTCTCTTCTTCGGTGCACGTCAAAAGCTTTTCTTCAATCGTTCCGCGCAGACTTCCAAAATACGGCGCTCTCTCCCGGTAGGCGGTTTCAGCATATTTTTTGAGGTGTTCTGACAGCAAGACGTCTCCTTTTTGTGTTACTTGAGTTCAACTTTGATGACATAGTCGACAGGATCCGGCAGCACCGGGTCAGGGCCGAGGTCCGCAAAGCACAAATCCGGGTAGTCGCTGTGCACCCAGCTATTGGAGATCGGGATCTCGCACCCTGTATCCAGTGCGCGGATCGCTCTTACCTCCTCTTTCTTTACGCCGACCAGCGGGAGGGGACCGATGCTGTTCTCATAGATGTGGAAGTCGGGTGCAGCCGTAGATGCTCTCGCTGTTTCTCTTCATCCAGGCGGAGAACTCCTGCAGGATCTGGACCGATTCTCTCGGGAAGTTCCCCTTTGCGTCCGGCCCCACGTTCAGGATCATGTTTCCGCCCTTGGAGACGCACTCCACGAGTTTCTTGATGAGAAGAGAACCCGGCTTGAACATGTGGTCCGTCCCGCAGTAACCCCAGTTCCGGTTCATGGTAAAGCAGGCCTCCCAGGCCATGGGGTTCCCCTTCACATCCCGGATGCCCTCCGGCGGGATCATCTGCTCCGGCGTCACAAAGTCGCCGTGGTAGGGGGTGGGATCGCAGGCCCAGAGGGAACCTCTCCCCTCCCCGGAGACCTCCAGGCGGTTGTCGATGATGACGTCGGGCTGGAGCGAGCGCACCATCCGGATGAGCTCTGTGGCACCCCACTTCTCGCCCCGCATGTCGTCATAGGAGAAGTCAAACCACAGAAGGTCGATCTTTCCGTAGTTGGTGCAGAGCTCCCGCACCTGGTTGTGGAAGTAGGTGATATACCGGGAGAAGTCGCGGTGCTCGTTCCCGCACTCCGGGTGATTGCGCATCGGCGCGTTGCGGTCCTGGTACTGCGGGAAATCCGGGTGATGCCAGTCGAGGAGGGAGTAGTAGAGGCCGACTTTGAGTCCCTCTGCCCTTGCCGCATCCACGTACGCGCGGATGAGGTCCCTGCCCGCTTTGGTGTTTGTCGCCTTGAAGTCCGTGTACTGGCTGTCAAAGAGGCAGAAGCCATCGTGGTGTTTTGCGGTCATCACCATGTACTTCATGCCCGCCTCTTTCGCCATGCGGGCCCACTTCTTCGGATCGTAGTCCGTCGGGTTGAATTCCTCGAAGTACTTTATGTACTCCGACTCCGGCATCTGTTCGGTGCTTCGGATCCACTCCCCTCTTCCGGGAATCGAGTACAGGCCCCAGTGGAGGAACATGCCAAATCTCGCCTCCTGGAACCACTGCATCCTCTTCTCATAGGCCTGTCTGTCAAATTGCCACATGGAAACTCTCCTCTTCTGCTGTTTTAATTTTGCTGCTATCCTGTTTCCTCAGCCCTTCACTGCGCCGATCATGACGCCCTTGACGAAGTACTTCTGCACAAACGGATACATGATCAGAACCGGAAGGGATGCCACCACGATCGTGGAGTACTTTAGAAGCTGCGTGAGTCCGGCAAGTTCTGAAGCCTGCCGCGCATCGGTCAGCATGGTGGGATCCACCTGGTTTTGGATCAGGATATCCCGCATGACGATGGTCAGGGGCTGCAGGCTGTCCTTCTTTAAGAAGATCATCGCATTGTAGTAGTCGTTCCACTTGGCGACGCCGTAGTAGAGGACCAGAACAGCAATGATCGGCTTGCACAGAGGCCATACGATTTTGATGAAGTACTGC
This sequence comes from uncultured Lachnospiraceae bacterium, assembly GCA_900318875.1. Classification (GTDB taxonomy): domain Bacteria; phylum Bacillota; class Clostridia; order Lachnospirales; family Lachnospiraceae; genus CAG-791. Next base: position 1,137 of record ONMH01000193.1, on the reverse strand, counting down.
CAGGGTGTGCCCCCGTCGATCTCTGTTGCCTCATACAGTTCATCTGGGATCGAGTTGACCATGTAGGTGCGTGCGATGATCATGTTGTAAGTGGACATGGCGGTCGGGATGATCATTGCCCAGGGAGAATTGATGAGCCCCAGCTTCATCACCAATATGTAGGTGGGGACCAGTCCGCCGCTGAAGTACATGGTGAACACGAAATAGGCAGAGAGCTTGTTCCGCGCGGTGAACTCCTTCCGGGAGAGCGGAAATGCGCAGAACATGGTCATGATGATATTGATCAGGGTTCCCACCACCGTGTAGAAGATCGAGTTGCGAAAGCCGATCATGATCTTCGGGTTGCTGAACACCGCCTTATAGCCGCGCAGGGTCACATCGACCGGCCAGAGCACAACCTTCCCTGCAATCACCGCCTCCGGGGAAGAGAAGGAGGCACTGACGATATAAATAATGGGATAGGCTATGACAACAAGGACAAAGGTCAACAATAGATAATCCACGATGGTAAAAATTTTTTCCCCAGTGGACATGTACTTGAATTTAATGTGTTCCATATCGGCCTCCTTACCACAGACTGGTTTCGGTTACTTTCTTTGCCACCTGATTGACAATTACCAGCAGGGCAAAACTCACCAATGACTGGAATAGGCCTGCTGCGGTGGAAAAGCCGAAATCCGAGTTGACCAGACCGACTTTATAAACATAAGTAGAGATAACCTCGGACACGGATGCGTTCATGCTGTTCTGCATCAGATAAACCTTGTCGAAACCGATGTTGACGATGCTGCTGCAGGAAAAGATCAGCATGATGATGATGGTCGGCAGGATGCTCGGAAGATCGACATGCAGGATCCGCTGCAGGCGGTTGGCCCCGTCCACGGTGGCCGCCTCCTTGAGTTCCTGGCTTACGCCGGCGAGCGCAGCGATGTAGATGATGGAGTTATATCCCATTGTCTGCCAGAGACCGGACCAGACGTAGAGACCGCGGAAACACTTCGGATCTCCGAAGAAGTTCACGGCCTGCAGTCCCAATGCGGCGAGGATTTTGTTGAAGATGCCGGTCCGAAGATCCATCATCTGCATCATCATACCGACAAGGACAACCGTAGAGATGAAGTACGGAGCGTAGCTCAC
>ONMH01000142.1:15550-16473 GCA_900318875.1 uncultured Lachnospiraceae bacterium | reverse complement strand
TTTCTATCAGAATGTAAAGTGACCGCTCTTTCCCCCGGCCTTCTCCACAAGGTGGATGTCACCGATCACCATCCGGTGATCTATGGCCTTGCACATGTCATAGATGGCAAGAAGTGCTGTCGTCACCCCGGTCAGTGCCTCCATCTCGACACCAGTCTTCCCGTCACACTTCACCCGGCAGGCTGCGCGGATCGTATCCGGACTCTCCATGGCAAAGGTCACATCGGTCCCCGTCAGGTTCAGCACGTGGCAGAGGGGAATCAGCTCAGGCGTCCTCTTCGTGCCCATGATACCGGCGACCTGGGCAACCGTGAGGACATCGCCCTTTTTCACACGCTTCTCACAGATTGCAGCAAACACCTCCTCCGACACCCGGATGGTGCCCTCCGCCACCGCCTCCCGGTGGGTCACCTCCTTGCCGGAGACATCCACCATTCTGGCATTGCCGTCTGCATCAAAGTGATTCCACTCTTCCATGTCGATCCTTTCTGTCAGTCTGTCTGCGTCCCCCGCAGGATTCCAAGTCCATGGGACAGCGGGCTCCCCGGGAGATTCACAATGAGCGTCCGCTTCCGGATCCCCGCCGTCTGCCTCGAGAGCATAGCCCGGTCCGTAAAGCGCATGCTGTAGGCGCGCAGGGCTTCTCCAATGCCGGGTACTTCCCGGTCCGATACCTTTTTGGTTGCCTCCGGCGTCAGGTCCCTTGGCGACAGCCCCGTCCCGCCCGTCGTCAGGATCAGATTGATCTGCCTCTGATCTGCCAGGCGGCAGAGCTCTGCTGCAAGCGGTTCGATGCCATCCGGCAGGACCAGGGCTTCCAAAACGTCATACCCCGCCTGCTCCAGCAGCTCCTTCACCACCGGCCCGGACTGATCCTCATAGACGCCCTGTGCTGCCCGGTCTGACAGGGTGATGACCGCTGC
>ONMH01000142.1:659-15490 GCA_900318875.1 uncultured Lachnospiraceae bacterium | reverse complement strand
TCCCCGACCCTCTCGTAGATCGCACAGCGGCTGTGGCAGGCCTTTCCGATCTGGGAGACCTCCAGAAGAGCTGCACCGATCCGGATCCTGGTGCCAACAGGGAGTGCGGCAAGATCAATCCCCTCGGTCACGAGGTTCTCCCCAAAGTCGCCGAAAAAGACGGCTCCTCCCTGCTCCCGGAATTCCCGGATCTTCTCCGAAGCAAGCAGGCTCACCTGCCGGTGCCAGTGCCCTGCATGGGCGTCGCCCTCAATCCCATAGTCCGGGAGGAGCCGCACAGATTCCTGCGGCGTCTTCTTCGTTCCCCGCTTTTCACTTCTACAGACCGCAAGCAGCGTTCCGCATTTTTTCTCCTCTTCCTGCAAACTCATCCTCCGATCTCTGCCATGCACTCCGGCTGCGGCCTGCTGCCAAAGGTGCTCTGCTGCGGCTTCTCCTCTGCCGCCCTTTTGTAGGCAGCCTGCAGGAGCCGCATCCGCGTTTCCCTGTCCTTCCCACTTCTTAAGATCTCCTTCACATCCACCTCTTTTTCAGAGGAGAGGCACGGCCGGAGCGCTCCCATCGATGTCAGGCGAAGCCTTGTGCAACGGCTGCAGAAGCTCCCGCAGGCTGCGGGGATCATGCCGATTTTTCCCGCAAAGCCCGGGATTTCATAGTAGGAAGCTGGTCCTGCTCCCAGCTTCTCCCTGCAGGGCACCATCCCGGGATAGTGTGTCATAAGTTCCTTCGTGAGCGCTCTGCAGGACAGTCCGGCAAGATCCTTTCCCGCGCCGATCGGCATCATCTCGATAAAGCGCACACAGAGGGGCTGTGTCCTTGCCAGGTCGATGAGGGCAAACGCATTCTCCAGAGAAAGGTCTTTCAGGAGCACCGCATTGATCTTCACGGGAAGCCCCAGGCGGAGCGCCTCCCCGATTCCGGCAAGGACATCCTTCAGGGCATCTTTCCCCGTGATCCTCTCATAGGTCTTTCGGTCCAGGGTATCCAGGCTCACGTTGACGCCGGTCAATCCTGCCTCCAGCAGTGCCGGCAGCGCCTCCTTCAGGGCAAGGCCGTTTGTTGTCATCGACACGGAGCGGATGCCTGGGATGTCCGCAAGGAGTCTCACAAGGTCCGGGCACCCCTTTCTTGCAAGGGGTTCTCCGCCCGTCACCCGGATGTCCCGGATGCCAAGTTCTGCCCCCGCTTCTGCCGCCTCCCGGATTTCTGCAAACGTCAGAATCTCCTCCATCGGGGCCTTGGAGACGCGCATCCCCTGCGGTTGGCAGTAGAGACAGCGCAGGCTGCAGCGGTCCGTCACCGAGATCCGAAGGTAGGAGAGCGTCCGGCCGTAGGGGTCTATCAGGAGCTTTCTCATACCCTTCCCGTCTCCAGGCAGGCCATCGCGATATCCTCCGGCGTGACGGGCAGACGGGTAAAGCGCTTCCCCGTCGCATGGTACAGGGCATCCGCAATGGCGGGCTGGGGCGTGTTGATCACCACCTCGCCGATGGACTTGGCGCCGAAGGGGCCGGTCTTCTCATACGAGGGGACAAGCTCCACATCGATGCGGCCGATGTCCTGCCTCGTCGGGATTTTGTACTGCAGAAACGAGTTCTCTGCAAGCTGTCCCTTTTCATCATACGTGACAGACTCCGTGAGGGCCATGCCGATGCCCTGGAGAATGCCGCCCTCTGCCTGCACCCTTGTGAGCGCAGGGTCCAGGGACGTGCCGCAGTCAACGGCAGCAACAAACCGCTGCACCTTCGTCTCACCGGTTCTCCGGTCCACAAAGAGCTCCACCGCGCCTGCCATGAACGGCGGCGGCGAGATCTTCGAGCTGTTGGAGGCGGTCACTTCCAGTGCCCCCACATCCCCTCCGGATCGCAGTGCAGAAGCTCTGCCCCGTAAGCAAGGATCTTCTCCCGGAGCTTTCTTGCCGCCTTCTCCACGGCACCGCCCGTCACGTAGGCCGTGCTGGAGGCATAGGAGCCGGAGTCGTAGGGGGAGATGTCCGTGTCCGCGTCAAAGCACTGGACCCTGGCAAGGTCCACATCCAGCACCTCGGCTGCGATCTGGGAGAGGGTGGTGTTGCTCCCTGTTCCCATGTCTGCAGAGCCCACGATGAGGTTGAAAAAGCCTCCGTCGGACAGCTTGATCGTCGCACTTCCCTGGTCCACAGCGCTGATGCCGGAGCCCTGCATCGCCATCGCAATGCCGTAGGCAAGACACTTCCCGTCGCCGAGCTCCTTCACGGGAAAGTTTTCATCCCAGTCAATTCGCCTACGGACGCTCTCGAGGCACCGGTCCAGGGCGCAGCTCCCCGCCGTCTCCCCGAAGTAGGCGGGCATCACCATGCCCTCCCTCACCTGATTCTTCTCCCGGATCGCAAGGGGGTCCAGGTGCAGGGTGTCCGCGAGCTCATTCACCGCGGACTCCACCGCAAAGATGCCCTGGGTCGCACCGTATCCCCGGTAGGCGCCGGAGGACATGTGATTGGTGTACACACAGTCCCCGGTGAACCGGAAGGCCTCGGCACTGCCGTAGAGCGGAATGGACTTGTGGCCGGAGAGGCCGATTGTGGTCGGCCCGTGCTCGCCGTAGGCGCCGGTGTCGGAGAGGGTGTGCAGGGCAATCCCCCGTATCGTGCCATCCTTCATCGCGCCGAGCTTTACGTGCAGTTCCATCGGATGCCGGGGCGAGGAGGCTGTCTGGGACTCCACTCTCGAAAAGACAATCATAGACGGCTTTTTCAGCTTCCAGGTGACAAAGGCGGGGTAGACCGCGGACACCGCGGTCTGCTTTGCCCCAAAACCGCCGCCGATTCTGGGCTTCCGCACCCGGATCATCGCCTCCGGGATGTGCAGGGCGTTGGCGACGATTCTCCTCGTGTGGAACACGATCTGGGTCGACGCCGTGATCACGAGCCGCCCGAAGGCGTCGATCTCGGCATAGCTGCGGAAGGTCTCCATCATCGCCTGCTGGCAGGCCTGGGTCCTGTATGTCCTGTCGATCACGACATCGCAGGAAGAGAGCACCGCATCGATGTCGCCGGAACCGCTCTCCTCGTGGGAGACGAGATTCCGCATCCTGTCCCCGCCGATGCCGGGGACCTCCTCCCAGTTCTCCTCCGGGTGGATCACCGTAGGATTGTCCAGGGCGATGTCCATGTCCAGCACGGCGGGCAGGACCTCGTACTGCACCCGGATGAGGGGAAGTGCCCTCTCACAGGCCTTCTCCGTCCTTCCGACGACCAGGGCCACCGGGTCTCCGACAAAGCGCACGTGCCGGTCCAGGACGAGCCGGTCCATCGGGGAGGGCTCCGGCGGCGTCTGCCCCGCCTGGGTGTAGCGCTTCCCGTTCTGGTCCACATCCTGATAAGTAAAGACCGCGACAATGAACTTTCAGCGCCCGTGCCGTATCGATGTCCGTTATCATCGCATTGGCATGGGGGCTTCGGAGCATCCGGATCACAAGACACTCCCTGGGGGCAATGTCAGCCGTATAGCGCGCCGTGCCGGACAAGAGTTCCATGGCGTCCTTCTTGCGCACCGGCTTTCCCACAACCTTGAGGTTTTCTCTTTTCTGGTTCTGAGGTAGGTCATGATCGCATCGAGCTGTCCCTCGTAGCCGCTGCAGCGGCAGAGGTTCCCCGCAAGGTACGCCTTGACGTCCTCCTCTGTGGGATTCGGGTTCTCCCGGAGAAGTGCAATCGTGTTCATCACCATCCCCGGATTGCAGAAGCCGCACTGGTCCGCACCCCGGTCGGCAAGAAAACCGATGAATGCCCCTGCCTCCTCCTGGAGACCCTCCAGGGTGTCCACCCGGTGCCCGGCGGCACGGGCCGCCAGCATGCTGCAGGAGAGGACCGGCACATCGTCCACAAACACCGTGCAGAGGCCGCAGGAGGAGCTCTCACAGCCGCACTTGACGGAAAGACATCCCTCTGCCCGCACAAAGTCATAGAGCGTCATGTCTGGATCTGCTTCCCGTCCGATGCGCTCTCCGTTCAGAATGATCTCGACTCTCATACACCCTCCTCAAGGAGCCTTCTTGTCTCCCGCTCTGCCTGCCTTCCCAAAGGCCGCAGGGCCCATGTCCCGGACCGCCTGCGCATTCTCTGAAAACGCCGCTGCAATCCCGGGCCTTGCGCCCACGGAAAAGGTCAGCGTCCCGTCCCCGCGGCAGACCCCCGCCATCGTGAGGATCGGGAAGTCCGTCGCCTGCCGCCGCACAGATTCATAGACCGCACGGATCTCTCCCCGCTTTGGGATCACAACGCCCGTCAGGATGTCCCGGTCCCGCTTCTCCTTATCATATGCAGAGAGGGCGATGCGCCCTCTTTTATACAGCTCCACCTCCGCATCCAGGGCAAGAAAGAGCGTCGTCACATCGGAGAAGCCAAAGCGGGAATAGAGGCTCCCGCCCACCGTGGCCATGTTTCGAAGCTGGACCCCCACGATGTGGCAGACAGCAGCGCGCACGGCGCCCTGCGTGTAGTCATTCAGTGCCTGTGAGGTCTCCAGGTCCCGAAGCGTTGTCATCGCGCCGATGTGGAAGCCGTCTTCCTCCTCCCGGATGCCGCGAAGGCCAAGGTCCGCAAGGTCGACTGCGGTCTGGATCCTCGGGTTCTCCAGCCTCGTCCACAGCATGCCCCCGATCACGCGATTTGCCTTCTTCTGGTTCAGCGCGTAGGCCTCCTCCAGCGTGCCTGGCCGCACGTAGTTCTGTATGGTCATCATCGTATACTCCCTCCTGTCTGTCGTTTCTTTATCCACCAGCCCGCACGCGCACGAGCTCCGCCGCGATGCTGACTGCGATCTCCTCCGGGGTCTTGGCCCCGATGGCAAGCCCTACCGGGGACTCGATGCGGTCCACGTCCTCCTCCGGAAAGCCCTCCGCAAGGAGCTTCTCCCGCACCGCCGCGGCCTTTGTCCTGCTGCCGATGCAGCCCACAAATGCGGGATGGGATTGCAGGTATTGTTCCAATACCCTGGTATCCCCCGCATGGCCTTTTGTCATCACGACAAGGTAATCCTTTTCGGAGATGGGGAGAGCCTCCCGCAGGGTATCATACGGAAGGCAGAGAACCTCCTGCGCGGTGGGAAAATACTCCCTTCCTGCAAGGTCCTGCCGGTCGTCGACGACCGTCACGGGAAAGCCAAGCAGGGAGAGGACCGGCACAAGAGCCCTTGCGACGTGCCCGCCTCCTGCGACAATGACCCTTCCACCGGAGGTCACCTGCTCCGTATAGAAAAAAGTCCCCTCCCCGTCTTCCGAAAGCCAGGGGGTCCGTCCCGCATGCCGCAGGACATCCGGGGGTGCCTCCTCCCTGACAAAGGCCTGCACTTCCATGGGACCCTCTTTGCTCTCTCTTCGAAGGACGAGGTACCCCTCATCCCTTCCCGCCTGGAATGCGGTGAGGGTCTGCAGCGTCTCCTCAGGAAAAAGTCCCTCCCGGAGGAACGCCACCTCGATTCTGCCGCCGCAGATCATGCCTGTCCTGGCATCCCCCGGCACGCCATTGGTGCCAAGATCAAAGGAAAGGAGCAGGGAGGCGTTGGGATCTGCCTCTTCGAGGAGCTTTCTTGCCCTCTGCTCCGCCAGGTACTCGGCGCATCCGCCGCCAAGGGTTCCTGTCGTCTCCTCTCCCTCTCTCACCAGCATGTGGGCGCCGGCACCCCGCGGGCCGGAGCCCTCCTTGGAGAGGATCGTGCATAACACAAAGGGGATCTGGCTCTCCTTTGCTTTCCTCATCTCCTGAAACAGTGTCATGACCGGTTCATCACGCATGATTTCGTACTCCCTGTGCTATACTCGGCTCGTATCGGTTGTCGTTGTCATTTGGAGGCATCGCGCATGGAAACTCTTGCAAAGGCACTTTGCCCTGGGCCCGGTGTGATCTCGGTCACAGGAAGCGGCGGAAAGACATCGCTTTTAAAGGTCCTCTCGGAGGAGCTTTCCGGGACGAAGATCCTGTGCACGACGACCCACATCCTCCCCTTTGCAGGGATTCCGCTGTACACCGGACAGGATCCTGCGGGGATCAGGCGCATGCTGACGGAACGTCCCTGCCTCCCCATCTTGCAGACACGGTCCTTGTCGAGGCGGACGGGGCAAGGCACTTTCCCCTCAAGGCACACCTTGAAAACGAGCCTGTAATCCCTTCCTGCTCCGATCGGATCCTTCAAATCATCGGGATCTCCGGCATCGGACAGAGCATTCCCGCTGCCTGCCACCGGCCGGAACTCTTTGGGAAGCGGGCAGGCCTCTCCCTCTCCGATTCCGTGACGGAAGAGGCGCTTCTTCGCGTCCTTATGGCAGAGCACCTCCCTGCAGACGCCATCCTGCTGAACGGTGTTCGAAGCGATGATGACCTTGCAAAGGCAGAGCGCCTCTCTTTTCTTCTTCACGCTGCCTTTCCCGGCATCCGGGTCTTTGCCTGCTGCCTTCCGCTCCCGGGGGATTCGAATCGCAGGGTCTCCTACCGGGAGCTCTGAGTCTTCCCCTGCAGGATCTGTACCATCTGATGGAGCGCCTCTTTCGTGTCCGCGTCAAGTCCCTCGTTTGCGTCTGCCGCAGAAACCAGCGTCACAGGCGCTCCCCGAAGGAGAGCACTCCCGCCCCGGTCTCCGGAAAGGGACAGAAGTTTTGGAAAATACGATGCCGGAAAGAGGGCGGGACTTCCCGGCACGCCGTCAAAGGAGAGCCTTGCGGGAAGGTCCGGTGCCGCCTCCCAGGCGGTGATCAGCGCCTTAAGGCTCTCACCGGAAAGGAGCATCTGGTCGGACTGCAGAAACAGGATCCCGTCCGCATCGCCTGCTGCCTGTACGGCAGCGCGCACCGTGTCGCTCTTTTGGGGGAACGTCCCGGTGATGACAGAGAGCCCCCGCTCCTCTCCCAGGACTGCACAGGCGGGATCGTGTGCAATGAGGAAAACCCTCTGCGACCTTCTTCTCAGCACCGGCAGCACCCTCTCAAAGAGCCTTGCAAGGACCGGCGCTCCGCCGGCATCAGCGAGGAGCTTGTTCCCGCCAAAGCGCCTTCCCACGCCACCTGCAAGAAAGACCGAGACAAGACGCAGGTTCCCATCTTCTCTCATCATTTCTTCAGCGCGCCGCCAAACCGAAGCAGCGCCTCCAGGACACCGCCGCCTACGGCAAGCGCCTTGTCGGAGACGGTGAGGTACTGGGCAGCTTCTCCCCTGGGGTCCACATCCCCGAGTTTCATGCCGGCGGGCACCGCGATCCCGTCCTGCAGCATGCCTCTTATTCTTCCTGCAATCTTTGCGCAGATCACCTCATCCCCCACCTTCGCAACCGGCTCCCCCGCAGTCACCAGATCTCCGATCGCATGGAGGCTGTGAAACGTGCCGGCACAGCCTGCGCGTAAAACCCGCTCTGTCGTATACCCGCCGATGTTTCCGGGGATCCCGGTGTTGGGGATGGCAGACCCTTCTGCAATCACCCTTCCCAGGGTGTGGCCCCGCTTCGTCTCCACAACAGCCGTGCAGTCCGCCCCCGCGGTAAAGCCGGGGCCGACGCCGATCACAACCGGCGCATCGGTGATTGCCGTCCCAAGGTTTTTCTTTGCAAGGATCGCATCCACCTCCGCATCGGGAGGAAGGGAGCGGCAGATCTCTCCCGAGGGATCCGGCACCACGGGGATCTTCCTCTCCTGCAGGGCCTTCATGATCTCCTCTTTCGTGTCCGCCCGGACCGCGGTGACATCCTCCACCTGCGTCCTCCCAAGGCGGATCGCCTCGGAAAAGCATACCGTCCTCCGCACGGAGGTCGGAACGGGGAGATCTGACATCACAACCTCCATGCCGCTGTGAAACAATCGCAGGGCGATCCCGGAGGCCAGGTCTCCGGCGCCTCTGATATAAACCAGCATATCTCCTCCCTCTCAGGCTCCGAACGGACACTGCGGATAGGTGCAGGGTTTGCAGCCAAGGCAGAGTCCTCCCTCTCCCATCGAGACGATGTCCTGTTTCGAGATCCGCACGCCCGCCGCAATCCGCGGAAGGAGAAGGTCAAAGACCGTTGCCCTCGCAAACATGATGCAGCCGGGAAGGCCGAGGATCGGCGTTCCGTCCTCAAAATACGCAAGCATCAGCATCGCGCCGGGAAGGACCGGGGCGCCGTAGGTGACGACTCTTGCGCCGCTCCCCGCGATGGCACCCGGTGTGTTGTCATCCGGGTCCACGCTCATGCCGCCCGTACAGAGGATGAGGTCCGGCTTCTTCTCCCGTGCCCTTCGGATCGCCGCGAGGACATTTTCCGTCCCGTCCCCGGAGAGCTCCTCATAGATGGTTGTGATCCCACAGTCCCCGATCTTCTTCTTCACAACCGGGGTAAACGCATCCTGCACCATGCCCTTTTTTACCTCGCTCCCGGTTGTGATGATGGCCGCGGTCTTTAAGGCATAGGGCTTTACGGCAAGGATCGGCCCGCCTTCTGCTGCAGCCTCTGCCTCCCTGATCTTCTCCTCCTCGATGACAAGGGGAATCACCCTTGTGCCGCAGAGCTTGTCGCCCTTTTTTACCGCAGTTCCTCCTTTTTTTGTCGCCATCATCAATTGCTCGATCGAATTGACCGCAAGGAGCTTTTCAGAGTCCACGAGAAAGCAGCCATCCACCGCGGCCCGAAGCTCGATCTTTCCCTCGGAGGGCTCGGAGAGAATCATGTTTTCCGTGCCGCAGAGAGCGGCAAGGCGCGCTGCGGCGTCATTTTCATGGAGCCACCCCTCCTTCAGCTCATAGATGTAGAGGTTCTCCTTGCCCATGGAGAGAAGGACCGGGATGTCCTCCTTTGTCACCACGTGCCCCTTTTTGAATCTCGGTCCCTTGAACGTTCCCGGGATGATCTGCGTCATGTCCTGACACAGGACCTGCCCGGTCATGCTGCCGAAGATCACGCGCTCTGTCACAGCGGGGACCGTGTTCTCTCCGGGCTCTTCTGCAAAGCTCCCGTCCCGGATGCCTGCAAAGGAGGTGCCCTCCGGCACCTCCTCCCCTGTCCGCAGAACGAGCTTCAGATCTTTGAGACAGACTGTCCGCTCCTCCTGCCCCGCCGCGGCGGGGAGGATGTTCCGGCAGCCGGAGAGCTCTGCGGAGGTCTTTGTCCGTGGGTGCGTGCACAGGTCCCGGATCGGGATCTTCGCTTCATTCCTTCCGTTCTGGATGCCGCTCACGCTGTCGCAGAGCCTGGTGCACTCCTCCCGGCTGTGGGAGACAAAGAGCGTCTCCAGGTGGCTGTTTCGGATCGCATCCGACATCTCGAGCTCGAGCTGCCACTTGAGCGTCTCATCGAGGGCGCTGAAGGGCTCATCAAGAAGGAGAAGCTCCGGGTCCGAGGCCATGATTCTTGCAAGGGCGACCCGCTGCTTCTCTCCGCCGGAGAGCTCTGCGGGATACCGGTCCCTGGCAGGAAGCATCCGGAAGGTGGCAAGCTCCTTCCTGGCCCTGTCAAGCTTCTCTCTCCTGCTCCCCGTGCGGACGCCTGCTATGACGTTTGTCAGCACCGTCATGTGCGGAAAGAGGGCATACTGCTGGAACAGGTACCCGATGCGCCGCCTCTGGGGCGGGACATTGATGTGATGCGCACTGTCGTAAAGAATTCTTCCGTTTAGGACGATCCTCCCGGAGTCGGGCTTTACGATCCCCGCGATGCACATGAGGGTCATGCTCTTGCCGCAGCCCGAGGCACCGAGGAGTGCCAGCACCTCCCCGTCCTCCTCAAAGGCGACATCGAGGGAAAAGCCCGAAACCTTTTTGTGAATGTCCACGCTCAGCGCCATCTCTGCCTCTCCTGTCTCTTCTCCATGAAGTTCACAAAAAGCAGCACCACCGCAGAGATTGCGAGGTTGAGGAGCACCCAGCGATACGCAAGGGCCTCGTTGTCCGTTCTCCAGAGCTGGTAGACCGTCGTGGAGATCGTGGCGGTCCGCCCCGGGGTGTAGCCCGCCACCATGGAGGTGGCCCCGTACTCGCCGAGGGCCCTTGCAAAGGAGAGCACCATGCCGGCAAGGATCTCACTCCGGCAGACCGGCATCCGGACTCTCCAGAAGATCCAGGTCCCCGACTTTCCCAAAGTCTTTCCCGCATCCGCCAGGGTCTCGTCAAAGCTCTCAAAGGCGCCCCGCGCGGTCCGGTACATCAGGGGAAAGATCACAGCCGCCGTCGAAAGGATCGCCGCATACCAGGTCATCGTCAGGCGGATCCCGAAGTGCTGCAGAAAAAATGCCCCGACAGGGTGCTTTGGCCCTGCGACACGAAGCAGCAGAAATCCCACCACCGTGGGCGGCAGGACCAGGGGAAGCGTCAGGACGACGTCCAGGATGCCTTTGAGGATCCTCGGAATCTTTGCGATGTAGTAGGCGGCAAAGATCCCGAGGAAGAACACGATCGCCGTCGAGAGGAGGGCGATGCGGATGGAGTTGTATAGGGGATACAAATCCATAGGCTACTCCGAGACCTTCGAGAAGCCGACGGACTCAAAGATCTTCATACAGGGATCGGTCTGCAGGAAGGAGAGAAAGCCCTCTGCCGTCTCCGGATGGAGGGCATTTCTGGTGACCTCGCCTCGTCGAGGATGGAAAGTCCCGCGCTGGTGGCATCCGTGCAGTAGACAACGCCTGCATCCACAAGGCCCTCCTTCACCTGGGTCGTCACCTCCTTGACGTTGCTGCCGTAGGTGATGACGCCGGCATCCGCAAGGGCGTTCTCGTCAAGGCCGTAGTAGGCAAGGATCTTCTCCGTGTACTGTCCGACAGGCACATCGCTGTTTCCCATGGCAAACAGAATGTCCCCTGCCTTCAGCCTCTCTGCGAGGTTATCAAAGTTCTGGATGGCCTTGGGATTGTCATCCGGCACGGTCAGGGCTACCTTGTTCTCGAGGAGGTTCACCCGGGTGTCCGGGTCGATGAGATCCAGCCCCTCCGTGTTCTCCTCCGTGTTGGTGACATCCATCTGGTTCATCTGCTTCTGGGCGGCTGAGAGGAAGAGGTCGCAGTCCGCGCCCTCCTGGATCTGGGTCTTGAGGGTGCCGGAGGAGTCAAAGTTGAAGACGATGTCAAGGTCCGGGTGCTCCTCTTTGTAGAGATCCGCGCACTGCTGCAGGGTCTCTGTCATGGAAGCCGCGGCAAAGACGATGAGCTCGTCATCCGCTGCGCTCTCTGTGCTTTTTGCTGTCCCTGCAGCCTCCAGCGCCGCAGTGGCCGCTGCTGTCGCTGCTTCTTTCGACGTGTCCGCCACGCCGCAGCCGAAGCCTGCGAGCATCCCCGCTGCCAGCACCGCTGCCAATAGTCCCCTGATCTGTCTCTGGTTCCTCATGAGATTTTCCGTCCTTTTCTACAGGTGTCTTTGCCGTTTGTCTCTCATGGCCGGATGATGTGATCCGCCTTCAGAAGCCTCTCTGCGATGTCATACATGTTTGTGACGGTGCCGATCTGAAGCTTCTCCTTCAGGTGCTGGAAATCAAGGCAGGTGCCGCAGGTCACGATCTCAACACCCATCGCAGCAAGGGTCTGCAGATCCTCCAGAACGGGCGATCCCTCGCAGGTGAGCTTTGCCCCGGTGTTGTAGAAGATCATCGTCTCCGGCAGCACATCCTGCTGGGTCAGTGCGTAGACAAACGACTTCATCAGCACGTGCCCCAGCTCGTCGTTTCCGCTCCCCACGGTATCGGAGGCGACCTGGATCACGGTCTTCTTTTTCCTCGTATCCGGGATGCAGACGGTCTCCGCCTCGTCCTGTTCTTGGGGCGCAGTCCCCACAGAGAGGAGGACCTCATAGGTGTCCTCCCCAGTTTTCTTCGAGGAGGCCTTCCAGCCCTTCCGATCCGCCATCTTTGTGAGGTTCTGGACTGCAATCTCGTTGTCCACAAGGGTCTTCACCTTTCCGGGACCACCAAGCGCCTTCACCGCATTTTTGGTCCTGACCACCGGAATCGGGCACGCTTCTCCTCTTGCATCAACTGTAATCATCTCTCTTCCTCTCCTCTCCCTGGTCCCGAAGGACAAACTGCTGCACGCTGTGGACCCCGGCAAACTTCCTGCCGGATGCTTCCAGCGCGCTCCGATACTTCTCATCATCCTGCGGCGTCATCCGAAACGCAAGCCCGCACCCCGCAGAGATCTCCTGCGGAAGCGGGATGAGCCGCCCAGGCACGCCGTGCTCCCTGCACCACGCCTCCATGGCAAGAGCGTCTGTGGTCGTATCAAAGACATAGACGGCAAACGTCTCCTTTGTTCTCATATCCGCACCGCCTCCGCAATCTTCCCGACAGCCAAAATCCCGGCATCGATCTCCGCCTCCGTGTTGAAGTACGAAAAGGAAAACCTTGCCATGCCCCGCGCCCCCGTTCCAAGAGCCTTATGCATCAGGGGCGCACAGTGGGCGCCCGCCCGGACCGCAATGCCATGCTGTTCAGAGAGAAGGTCTGCGGTCTCTGCGGAGTCCAGGTCCCCGATGTTGAGGGAGACCGTAGCGACCCTCTCACAGTGGCCTTCTGCTCCCTCCCATGCCCCGAAGTCACCGTATAGGGTGACGCCCGGGATGTCCCTTACCCCAAGGTAAAAGCGCCTTGCCAGGGCTTCCTCCCTCGCACGGACCGCGCCCATGCCGACGCGGGAGAGGAAGGAGAGGCCCCCGCCAAGGCCTGCAATCCCGTGGGCGTTCTGTGTCCCCGCCTCCAGGGCGGTAGGCATCTCCTTCGGGTGCTCCCTGTCAAAGCTGTGGACGCCGCTCCCTCCCACCAGGAGGGGACGGAGGGAAAGACCCCTCCGGACGTAGATGCCGCCCGTTCCCTGCGGGCCACAGAGGCCCTTGTGCCCCGGAAAGCACAGGATGTCGATGTGCTGGCTCTGCACATCAATCGGCAGAATCCCCGCCGTCTGCGCCGCATCGACAATAAGAAGAAGGCCGTGTGCCTGTGCAATCCGGGAGACCTCTCTCAGGTCTGTCACATTTCCGGTCACGTTTGATGCATGGGTGACTACGATCGCCCTGGTGTTTTTCCGCACGGCTCTTTCCATCGCCGCCATGTCAATCCTGCCCGCTGTATCCACCGGGACAATCGTAAGCTCCACCCCCTGCTGCTCCAGCCGGTAGAGAGGCCGCAGCACCGAGTTGTGCTCTGCCATCGTCGTGATCACATGGTCCTCGGGATTCAATATCCCGCAGATCGCGGTGTTCAGCGCCTGGGTCGTGTTCTGGGCAAAGGCAATCCGGGAGGGGTCCTCCGCATGGAACAAATCGGCAAGCTGCTTTCGCACCCGGTATAGGGTCCTGTCCGCCGCAAGGGCTGCCATATAAGCACCCCTTCCGGGATTTCCGAGGCTCTCCAAGGCAGCCAGAAGGGCTTCCTTTGTCTCCGGGGGCTTTGGAAAGGAGGTCGCCGCATTGTCAAAGTAGATCACCCATCGCTCCTTCCCGGAACCACTGTGATCTCTGTGTCTCCTTTTTTCTGAAGGGCTCCGACTCTGGCAGCCGGAAGCCCTGCTGTCCGAAGATCCAATAAGACGGCATCCGCATCTTCTTTTGGAACAGCTGCAAGGAGACCGCCGGAGGTCTGGGGATCGAACAGGATCTCCTCCATGGCAAAGGGAATGCCGCTATCAAAAGCGACTTCCTTTCCGACGTGGTTCCGGTTTCTCTGGGCCGCCGCAGTGAGAAGAAATGCGTCGGCGTAGTCTTTCGCCTCCGGAATGAACGGGATCTGGTCTGCAAAGATTCTGGCGGAGAGCCTCCCGTCCAGCATCTCGTGGAGGTGCCCCAGAAGGCCGAAGCCCGTCACATCCGTGCAGGCATCCACCCTGTGTTTCCGGAGGATCTCCGATGCGGTTTTGTTCAGCGTGGTCATGGATTTGATGGCTTCCCCCAGGGCCCGCTCCGATGCCTCCCCGACCCGGTCCGCACAGCAGACAAGGCCGACGCCGAGTTTTTTGGTCAGGATCAGGGCGTCCCCTTCCTTCCCGGTGTTGTTGGCATAAATCCTGGCGGGATCTACCGTTCCCATTACCGACAGCCCGTACTTCACACTGCTGTCCATGATGGAGTGTCCGCCTGCCAGGATCCCCCCAGCCTCCTGCACCTTTGCCGCGCCGCCCTGCATGATCTTCCCAAGGATGTTCAGGTCCATCTTCTCCGGGAAGCAGACGATGTTCAGGGCGGTCTTCACCTCTCCTCCCATCGCATACACGTCGCTTAAGGCATTTGCCGCCGCGATCTCTCCAAAGAGATACGGATCCTCCACCATCGGCGGGAAGAAGTCGAGCGTCTGCACGATGGCCAGGTGCTCCGCTACCTGATAGACCGCAGCATCATCATGGCTGTCGTAGCCGACAAGGAGCTTCGGATCCTTCTCCCCCTTCGGGAGCTTTGAGAGCACCCGCTCCAGGATGTCCGGTCCAAGCTTTGCCGTGCACCCGCCTCCCGTGCAGAACGGTATCTCCTCCGGTTCTGATTGTTTCATCTGTTTCCTCCCCTCTTTTTTCTCTGCTCCTCCAGTATACCGGAAAACGGCCTGCTCCTGTCAAACACTCCAGAGTCTCCCGGAAATGCGCAGGCAGGGATGCAGATTTTTCATTTCCAAAGGCGCAGCCTCTCCTCTTTTTCATGGCTTCCTCCGGGCAAAGTGCTATCATCAGGGCAGCCATCAAACATCCGCAGGGAGGTACAGGCACATGGAATTCAGACCAGGAACCATGGACGACTTTCCGGAGGCGTTTTCGCTCATCCGCGCGCCCTGGACATCCAACACCTATGAGGAGACGCCGACAAGCGCAGTGTATTGAGAAGGCCCTTGCGGACAAGGAAATCTTTCTCTTCTTTCTCATTGATCACGGCG
>ONMH01000142.1:0-638 GCA_900318875.1 uncultured Lachnospiraceae bacterium | reverse complement strand
ACACGGAAGGATCTGCGCTGCCGGGGTTACGGAAAGGCCATGCTGGAGCACGCGGAGGACCTTGCAAGGGCGAAGGGGTGCCGCGCGCTCATCCTCGACGCTGCCTTTTTCCGGACCGAGGCGCACGCCTTTTATGAGCACAACGGCTTTGCAAAGGACTGCTATTCCTTTGAGACGTAAATTTCTGCCAAAACGGCAATTGTCTATGCCGGAATGTCAGAGAACACAACAGTGACAGTGTTTTGTGAACAGTAAACCCGCAATCTGGAAATTGTCGATCGGCAAATATCAAATCGTGGATTTTATTTCTGAAAAATGTTGTGTTTTCGGATGCACAAACAGCTCAGTTCCTGATTCCGGACTGTCATTACCGGTTTTTTGGGGGGGGGGATTTAAGTGAGAAGCTCCTCTGCTTTTTCTGCACAGAGACCGGGTCCCTCGGGTGCCCGGCTTTTTCATGTTCCTGAAAGCATCGCATGCCAAAATCGAGATTGTCATAACTTTATCATTTACGGGCAGCTTTGTTATATTTTTATCACAATAAATATTTAATAGTTATTTTATTGTTTTTCTCCCCCTGCTCCGGTATCATCAAATCAGGAATTATTACTGAGATTTGATAGCACACCACCTGGAAG
>ONMH01000186.1 GCA_900318875.1 uncultured Lachnospiraceae bacterium | reverse complement strand
GGGAGCGGCTGCAGGTCTCCCAGCAGGACGTTGCGGCAGATTGCCTCCTCGATGTGCCTTCTCATCGTCTGAAAAGAGGCATAGGCCTCCCGCCGGTACTCGTACCGGGTGTTGCGCTGGGCGTACTGGCGCCCGTTGATCGCAAGGAGGAGCTGCTGCATGTAGTCCACCTCCTCGATCCAGCAGCGGTCGATGGAGCGGATGATCATGGTGCGCAGGTAGGCAGTCTGTCCCTTCTTCCCCGGGATCGGATCCAGCTTTTTGTGCAGGCAGGATCGGGAGAGTGTCAGGAGATAGTCGCGCATCTTCTGCCTCGTGATCAGCAGATAGGTGTCCGGAAATTCTCCCAGATCATAGGTGATGTGATCCAGGATAAAGCGGGTCAGCTGGGACTGATCCGGCAGATCCTGGAAAGAATCCAGGAAGCGGTCGATGACCTTTTTCTGAAGCGCCAGGATGTCCTCTTCCGAAAATTCCTCTGTCCGGATGATGGCATCTCTTGACTCATAGACGACTCTGCGCTGGGCAAGGATGTTCTCTCCGTATTGAAAGGTGGCAGCTCTGGCTGCCCGGCTCTGATCCTCCCGGTATGCCTGTGCCTCCTGGATCTGCCGTTTGATCTTTCGGGAGTGCAGCTCTGCGCTTCCCCCGCGCAGGGCTTTGAGCGTTTCTTTCCCGTACTGGAGCACGATGTCATCGTCCAGGGAGATGTAGAACTGGGACATCCCGGGATCCCCCTGCCTGCCGGAGCGTCCCCGCGCCTGGACTTCCATGCGCTTGGAATCCATCCTGCCGATGCCGAGGACGGCAAGGCCGCCCAGCGCTGCAACGCCCTCTCCGAGCCGGATATCGGTGCCGCGGCCGGCGATGGAGGTCGCGACGGTGACAGCGCCCCTGTGTCCCGCCTCCCGGATGATCTGTGCCTCCCTGGCGGTGTTGTAGGCATTCAGCACGCTGTGGGGAATGCCGCGCTCCAGAAGCATGTCGGAGAAGACCTGACTCATCGCGATCGAGCTGGTGACGATGAGAACCGGCTGGCCCTTTTCGTGGAGCTGTACGGTATCCTGGAAGGCCGCCAGGATCTGCGCGCGGATGTTGGGAAAATAGCGGTCCGGAAGGTCGACCCGCCGGATCTTCTTTCTGGTGGGGATCCGGACAACCTTCAGGCCATAGGTGGATTCCAATTCTGCGGCGTCCTCTATTCCGGACCCGGTCATGCCGGCAAGGTGGGGGAACATCCGGAACAGGCTCTGATACGTCACGGTGGCCATGGAACGGTTCTCCATGGTGATCTTCAGATGTTCCTTTGCCTCCAGTGCCTGGTGCTGCCCGGTGCGGAGCTTGGTGTTTGCGAGAATCCGCCCGGAGAGCGCATCGATCAGGCTGATGCTGCCGTCCTGTACAATATAATCCTTGTCCCGGGTAAAGGAGGCATGGGCGCGCAGGGCGAGGCAGATGTGCCGAACCACATCGCTGTGGGTCCCGTCATAGAGGTGATCCAGATAAAAGAACTGCTCCGCCTTGCGGACGCCCGCTGGCGTCAGCCAGACGTTCTTGTCCTCCGCCTCGAAGTCGACGTCCTTTTCCAGGGCGCTCACAAAGTAGTCCGCGATCTCGTACAGGTTGGACTGGACCTTGGGGGCACCGGAGATCACGAGGGGGGTGGTGGCACTGTCGAGCAGCACGGCGTCCGCCTCGTCGATGATGCAGTAGTAAAACGGGCGGAGGAACTTTTCCTCCCGGCTGGCGGCAAGGTTTTCCATCAGGTAGTCAAAGCCGAGTGCGGCGTGGGTTGTGTAAACGACATCTGCCGCATAGATGTTCCGCTTTTTGGCAGCAGTCAGCTGCTCCTTTGGGTTATCTGTGACCCCAATGGCAAGCCGCATGCCCAGAAAGGCAAAGAGCTTCTGGAACAGCTCCCCGTCGCGAATAGCGAGGTAGTTGTTCATGGTCACCAGGATGGTGCTGTTCCCCGTCAGGGCAGACAGATACAGCGGCATGGAGGCGACCAGGGTCTTCCCCTCTCCGGTCTTCATCTCTGCAATGTTTCCCGCAAAGAGGGCAATGGCGCCCATTACCTGCACGTCATAGGGATACATGCCAAGGATCCTGCGGGATGCCTCCCGGATGACGGCATAGGCCTCCGGCAGGAGCGCGCGAGGGGTTTCCCCTTTTTGCAGGCGGGCGCGAAATTCGCCCGTCTTTGCCTGGAGCGCTGCATCGGAGAGCGCAGCGGTTTCCGGCGCAAGGGCGTTGATCCTGCCAAGCGTTCTTTTTAGTTTCACAAGTTCTGTGCGGTTGCTCATACGGGTTCCCTTATCTGGTACTCCTGGCGCAGCAGAGCGGCAGCGTTCTCTGCGGAGAGAATGGCAGAACCTGGACAGCGAATAGAGAGCTGTTCTGCGGCGCGCAGGGAACTCTCCCCGGTGGTGACAAAAATCCACTGCCGGCCCTTACGTGGGAGGTTTTTGAGAAAGTCATCCCGGAAGAAGGGCGGCGGGACCACCAGGGAGGTGGGGGCCAGGGTCAGGTTGTCGAGGAAGGAGAGGCTGTCCGGGTCCGGGAACCGCACCATCCTCGTGTGGGAGAGCTCGGGCAGATAGATGCAGATCCTCCTGCTCAGGATGTCCCGGTTGCAGAATACCGGCTTCGCATCCTCTGTCTCTTTCGTGCGGATCTCCAGGTGATGAAAGCGGAAGGATT
>ONMH01000185.1 GCA_900318875.1 uncultured Lachnospiraceae bacterium | reverse complement strand
GAAAAGGGACGGCTGGATCTTGAACGCGCAAAGCTTGCCGCCTACTCCCACGGCGTTTACTACGGCCTCGGAGAGGCGCTGGGTACCTTTGGCTTCTCTGTACGGAAAAAACCCGCAGCGCCTGCAGGGAGCGGGGGACAAAAGGGGAAAGAAGAGGGCAGAAACCGGAAAGCGCCTGCTGCTGCCGGACAGAAACGAAAAGAGAAAGAAAATACCGGGAGGAAAAGATGAAGAAACTGTATCTGGAGTGCTACTCGGGCATCAGCGGCGACATGACAGCCGGTGCCCTGCTCGATCTCGGAGCGGATCAGAAGAAGCTCCTCGACACCCTGGCAACGGTCCCCGCAGAGGGCTTTACCGTAAAGGTTTCCACCGTGCAGAAGTCCGGGATCAATGCCTGTGATTTTGACGTAATCCTCAGGGAGGAGAACCACGATCACGACATGGCGTACCTCTACGGGGAAGTAGGAGAGGAAGAGGAGCATCACCACCATCATGATCACGAGGAGGAGCACGGTCACGACCATAATCATGATCACGGCCATGACCACCACACCCACCGGAACCTGGAGGAGGTCAATGCAATCCTGGATGCTGTGACAATGACGGACAGCGCCAGGGATCTTGCAAAGAAGATCTTCCTCGCGGTTGCAGAGGCGGAGAGCAAAGTCCATGGAAAGCCGCTGAATGAGGTCCACTTCCACGAGGTTGGGGCTCTCGACTCCATCGCAGACATCATCGCGATTGCGGTCTGCTTTGATGACCTGAAGGAGAAGGAGAACCTCGAGGGCGTCATCGTGCCTGTCCTGTACGAGGGAACCGGAACGATCCGCTGCCAGCACGGCGTGCTCCCGGTGCCGGTTCCTGCCGTGACGGCTATCGCAGAGCAGTATCATCTGCCGATCCACATCATCCCGGACCGCGGCGAGTTTGTGACGCCGACCGGTGCCGCAGCGGCGGCGGTTCTGCGCACGGAAGGAACACTCCCGGAGGAGTTTAGGATCGTAAAGACCGGCCTTGGCGCAGGAAAGCGGGATACCAGGAGAGCCGGCGTGCTGCGGGCCATGATTCTTGAGGTCTGACAGAAGGAGACAAAAATGTACGAACTGGACCCGGAATGGGAAGCCTATTATCAGGAGACAGACCCGAAGAAGCGGGCAAAGATCGCAGAGGAGCACAGGGACAGCCAAACAGCGGCTGCCCGGGCTGCCATCTACGAAAAGCGGTATAAGCGGAACGCAGACACTTTCCTGCGGTGCCTCGTGGAGCTCCAGGTGCTGGCAGGTTCCTTTACCTCCGGACGGGGTGCTGTAAGGGAGATCCGTAAGGAGCTCTCGCTCCTTACCCTCGACGGAAAGACAGAGTATCAGGAGGAAGAGCGCAGCATCCTCTACTGGGAGATCCGCAATACAGCCCTTCGGTACCTCGAGAGCACAAAGAGCGACGACTATGCGAGGAAATACTGCGGCCTTGTGCGCTCCACCGAGGCGGAAAAGAAACAGCGGGCAGCCGAGGATATCTGGAAGATGACCGAGGGCATCCGCAAAAAGGTCCCCGCAGGCCGGGATGCAAAGCTGGACGCAGACCTTGCCCTCTACATCAGCGCCGTGCAGGATGCCTACCGGGAATCTGACCCGGAGGCGAGGCAGCACTTCCGGGATGCCGGGGAGAAGCAGTCGTGACCGCCCTTCCGAAGGGGTTCCGGGAGCGGATGCGTACCCTCCTCGGGGAGGAGGCGGATGACTTCTTTGCCTCCTATGAGGCAGAGCGAAGCCATGCCCTCCGCATCAACACCCTGAAGATGAAACCGGAGGACGCAAAAGCCCTTCTTCCCTATCTGGAGACCCCTGTCCTCTGGGCAGAGGAGGGATATTACTACAGTCCCGCTGCAGCAGATGGCACAGAGAACCGCCCGGGAAAGAGTCCCCTGCATGAGGCGGGCTGCTACTACATCCAGGAGCCAAGCGCCATGGCTGTCGCCGCGCTCTCCGGCGTTCAGAGAGGAGAGCGGGTACTGGATCTGTGTGCAGCGCCCGGGGGAAAGTCCACCCAGCTTGCCGCGAAGATGGCAGGAGAGGGGATTCTTGTCTCCAATGAGATCTCGCCCCAGCGCGCCAGGATCCTCTCGCAGAACATAGAGCGCGCCTTCCCCTCCTTCTTTGACCGGATCATCGTGGACGCCCCCTGCTCCGGCGAGGGGATGTTCAAAAAGGAACAGGCTGCGCTTGACATGTGGTCTGTTGACAACATCCACCTCTGCCACCTGCGGCAGCTGGAGATCCTGGACAGCGCGGCAAAGATGCTCCGCTACGGCGGGACGCTCGTCTACAGCACCTGCACCTTTGCGCCGGAGGAGGATGAGGAGACGATTGCAGCCTTCCTTGCATCCCACCCGGAGTATATGCTGCAGGATCTTCCCGGCATGCTCGGCGATGACTTTGCCCGCTTTGGCTTTACGGCAGGACGGCCCGACTGGTGCAGCATCGATGTCCCGGAGAAAATCCGGGAGAAGCTCTCCTTTGCCGTCCGCCTGTTCCCCCACCGCCTCCGCGGAGAGGGACACTTCGTGGCAAGGCTTACCAGGGGGAAAATGACTCCGTCTCTCCCGGTAAAACAGGTTCCTGCCGGAAACGCGCTGGAAAAGGGACGCGGCAAAAAGGCGGGGAAGGGAAAACATGCCGCCGCAGGTCCCCTTGAGACCAGCTGGAGCGCCTTTCAGAACTTTTCAGACGAGAACCTGCAGGGAGCTGCCCCCGTCGGAACCCCGGTCCTTTTTGGGAGCGAGCTGTATCTGCTCCCTGCAGACATCCAGCTTTCAGGTCTTAAGGTTCTGCGCCCGGGGCTCGACCTCGGGACGCTCCAGAAGGACCGGTTTGTCCCGGCTCATGCCCTTGCGCTCTCCCTGAGACAGGAGGAGGCAGTGCGGGCCATGGACCTTTCCGCAGACTCTGAGGAAGCTTCCCGCTACCTTCACGGGGAGGCGATCCCCTGTGATCCATCCCTCAAAGGGTGGGTACTTGTGACCTTTTCCGGGTACAGCGCAGGCTGGGGGCGTGCGGCAGGGGGAATGCTCAAAAACCACTATCCCAAGGGACTCAGAAGACCTTATTGAACAGGGGAGGGATGTCAGAAACAATGATCTATCTTGACCACGCGGCGACGGCGCCGATGGCAAAGGAAAGCATCGCCGCCATGGAGCAGGCGCTTGAGACAGCCTATGGCAATGCCAGTGCCTCCTATGGGATTGCAAGAAAGGCACGGGCACTTCTGGATCAGAGCAGAGCGGTCCTTGCAGAGAGCATCCACGCGGATTTCTCAGAGATCATCTTCACCTCAGGAGGCTCGGAGGCAGACAACCAGGCGCTGATCGCAGGCCTGGAGGCGCAGAAGAGAGCGGGGAAGCCCCGCCTTGTGACCAGTGCCATCGAACACCATGCAGTGCTCCATACGGCAGACTATCTGCGGGACAGGGGCTTTCCCGTGACGATTCTTGCCGTCGATTCGGCCGGCAGGATTCATCCGGAGGATCTTGAAAACGTCCTCACAGAGCATCCGGATACGGGCCTTGTCTCCCTCATGTGGGCAAACAACGAGGTGGGTACCATCGAACCCATAGAGGATCTTTCCCGCATCGCAAAGGCGCACGGGTGTCTCTTCCACACGGATGCGGTGCAGGCCTATGGAAAGCTTTCGATTCATGCCGATGAAGTCCCCTTTGACCTTCTGTCCGCCTCTGCGCATAAGATCGGAGGCCCGAAGGGCACAGGCTTCCTCTACATCCGCCGCGGCGTGGAGATCGGAAGCCTCATCCACGGCGGAACGCAGGAGCGGGGGCGGCGGGCAGGCACGGAGAATGTCCCCGCGGCAGCGGGCTTTGCCGCTGCAGTCCGGGCGGCAGAAGCAAACCGGGATACCTGGAACGAAAGAGAGCGGGCACTGCAGCAGTACTTTGCCGAAGCACTCATTTGCGCCTTCCCGGAGGGAATGCGCTGGAACGGAGAAGTGCCGGGTGACCGCCGCCTTGCAAATAACATAAGCGTCTCGTTCCCGGGCCTTTCGACAGACGCCATCCTGATGAATCTGGACCTTGCGGGCATCGCCGCATCCGGAGGCTCTGCCTGCACGACGGGACTTCCGGAGCCCTCCCATGTGATCCTTGCGATGACAGGGGATGCAGAGAGAGCCCGGGGCACGGTCCGCTTTACGCTGGGACCGGAGAACACAAAAGAGGAGATCGACCGCACGGTTTCCGTGCTGAAAGAGACGGTTTTGCGGCTTCGCGCCCTGTCTTGACAGGACGGGTGCCGCAGAGTATGGTTAGAGAAAAATAAAACACTGCTGGGGGAGCTGCTGCTGAGACAGGAGCCCGGCCTTGAAAGGAAAAGGCCAGCACCTGACCCTTGGGACTTGAACCGGACAATACCGGCGTAAGGAAGCAAAGATACGGAAAAAGGACACTTGCCGCTTCGGAGGACAGAAATCCTCTGCAAAGGACATTGTCTTTTGAGCAGGACGCTGTCAAATACACCTCCCCTTGTGCAGTGCACACTGAGGAGGATTTTTTTATGTCAAAAAATGTCAAGGTTCTTGTCTACTGCGCGGCGTGCATCGCCCTTGCCTGCGTCACCAGTATGCTGAAGGTGTTTGAGTTCCCGACAGGCGGCGCGATCACGCTCTGCTCCATGCTGTTTGCCGCCCTGCCCGGGTACTTCTTTGGCTGGAAGGTCGGCATCGCATCCGGCCTTGCCTACGGCGTTCTGCAGTTTGTCATGGGGCCCTATGTCCTTACGCCGATACAGGTGCTCCTCGACTATCCCCTTGCCTTCGGCGCAGCGGGCCTGTCCGGGTTCTTTGCCAACCAAAAGAACGGCCTCATCAAGGGATATCT
>ONMH01000184.1 GCA_900318875.1 uncultured Lachnospiraceae bacterium | reverse complement strand
GAGGGAGTACTTCTCATAGATCTCCTCCGGGAGGGGAACCATTGGTGTCCTGGCAAAGACTCGTGCTCTCTCCACCATTGCCGCCCTGCTCCCTGTGCGCGCTCTGGGTTCTCCTTCTTCTGATGCCTTCCCTGTGCACGCTTTGGTTTCCTTGTCTTCGGTCCTGTTCCCTCGGCGCTCTCCTTCCTCCGCTTCTCCCATCTCCTCCCAGACGAGGATGTTCTCCGGGCGGTAGAAGTCATAGGCTTTGATCCCCGGATTGGTGGTGATCAGCTTCTTTCCGGCACAGACTGCCTCAATACAGCGCATGGTGAGTCCCGACTGTCCGTTCTGCGGACTGTCCAGGATGATGTCTGCATGCTGAAAGAGGTAGATCCGCTCGTTCTCCTGCAGCTTTGTGCAGCGTAAGGTCCAGGGCGCGGTATGGGCAAAGCAGGTCCCCGTCATCCTCCGGTACCAGTACAGGAGTCCTGAGGGCAGGTAGTGGTACAGGTACTGCGCCGGGAGGATCTCCTTTAAGGCATCAGCAATCCCGCACACCCGCTCATACCTGCCGGGATGAGCCGTGCCGAGATAGGCAAGATCCCAGTGATCGGTTCTCTGCGCGGGGAATCTTTCTCCCGGCTGTTTTCCTCCTCTCCACCGTTTCCAACTTTTTATCCATCCGCGGAGTGCTCTGTTCCTTTCCCTGCCTTCCCTGCTCCCTTTGCTGTCTTCCTGCTCTGCCTGTGCTGCCCCTGCTTTCCGCTCTCCTGACGCACCCTGCTTCCGGAGTTCCCAGAGCGCGGGGATGCAGAAGAGAGGCAGGAAGGAAACGCCGGGATGGGTTCTGACATCCTCCGGGTCAAAGGTGTAGATCCTGTCGAACCAGGGATAGAGGCGCTGGATCCTTGGAAAGTTTGCGATGCTGTCCCACTGATACAGAACAAAGCGGGCCTTTGGATGGCAGAAGCGGAGTCTCTGCATCATGTCCTCATCAAAGCACAGAGACTGGCCGGAGATCACAAGGACGGTGTCATAGTCTTCGGTGTCTGTCCTTTGGATCACCTTCTCACAGTACCTTGCCCTCCGGATCCGCAAGAGCTCTGGATTCAGGCGAAGGATCGCCTTGATCAGCGTCCTCTCCGAGGGCCTGTCATCCACAAAGTCTGTCTCATACCCAAGTTCTTTAGCCGCATTGATGATGGCCTCCGGGTAGTCGTGGAACTTTGGCATGATCAGGAGCAGGCGCTTTGTTTTTGCCCTGGTGTTACTCTCTCCGGGACTCTGCTCTGCCATGCAGGCAGGATTGCCCCCTCCCTCTGTCTGCTCCCCTGTCCGGATCACCTCCTTCCCTGCACCATCTGGTTCCCGATTCTTTCGTTTCTGCTGTTCTGCAGCCTTCTGTGCCGTTATGTTCCCTCCCTGTCAATTTCTCTCATTCGTGATCCCTCCTGTTCCATTCCTTCGCTTTTCCCCGCTGTCCTGCCCCGCCCTTTTTCTCTTCCCCGCCCTCCCGCTGCTCTTTCCTTCTGCCGCTGCGTCGTCTCTGCGGGGATCAGGTTGCTGTCCGGAGCGTCTGCGTCTTTCTCTGTGCCTGCAGGATCTCATGGATCTTTTGGATCTCACGGATCTTTTCGGGGTCCCCACAGGTGCTCCTGGGATCCTGCGGGCGGTCCGGATAGGCACCGATCCGGAGGGTGATGGGATAGTGCTTTGCTGCGATATAGGCCCTTGCCGCATCCACGATTCTTGTCGGCTCCCCGGAGGCAAGGTCGATGATGCCGGTGACCCTCTCCTGCGTGACGGCAGCTGCTGCCATCTCACAGAAGCTCTCATAGTCCACAAAGTCAGCTGCCCTTTCTTCTTGGCAGATGGCAATGCTGCGGTCTCCTCTCTTTACCGCGGCATCGATGCCGGCAAAGATTCCGCCGGATGGCCTTGCTGCAGGGCGCCTTGCGGTGCGCTGCAGGGTGCCGCGCACCAGCGCCGCAGCGCGGCGCCTGGTCTTCCCTGTTCCATTGGAGTCTTCCCCACAGGGCTCCATCGGGCTCTCCATTGTCCCAGGAGCTCCCCTCCTTCTCCCCGTGTCTTTTGCCTGCGCCTTCTCCTTTTCGTCTGCGGTCTCCATCTCCATCACCCCGGCTTCTTTTCTTTCCTTCCGGCTCACACCTAGCGTCCCGGTGTACGCCGCCTCTTCTGTATCCGCTGCCTGCGTGATTGCCTCTGCCGGTCCGACTTCAGTCTTCCGCCCTGCCTCGATCTCCCTTAGTGCTTCGAGATAGGCTTCCTTCTCTCTCCCTGTGACAGGGACCACGTAGTAGGCGCGGAGCCACTGAAACGCCCGGTCCAGTCTTTCTGCCTCTGCCCTGGTCAGCCGGTACAGGGTCTCCTTGGCAATGCCATAGGGCGTGACCGGTGCCATCGGGGTATCCGGGTGGATCATCCCCTCATGGGGGCCGATCTCATGGACAGAACCCATGACCGCAATGTGGGGGAGACCTTCCTCCAGCATGTTTTGGATGCACCGCCAGTAATGCGGGAGGTTTTCGATGTGGCTTCCTGACTGATGGCGGAACCCGTCCTGGGAGGCCAGGTACAGGCAGCAGTCAGGAGACCGGTAGTACAGATACGGATTTGCCACCGTGAACAGATCTCCCGGGGCATAGATGGCTCCTCCCGGCAGGCCTGCCCGTCCGCTGCGATCACCGTATGCCCCTGTTCCAGGAGCTTCCTTGCAATCCCCCTTCCCAGGTATCCGTTTGCCCCTGTCACCAGAATGTTCATCCTCTTTCTTCCTCCTTCTCTGCCCGGTTTCCGGCCTTTTCCTCTCTTCCTTCTGCTGCTGCCGGATTCGGCAGTTCTGCTTTCTTCTGTTCCATGGCAGCTGTTTTCCTCTCCCTCTCTGGCTGTCTTCTCCTCAGGTCTCTCTTTCTCTTCTTTGCCCGCTTTCTCTTCATCCGCTTCTTCTCCCGCCTCTTTTCTTTTCCGGACAGCGGCGGTGCAGAGAGCATGAGGATCGCTTTTCCCGAAGGTCCCCGCCGCCGGAGATGCCCTGCCGGCAGACAGAGAGGATGGCATCACAGGTCTCCAGCTCCTCCTGATCCTTCCGGAACTTCTCCGGGTTTCCGTATGCGAGGCGGATCCCGCTCTTTTGAAGGCGTCCGTCAAGGCACCGGATCAGGTTCGTCTCCCTTGCAGAGAGGACTTCCTTCTTTCCGATGTGCTCCAGGTCCTCCTCCCCGAGAAGGACATACAGGTTTCTGACCCCACGCTCCTTTGCAAGGCGCAGAATCTCCTTCTCCGTGCTCTCCAGCGCTCTTTTCAGCTGCCCCTGCGGGGCATCCGCAAAGAGGGGCCCTGCCACCAACAGGTCCGTGAAGTGCCGAAGCTCCTCTGCGCACCAGAACGCCTCCCGGGAGGATACCTCGAGGACAATGACAAGAGGGCATAAAAAGAGCATCGCAAGGCCTCCGAGCAGCATCCACAGAAGGCGCATCGGGGTCAGCTTTCTCTGGAGCTGGTACCCGGTCCACCAGAA
>ONMH01000183.1 GCA_900318875.1 uncultured Lachnospiraceae bacterium | reverse complement strand
GGGAGCTGGATGGTCCAGCCCTCACAGATCTGCATCACCGGTCCCAGACCCTTGACCAGGTTCAGGCGGACCATGGTAGCCGGCATGGTAGCTCTGGTGAGGAATCTTGCAGAGAATCCGCCGCCGCGGAAATATCCCATATCCGCTGCACACCACTGGGTGTGGGACATGACATTTTCCACGTCCTCTTCGGAGTACTCCCACCAGCGCTTCATGATGCCATTGCCTTCTTCATCCTTTACTTCGCCGCAGGCATCCAGGCAGCAGGCGCCGGAATTGATGAGGTGAATGAAGCCGCCGGCCTTTTTTGCCGCGCCCTCAATCTGATAGCCGGTCGCCTTCTTCACGGCAGCTTCACTCCAGTACGTGCGGACATCGGCAAACATCTGCGCCCGATTCGTCAAAAGTTTCATGAACAGCATCCCGAGGCCGTTCAGGCAGTCATTCTCCGTTGCCAGGATATAGGGCTCCCGCGGACCATTCCAGTCGAAGGAGGTGTTGAGCAGTGCCTCCGGATAATCGCAGTTCGGGTAGAAGTCCGTCCACTGGCGCTGGCCCTGGAAACCGCCTGCGATGGCATTATGCCCGACCGCCTCTTCCTCGCAGCCCTTGGGGAGGTTCGGGTTTCCGTTGTACAGGTCCTTGATGATGCACATCATCTTGACGGTGAATTCCCAGTCCTTCTCCTTCTGCTCCGGCGTCTTCCGGATAAAGTCCGGATTCTTGTCCCAGCCTTCCTTGCAGTGCGCCTTCGTCCAGGCCAATGCCTTCTGGTACTCCTCCTCGTTGTAGATGTGCTGCTCCATGCGGCGGATGATCTCCACCTCATCGATGGACTCCACACGCATACCGAGGTATTCCTCGAGGAAGGCAGGGTCGATGATGGAGCCGCCGATGCCCATGGTGACCGAACCGATCTGGAGATAGGACTTGCCGCGCATTGTGGCAGCCGCAACCGCCGCTCTGCCAAAGCGAAGGAGCTTTTCTTTCACATCCTCTGGAATCTCCCTGTCGTCCTTCTCCTGCACATCATGACCGTAAATGCCAAATGCCGGCAGGCCTTTCTGTGCATGCGTTGCGAGAACGGAGGCGAGATAGACGGCACCCGGGCGCTCCGTACCATTGAAGCCCCAGACGGCCTTGATTGTCATCGGGTTCATGTCCATGGTCTCTGCCCCGTAGCACCAGCAGGGCGTCACTGTCAGCGTGATGGCGACGCCTTCCCGCGAAAACTGCGCCTCACAGGCAGCCGCCTCCGCGACGCGGCCGATGGTCGTGTTCGAGACAACCACCTTCACCGGTTCCCCGTTCGAATAGCGAAGGTTCTCCTCAAAGAGCTTCTTCGCGGAGAGCGCCATTCCCATCGTCTGGTCCTCCAGCGATTCCCGGACGCCGAGTTTCCCCCTTCTCCCGTCAATGCAGGGACGAATTCCGATCACAGGATAGTCCCCGATGTATCTGTTTGCTGCCATAGTTTTTTCCTCCTTATGCAATGATAATCCGTTCCCTTGTGTCAGACGCCCTTCTTCTGTCCGTAGGTCTTGAACTTCAGCGCCATCTTCGCCATCTCGTCATCCGGCAGAATGACAGGATCGCCCACCTCCTTCGCCTTCAGATAGACCTCGCAGCAGTACTCGACCTGCACCAGCACGTTGAACGCCTCCTGGATGGATGCCCCTCCGGTGAGGATTCCGTGATTGGCCAGAAAGACTGCCTTTCGATCTGTCATTGCCTGCATCGCATTGCAGGCGAGTTCCCGTGTGCCGTAGCTGGCATACGCTGCGCAGCGCACATCCCTGCCTGCCACGGCAATCATGTAGTGGGCGGCAGGAAGCGGCCAGCGAAGGCAGGCCATCACCGAAGCCCAAACCGTATGGGCGTGAATGACAGCATCCAGATCCTGGCGATTTCTGTACTCCAAAAGATGCATCTCCCACTCGGATGAGGGGGTACGGTCTCCCTCAACAACGTGTCCGTCGAGATCCATCAGCACGATGTCCTCCGGTTGGATCTGAAAGAAGTCGATTCCCGACGGGGTGATGGCCATCAGGCCCTCTGCCCTGTCAAAAATGCTCAGGTTTCCGCCTGTCCCCTTGGTCAGGCCTTGCTCCACCAGCCTCTTTCCGTACTCGATCAGGAGAGATCGTTCCCTTTCCATTCTCATGTGCTTGCCCCTTTCTGTGGCTCATAAATGTGCTGTTCCTCGGAAGATGTGACAAATGCCGCAGCTTCCGGTATTCCCGATGCCTGCCCTGTGGCGACCATCTGCAGTGCGAGGTTTCCGAGTGCCGTTGCCTCTTTCGGCCCTGCAAGGACCGGAATTCCCAATCGATCTGCAATCAGCCTGCAAAGGACTTCGCTCTTGACACCTCCGCCGATGATCTGAATCCTGCGATACGTTGTCCCGGTAATATGGGTGAGTTTCTTCACCGCAGTCAGATACTTTTCTGCCAGGGACTGATAGATGGCCTCATAGAACCCGAAATCATCGGGAATTTCTCTGCCTGACGACAATAACGCCCTGGCAATCGCCTCTCTGGCGTCGAATTCATTCTGCCCGAAGATCGGCGCACCGATATCAAAGACAAGATTCCTTCTTCCCCATGCGCTAGCGCCCTCTGAGATCTCCGCATAGCTGACTTTCCGCCCGGTCCTTTTCTCCATCTGTTCCTTATACTTCTCCAGAACATACAACCCTGTGATGTTCTGAAGAAGCAGCGAGCGGTTTTCAACGGTGAGCTCATTTGTGAAGTCAGCCTGCTGTACTTCTGATGTGAGAGTGGCTTTCTCCCGCACTGCCCCGAGAAGAGACCAGGTGCCGCAGCTCA
>ONMH01000182.1 GCA_900318875.1 uncultured Lachnospiraceae bacterium | reverse complement strand
GGCTCCCTTGGCGCGGATGCCTAGGTCGGTTCCTATCCGCCTGCAGGGGCCAGGGATCATGTCTGCCAGGTCACGGTGTATGCCCTGGCAGAGGATCCCCTCCGGCATGAAGACTTCCCTGGATGCGCCCTGTGATCCAAAAGCGCTGGAGAAGGAGCTGGATTCCTGCGGGATCCTTGCCAGCGGGACTTGGGAAGGGCGCTATGCAAACCGCGATAATAGCGAGTGACAGCAAAAACAAAAACTGATGGAAGATGGAAAAATTCTGGTTGCGAAGTCCATGGGAATCCGGTATGATCAACCGGTAGGCACAAGTCGGGGCATTAGCGCAGCTGGGAGCGCGTCTCCATGGCATGGAGGAGGTCGTCGGTTCGAATCCGATATGCTCCACGAAAAGACCGAAGGGCAGAGATGTCCTTCGGTCTTTTGCTGTCTTTCGGGGAAGAAAAACTGCCCCTGCAGGGACAAGGCTCCCTCTTCCTGCGCCATCGATCCCAAAGCTTTCTTTGTCAGCTATGCACTGTCAAATCCCGCAGACTCCCTTTCTGACACTTCTGAAATGCATAAAACATAAGCATACGATTTTCAAGAACCATGACGAATTGATAGAAAATTAGAAGAAACGCCTGCTGATTTTTGGTACACTATTCACACGTCCTCCGGCAGGGGCCGGAGGGAGACGAGATGAAGGAGGAAACGCAGCGAAACATGAGCAGGCTCAGCATTGTCACACAGAACAGCGCCCAGAAGACCGTGGAGGGGCTCTACAAGGATCTCGAGCGGCGCATCACCGCAAGCCAGCCGGGGCTGTGCCCGGTGGATCTTGCGGCATCCTTTCTGCACATCTGCCACTCCCAGTCCTGCGGCAAGTGCACACCCTGCAGGGTGGGCCTTGGAAGACTGGAGGATCTGATCCAGCAGGTCCTTCAGGGCACTGCGGGGGAGGAGACGGTGGACCTCATTGAGCAGACGGCGGAGGTCATCTACGAGACCGCGGACTGCGCGATCGGCCAGGAGGCGGCAAGAATGGTCTTAAAGGGCGTCCGGGGCTTTCGGGACGACTACCTCGAGCACATCCGCCACGGCAGGTGCAGAGGGCTGCAGAACCAGCCGGTCCCCTGCGTATTCCAGTGTCCCGCGGGCGTCGACGTCCCTGGCTATATCAGCCTGATCCACGAGGGACGGTATGCAG
This sequence comes from uncultured Lachnospiraceae bacterium, assembly GCA_900318875.1. GTDB lineage: Bacteria > Bacillota > Clostridia > Lachnospirales > Lachnospiraceae > CAG-791. Next base: position 3,003 of record ONMH01000182.1, on the reverse strand, counting down.
ACGCGGTGCGCCTCATCCGGAAGGACAATCCGTTCCCAGCGGTCTGCGGCCTCATCTGCGAGCACCCCTGCGAGGTGCGCTGCAGGAGGACCATGGTGGACGATGCCATCAACATCCGCGGCCTCAAGCGCTTTGCCTGTGAGCACGAGGGAACACCAAAGCCCGCAAAGGCTGCCCCCACCGGGAAGAAGGTCGCGGTGATCGGCGGCGGCCCCTCAGGGCTCTCCGCCGCGTTCTACCTCTCCCTGATGGGGCACGAGGTCACGGTCTATGAGCAGAGAAAGCGCCCCGGCGGGATGCTGCGTTACGGGATCCCCGCCTACCGCCTGCCGAGGGAGGTGCTGGATTCGGAGATTGCCTTCCTGCAGGAGACGGGATTTGTCATAAAGACCGGCGTCAGCGTCGGAAGGGACACCTCCATCGCGGAACTTCGCTCGGAACACGATGCGCTCTACATCGGCATCGGCGCCCACACAGACCGGAAGATCGGCATAGACGGCGAGGACGCGGAGGGCGTTGTCTCTGCAGTCGAGCTCCTTCGCGCCATCGGCGATGAAGCCATGCCGGATTACCGCGGCCTTGACATCGTCGTCATCGGCGGCGGAAATGTCGCCATGGACGTGGCAAGGTCTGCGATCCGCCTCGGGGCAAACTCTGTAAAGATCGCATACCGGCGCCGCAGAAAGGACATGACGGCCCTCCCGGAGGAGGTCGAGGGCGCCATCGCAGACGGGTGCGAGATCCTGGAGATGGAAGCACCGGTGCGGATTGAGACCAGGGACGGCAAGGTTTCCGCAATGATTCTGCAGCCCCAGCTGGCCGGGCCGATCCAGGGAGGCAGGCCGACGCCTGTCCCTGCAGATCAGCCGGAGGAGCGCATTCCCTGCGATCGGGTCCTTGTCGCCATCGGACAGGGCATCGACTCGAGGAAGTTTGGCGAGTACGGCATCCCGATCGTGCGGGGCAAAATCGAGGCCTTTGACTGGTCCGGCGTCTCCGGCTCGGAGGGCATCTTTGCGGGCGGAGACTGCGTGACAGGGCCGGCAACGGTCATCCGCGCGATTGCGGCGGGAAAGGTCGCCGCGGCAAACATCGACAATTACCTTGGCTTTGACCACGAGATCACTTCGGACGTGGAGCTTCCGAGAATCCGCTTTGACGACCACGAGCCACGCGGCAGGATCAACATGAAGGAGCGCCCCGCGAGTGAGCGAAAGCACGACTTTGCGCTCATGGAGTGCGGCATGACTAAGGAGGAGGCGCACTGCGAGTCCGGCAGGTGCCTCCACTGCGACCACTTTGGATACGGCATCTTCAAGGGAGGGAGGGTTGCGAAATGGTAACCGTGACAATTGACGGAAGAACGGTAAGCGTCCCCGAACGGACCACCATCCTGGATGCAGCGCGTGCTGCCGGCATCCAGATTCCGACGCTGTGCTACTGGAAGGACTTAAATGAGATCGGCGCCTGCAGGGTCTGCGTCGTCGAGGTGGAGGGATATGAGCGGCTGTTCACCGCCTGCAACAATACGGTGGACGAGGGCATGGTGATTCACACGAACTCCGCAAGGGCGCTGCAAGCAAGAAGGACCAACGTGCAGCTCATCCTCTCGGAGCACAACACCTCCTGCACGACCTGCGTGCGGAGCGGCAGCTGCCGCCTGCAGGACATCGCAGGGGATCTGAACATCCTGGACAACCCCTATCCGCAGCACCTGCCAAAGAAGAAGGCGCCTTCCGACTTCCCGCTGGTCCGGGACAACCAGAAGTGCATCAAGTGCATGCGCTGCGTGCAGGTCTGCGAGAAGGTGCAGAAGACCGGGATCTGGGATGTCATCAACACTGGTGCCCAGACGAGCGTGGATGTGACAAAGGTCTACTCCCTGGAGGAGTCCGACTGCGCCCTCTGCGGCCAGTGCATCACCCACTGTCCCGTGGGTGCGCTCTCCGAGCGGGATGACACGGCAAAGGTCCTCCGGGCAATCCACAACCCGGAAATCACGACGGTGTTCCAGATCGCGCCCTCTGTCCGTGCGGGCTGGGGAGAGACCTTTGGCATGAAGCCGGAGCGGGCAACGGTCCGGCGCCTTGCCGCAGTCCTTCGAACGATCGGCGCGGACTACGTCTTTGACTCCGACTTCTCCGCAGACCTTACGATCATGGAGGAGTCGGCAGAGCTTCTGGAACGGCTGGCCCACAAAGGCACGGAGCCCCTTCCCCTCTTTACCTCCTGCTGCCCCGGCTGGGTGCGGTACTGCAAGGGACACTTCCCGCAGTTCGTCTCCCAGATCTCGACGTCAAAGTCCCCGCAGCAGATGTTCGGGGCGATGATCAAGAGCTACTTTGCGCAGAAGATCGGAACGGATCCGAAGAAGATCTGCAGCATCTCCATCATGCCCTGCCTTGCGAAGAAGGCGGAGTGCGCCCTGCCGACCATGCAGGATGAGGACGGAAACCGGGATGTCGACATCGTCCTGACGACGAGAGAGGTCTCGCGCCTGATCCGGATGTGCCACATCCTGCCGGACGAGCTCCCGGAGGAGGACATGGATGCGCCCCTTGACATCGGGAGCGGCGCGGGAAACATCTTTGGCGCAAGCGGCGGCGTCATGGAGGCGGCCCTTCGGACCGCTTACGGGAAGGTGACCGGAGAAAACCCCGATCCGGACCACACCTTCCTTGCGGTCCGCGGCATGAAGGGCTGGAAGGAGGCGGAGTACGACCTTGCGGGAATGAAGCTTAAGGTCGCCGTTGTGAGCGGCCTTGGCAATGCAAGCGACCTCCTAACCGCCCTGGAGAAGAAGGAGGTCTCCTACGACTTTGTGGAGGTCATGGCCTGTCCTGGTGGGTGTGTTGGCGGCGGCGGCCAGCCGATTCACGATGGGCTGGAGATGGCGCCAAAGAGGGCTCCTGCCCTGTACGAGCAGGACAGGGCGATGACCCTTCGCCTCTCCCATGAGAACCCCGCGATCAAGACCTGCTATGCGGAGTTTTTGAAAGAGCC
>ONMH01000042.1:1482-22059 GCA_900318875.1 uncultured Lachnospiraceae bacterium | reverse complement strand
TCAGAAGGCCAAAAGGAAGAGATCCCCGGATCCCGAGAGACAGCAAAAAACAACAGCGTTGCAGGAACCTGCCGCAGAAACAACGGTACCATTCCCGCTTACAAAAGGAGGAATGACTTATGTTAATGCCTATGGTTTGGACGAATGATGTTGATGATATGATGGATGATTTCTTCGATCCGTATGATCCGTTTGAGATTGTCCCTGTCGTAGATGTGGAGCCCTCGAAGGATGAGATTGAGGCGGCAAAGAGCGTGGAGCGTCACGCCCGCAAGGAAGGCTCGCGATGAAGACCGATGTCGTGGACAACGGCGATCACTTCACGATCACCGCAGATCTTCCGGGATTCGACAAGAAGGACATTTCGATCGCCCTCTCCGATGGCGTGCTGACCGTCAGTGCCCATCATGAGGGGAATGAAGACAGGAAGGATGAGAAGACCGGCAAGTACCTTCGCAGGGAGCGCACCGAGGCCTCTTATGAGAGATCCTTTGAAGTCGGCAGGGAGGTAAAGCCGGAAGAGATCACAGCAAAGTATGAGAACGGCGTTCTTTCGCTGAACGTTCCGAATAAGACCGCAGCTGCAAAGAAGGATGAGACCAGGAAGATCGAGATCCACTGATCTTTATGACAATCGCCCGACTGATCTGAGACCAGTCAGTAACAATCGTAATACAGCATACGCAAAGCCCCGGGAAGATCGGATTCTTCCCGGGGCTTTTGTGTGTCTTATGAAGTTTGGAGCCTTTGGAAATCCCAGTCAGGCGTTCTTTGCCGCTTCCGCCTCTGCCTGTGCCTTCATGTTGGCGGAGATCTGTGCACGCTTGCGCATTCTGGGATCCAGGATCTTCTTGCGCAGTCTCAAGTGCTTGGGCGTCACCTCCAGGAGCTCATCGGTATCGACATACTCGATGGCCTGCTCGAGGGACATGATCTTGGGCGGGACAAGGCGCAGGGCCTCATCCGAAGCGGACGTTCTGGTGTTGGTCAGGTGCTTGGTCTTGCAGACATTGACCTCGATGTCCTCGCTCTTTCCGGACTCTCCGATGATCATGCCGGAGTAGACCTCCTCGCCGGGTCCGATGAACAGGACGCCTCTCTCCTGGGCGTTGAACAGGCCGTAGGTGACGGCCGTGCCGGACTCAAAGGCGATCAGAGACCCCTGCTTGCGATAGGCGATGTCTCCCTTGTAGGGCTCATAGTCCAGGAAGATCGTGTTCATGATGCCGTTGCCCTTGGTGTCCGTCATGAACTGTCCGCGGTAGCCGATCAGGCCTCTTGAGGGGATCTTGAACTCCAGCCTGGTGTAGCCGCCGTTTGCGGTGCCCATGTTCTGGAGCTCGCCGCGGCGCTGGCCGAGGACCTGAATGACGTTGCCGGCAAACTCCTCCGGCACGTCGATGATGCACTGCTCCATGGGCTCGAGCTTTCTGCCGTTCTCATCATAGTGGTAGATGACCTCTGCCTTGGAGACAGCGAACTCATAGCCCTCTCTGCGCATCGTCTCGATGAGGACGGAGAGGTGAAGCTCGCCTCTGCCGGAGACCTTGAAGGTATCCGTGGAGTCCGTCTCCTCGACGCGCAGGGACACATCGGTGTTGAGCTCCCGCAGCAGGCGGTCCTTGATGTGGCGGGAGGTCACGTACTTGCCGTCCTTGCCGGCAAGCGGGGAGTCATTGACGCAGAACGTCATCGAGATCGTGGGCTCCTCGATCTTCGGGAACGGGATGGCCTCGATCTTCTCCGGTCCGCAGATCGTATCGCCGATGTGCAGCTCCTCGATACCGGAGATGGCGACGATGGAGCCCATCTTTGCCTCCTGCACCGGGATCTTCTGCAGGCCCTCAAACTCATAGAGCGTGTTGACCTTGCACTTGACGAGCTTGTCGTGGTCGTGATGGTTGACAAGGACGACGTCCTGGCCGACCCTGATCGTGCCGTTGGAGACCTTTCCGATGCCGATGCGGCCGACATAGTCGTTGTAGTCGATCGTGGAGATCAGAACCTGCGTCGGGGCATCCGGATCGCCCACAGGCGCCGGGATGTGCTCGATGATGGTGTCGAACAGGGGCTTCATGGAGACGCCCGGGGAGCCGAGATCCAGGGTTGCAATGCCGCTCTTTGCAGAGGCGAAGACGAACGGGCAGTCGAGCTGCTCGTCGTTTGCGCCGAGGTCCATGAGGAGCTCGAGCACCTCATCGATGACCTGCGTCGGCCTTGCGCCGGGGCGGTCGATCTTGTTGATGCAGACGATGATGGAGAGGCCAAGGGCCATGGCCTTGGACAGCACGAATCTCGTCTGGGGCATCGGTCCCTCAAAGGCATCGACGACCAGGATGACGCCGTCGACCATCTTCAGGACACGCTCCACCTCGCCGCCGAAATCCGCGTGGCCGGGGGTATCGAGGATGTTGATCTTCACACCGTTGTAGAACACAGCGGTGTTCTTACTCGTAATGGTAATGCCGCGCTCCCGCTCGATCGCACCGGAGTCCATGACCCGGTCCACGACAGCCTGATTGGCGCGGAACACACCGCTCTGGCGAAGCAGGCCATCCACCAGGGTCGTCTTGCCGTGGTCGACGTGGGCGATAATCGCAACGTTACGTACGTCTTCTCTCTTCTGAATCATAAAAACCTCGTATTGACTGACAAAACAAATCCGGACAAATCCCGAAAAAGCCGGGCCTTGCCCTGTCTGAACCATTTCAAACCTATCCATTTTAGCATCGGCATCACAGTTCTACAAGAAAACAGAATATTTCCGGAAATTTGCCTGCAAATGAAATTGTGATGTGCCGGAAACTGTGCAGTTTGCCGCACTTTTCGGCACTTTCCGGCCCATTTGGGCGCTCTGGAAGGGATTTTCCGGGTAGCAGGGGCATGGAACTTATGATAAACTTGTCTTGGTCTGAAGGAATCAGCCAGAGGGCCAGGAAAAACAACGTTTGGAGGCGGATTTATGTCCAGAATCGTATTGAAGCTCAGCGGAGAGGCCCTTGCGGGCGACAAGGGCACCGGCTTTTCCGAGAAAAAGGTAAAAAGGGTTGCCGTACAGGTGAAGAAGCTCCTTGACGATGGGAACGAGATCGGGATTGTGATCGGCGGCGGCAACTTCTGGCGCGGCAGAACGGGGACCGAGATCGACCGGGTCAAGAGCGACCAGATCGGCATGCTCGCCACCGTCATGAACTGCATCTACGTCTCGGAGATCTTCCGCGGCGAGAAGATGAAGACCGCCATTCTGACGCCGTTTGCCATTGAGGGCTTCACCGAGATCTTCACCAAGGATGCTGCCGTGAAGTACTTAAAGCACGGCAGAGTCGTCTTCTTTGCGGGCGGCACGGGACACCCGTATTTTTCGACAGACACCGGGGTTCTGCTCCGTGCCATCGAGGTGGATGCGGACTGCGTCCTGATGGCAAAGAACATCGACGGCGTCTACGACAGCGACCCCGCCGTCAATCCGAAGGCAAAGCGCTATGACACGCTCAAGATCACAGATGTCATCGCCCAGAACCTGCAGGTCATCGATATGACCGCCTCGATCCTTTCGAGGGACAACCACATGCCGCTTCGCCTGTTCGACCTGAACGAGGAGGACGGCATCGTCAAGGCAGCAGCCGGAAAGTTCAACGGCACCACCGTCACAGCAGACTGAAAAACAGGGGAACTTCCCCGGGAAGAGGAAATCATGAGCGACGAGAGAATCAAGGCATATGAGGACAAGATGAAGAAGTCCATCGATTACCTGGCAGAGGAGTACCAGGCAATCCGCGCAGGGCGCGCCAACCCGCACCTTCTCGACAAGATCCGGGTGGACTACTACGGAACGCCCACACCGATCCAGCAGCTGGCAAACATCTCCGTGCCGGAGGCGAGAATCATCGTCATCCAGCCCTGGGACAAGAAGATCATCAAGGACATCACGCGGGCGATCCAGATGGCAGACATCGGCATCAACCCGACCTCCGATGCGACCAGCATCCGCCTCGTCTTCCCCGAGATGACAGAGGAGAACAGAAAGAACCTCGTCAAGGAGGTCAAGAAGGTGGGAGAGGAGTCCAAGGTCGCCATCCGGAACCTTCGCCGCGACGGAAACGATGCGTTCAAGAAGCTCAAGAAGTCCGGAGAGGTCTCCGAGGATGTGGCAGCCGGCCTTGAGGACGATCTGCAGAAGCTGACGGAAAAGTACCTGAAGGAAGTGGATTCCATGATCGAGAAGAAGAGCAGGGAGATCATGACGATCTGAGATCGCTGTACCAATAACTGACATGCGGAGTCCGGAGAGCACCGGGCTCCGTTTGTGCGTTTTTCGGAAGGGAGCTATCATGGCAGAGCAGGCAGAAAGAAAAATACCGCAGCACGTGGCGATCATCATGGACGGCAACGGAAGATGGGCGAAAAAGCGCGGCCTTCCGAGAACCATGGGACATGCCCAGGGCGCAAAGGTCGTGGAGCAGATCCTGGAGGATGCGGATCACATGGGCATCAAATACCTCACGGTCTATGCGTTCTCCACGGAGAACTGGTCCCGCCCGGACTCGGAGGTGAAGGCACTGATGAACCTCCTTCGGACCTACATGAAGACCTCGCTCGCCAAGTGCGCAAAGAACAACGTGCGGATCCGCGTGATCGGCGACAGGACAAAGCTCGACGACGACCTGCAGAAGGCGATCGCAAACCTCGAGGAAAACACGAAGAGCAACACCGGCATCGGATTCCAGATCGCGATCAACTACGGCGCAAGAGATGAGATGCGAAGGGCGGTGACAAGGCTCTGCGAGAAGGCAAAGGAAGGCACCCTCGATCCGAGGGACATCACCGAGGAGACGATCTCCGACTCCCTCGATACCGCCGGCATCCCGGATCCAGACCTTCTGATCCGCACCTGCGGCGAGGAGCGGCTCTCCAACTTCCTCATGTGGCAGCTCTCGTACTCGGAGCTCTACTTCACGGACTGCGCCTGGCCAGACTTTACAAAACAGGAGCTGGAGAAGGCAGTGGATGCCTATAACCACAGAGAGCGGCGCTATGGAGGATTGATACAGTGAAGACCAGAGTAATCAGCGGAATTGTCCTTGGCATCCTGACCGTGGGGCTTGGCATATTCGGCCAGATCAGCCTTGGGGCGGTGCTTGCCCTGTGTTCTCTCATCGGCTACTTTGAGATGACGCGGGCACTGGAGGTGCACAGGAAGGGAGAGAAGGAGAACGCCCTGGAGATCTCGGGCTTTTTCTGGACCCTCGTTTTGTGGGTGTTCCTGATCGTGTTCTCCAAGCTCTACGGGGCGGAGGCCTTTATTGCCCTCGGAACGAGAGTCTCGCTCCTTTGCATCATGGGCATCTTTTCGACAAACATGACGATCTACGTGCTGACCTTCCCGAAGTACCACGCGGACCAGGTCGCGTACTCGATCTTCTCCTTTGTCTATGTCCCCGTCCTGGGGATCTTCATCTACGCGCTGATCTTCTTCTGCAGCTGGATCTGCGACACCTTCGCCTACTTCGTGGGCCGTGCCCTCGGAAAGCACAAGATGGCGCCGATCCTCTCCCCGCACAAGACGATTGAGGGTGCCATCGGCGGCGTCTGCGGCTCGGTTCTTCTGTGCGTCCTGACGGCCGTTTTCATCCACTATCTCTACCCGGAGGAGAACCTGTACTGGCAGTTTGCCCTCATCGGCGTCTGCGGTGCGCTCCTGTCCATGGTGGGAGACCTTGCCGCCTCTGCCATCAAGAGAAACCACAACATCAAGGACTACGGAAACTGCATCCCGGGCCACGGCGGCATCATGGACCGCTTTGACTCCACGATCTTCACAGCGCCCATCATCTACTACCTGGCGGCGTTCCTTCTGACCGTCATCCGGTAAGCCGCCTGCCCTTCGTCACAGAAATTTCAGAATTGCGAGGCCGAAAATGAAAAAGAATCTTGTTATAATAGGCTCCACCGGCTCCATCGGCACCCAGACCCTCGACATCGTGCGGACCTATCCGGACCACTTCGGGGTCATTGCGCTGGCCGCCGGGAAGAACGTCAAAAAGATGGAAGAGCAGGTCCGGGAGTTCCACCCGAAGTTTGCCTGCCTGTATGACGAGGCCGCGGCAAAGGACCTCTCGGTGCGGATCGCAGACACCGACACAAAGGTCCTCGCCGGCATGGACGGCATGGTCATGGAGGCAGTCCTTCGAACCTCCCACGTCTTTGTCAACGCAGTGGTCGGCATGATCGGCATCGAGCCGACGCTGGCTGCGATCGGTGCGGGCAAGACGATCGCCCTTGCGAATAAGGAGACCCTTGTCACGGCAGGGCACCTGATCACCAAGGCCGCAGCAGACCAGGGCGTCTCTGTAATCCCAGTCGACAGCGAGCACTCCGCGATCTACCAGTGCCTTCGGAATGAGAACCACAGCCGCATCGACAAGATCCTCCTCACCTGCTCCGGCGGAACGTTCCGCGGAAAAAAGCGCGAGGACCTTCTCCACATGCACGCAAAAGACGCCCTGAAAAATCCCAACTGGGACATGGGCGCCAAGGTCACGATCGACTCCGCAAGCCTTGTCAACAAGGGGCTTGAGGTCATGGAGGCAAGGTGGCTCTTTGACGTGCCGGTCGATGACATCGAGGTGCTTGTGCAGCCCCAGAGCATCTGCCACAGTGCCGTGCAGTTCAGGGACGGCGCCGTGATCGCCCAGCTCGCAAGCCCCGACATGCACCTGCCGATCCAGTACGCCCTGACCTGCCCGGACCGGTTCCCGCTGGACATCAGACCCCTGGACCTTACAGAGGTCGGAAGCCTTGTCTTTGAAAAGCCGGACACGGAGACATTCCGGGGGCTTCCGCTTGCGCTCTCTGCGGCCCATGCGGGCGGCTCCATGCCGACGGCATTCAACGCCGCCAACGAGGAGGCTGTGCGGCTCTTTCTGCAGGACAAAATCGAATTTCTTGATATCTATGATCTCATTGAGCGTGCCATGGCTGCACACCGCGTCATCGAAGCCCCTTCCCTCGAGCAGATCCTTGCGGCAGAGAAGGAGGCGAGGGAGAACGTGCAGCGCTTCGTGGCAGCAAAGGCCTGACGCTGCCCCGGCACGCTCTGAAAGGAAGTTCCGATTCGCGGGCCCCCTTGGGGGATTTCCCGCGCGGATGCCGCAAAAGGCGCGGCCAAGAGGTAATCATGGCAGTCAGTATCCTACTGTTTCTCATCATCTTTTCCGTCATTGTGGTGGGCCACGAATTCGGCCACTACATGATCGCCCGCCGAAGCGGCATCCGGGTCAATGAGTTTGACATCGGCATGGGGCCGGCACTCCTCAAATGGAAGAGGGGCGAGACCCTCTTTGCAATCCGCCTGCTGCCGGTTGGCGGCGCCTGCATCTTTGACGGGATGGACCCCACGGAGACGGACGGGGACGGGGAGAAAAAGACCTATGACGAGCACTCCTTCCTGAACGCCCCGGTGGGAGCAAGGATCGCAACAGTCCTTGCCGGTCCCTGTGCAAACTTCATCCTGGGACTTGTCTTTGCCATGATCATCGTCGCCTTCACCGGCACGGACCTCCCCACGGTCTACCAGGTCGTGGACGGTTCGGCTGCCCAGGAGGCAGGACTCGAGGCGGGAGATACGATCCGGAAGATCAACGGTGCCAACATCCACGTCTACCGCGAGGTGCAGCTCTACTCCCTCGTCAACTACGGCGAGCCCATGACGATGACAATCGAGCGGGACGGAAAGGAGTTCTCTGTCACGCTGACGCCAAAGTACAGCGAGGACGATGACCGGTACTACATCGGCATCTCCGGTCCCGGCTCCTACCTGGAATGCAAGGGCCTGCAGGTCTTCCAGTACGGCTTCTACGAGGCGGAGTACTGGGTGAGAGCGACGTTCCAGTCGCTTGGCCTCATCTTCCGGGGCCACTTCCAGCTCGATGACCTCTCCGGACCTGTCGGCATCGTCAAGACCGTGGACGACACCTATCAGGAGGCAAAGCCCTATGGACTGCCAACGGTGCTCCTGTCGATGCTGAACCTCGCAACGCTCCTTTCGATCAACCTCGGCATCATGAACCTTCTGCCGATCCCGGCGCTCGACGGCGGACGCCTCCTCATCTACATCATCGAGGCCATCCGGGGCAGGAAGCTCTCCCCGGAGAAGGAGGGCTACATCACGCTGGCAGGGGCTGTCGCCCTGATCGCCCTGATGGTGGTGGTCTGCTTCAACGACGTGACAAAGTTCTTCCGATAAAGGAAGACACACAGGATCCGGACAGGATGGCTTCGTCCTGTCCGGATTTTTCAGCTCATTTTTGGCTTCGGATTCCTGCGGCGCAATCTCCCGAAATGGGGTAGAATAGGAATCACACAGAAAACGAAAAAGAGCCCACAGCGGGCAAGCAGGGGAAGAAAAAGATTTGCGGGAATTCCCGCGCGGTTGCCGCAAAGAACGCGGCAGGAGAGAAACCATGGCATACAGAGATCACACAAAGGTGGTACACATCGGCAGCATTGCAATCGGCGGGGGCAATCCCATCGCCATCCAGTCCATGACCAACACAAGGACGGACGATGTCAAAGCGACGGTGGCACAGATCCACCGCCTCGAGGAGGCAGGGTGCGAGATCATCCGCTGCACCGTGCCGACGATTGCGTGCGCAAGGGCAATCCGGGAGATCAAGAAGCAGATCCGGATTCCCCTCGTTGCCGACATCCACTTTGACTATAAGATGGCCATCGCTGCCATCGAAAACGGCGCCGACAAGATCCGCATCAACCCCGGCAACATCGGCGGGAAGGACAGAATCCGTGCCGTTGTCGACTGCGCAAAGGAGAGAGATGTCCCGATTCGCGTCGGCGTCAACTCCGGGTCCCTCGAGAAGGACCTCGTGGAAAAATACGGCGGCGTCACCCCGGAGGGCCTTGTGGAGTCTGCCCTCGACAAGGTCGGCATGGTGGAGGACTGCGGCTACGACAACATCGTGATCTCGATCAAGTCGTCGGATGTCCTGACCTGTGTGAAAGCCCATGAGCTCCTTGCAAAGAAGACGCGGTACCCGCTCCACGTGGGCATCACAGAGGCCGGCACGGTCTACGGCGGAAACATCAAGTCGGCGATCGGCCTTGGCATCATCCTCTACGAGGGGATTGGCGACACGATAAGGGTCTCCCTCTCCGGCGATCCCGTGGAGGAGATCCGCTCCGCAAAGCAGATCCTCCGGGATTTAAAGCTCCGGCAGGGCGGCGTGGAGGTCACGAGCTGCCCCACCTGCGGCAGGACGAGGATTGACCTCATCGGCCTCGCGGACCAGGTGGAAAAGATGGTGCAGAAGTACCCCTACAACATCAAGGTTGCCGTCATGGGCTGCGCCGTCAACGGGCCCGGAGAGGCGAGAGAGGCGGACATCGGCATCGCCGGCGGCGATGGCGAGGGACTTCTCATCAAGAAGGGACAGATCGTAAAAAAGGTCCCGGAAGATCAGCTTCTGTCCGTCTTGAGGGACGAGCTCGATCACTGGCAGAACTGATCACTGCCCCGCCCTGTGCAGGCTGTGCACGGGCGGGGTTTTCTATCCAAAAGGAGCAGGTTTTGGAAAAGGACTTTTTTTCCGTCTTCCCGACGCTGAAGGTGAACAGGACACTGACGGAGCTCTTTCAGAGCACAAAGGTCGTGCGGATTGCCTTCAACCGGGAGAATACAAGGCTCAAGATCTACGTGGAGTCAGATCACCTGATCCACAAGAAGTACATCTATGAGATGGAGAAGGAGCTGACCTCCTGCGTGTGCCAGGGCACCGAGGTGGAGGCCGTGATCTCCGAGCACTTTTCGCTCTCCTCCCAGTACACGCCGGAGACGCTGGTCTCCGAATACATGGACTCCCTCGTCATCGAGATGTGGCACATCTCCCCGGTCAACGGGAGCCTGTTCAAGAACGGGAAATTTGCGTTTCCGGATCCGGAGCATGTGGTGCTCCAGCTCGAGAACACCCAGATCTGCAGGGATGTGGGCGAAAAGATCCGGGATCTGCTCCAGCAGATCTTAAACGAGCGCTGCGGCATGGGCTGCACCGTGGAGACAGCGTACGTCCTCGAGCCAAAGCGCCGGGTGCGCGCCGTCTACGACGACGTCTTCCCCCAGAGCACTGTCACGGTCCCCGTGGAGAAGGACGTGGAGGAAAAGGCGCAGCCATCCGGCGAGGGACATCCCGAGCGCACCGCGCCAAGAACCCGGTACGGACAGGGAACCCGTTCTGCAAAGAAATCAAAGTTTGGAGACAAAAAGGACTTTGGCGGCTTTATCCGCTCCTCCAATCCGGACGTCATCTGCGGCAAGGACGTGGAGGGCGAGCTCATTCCGATCTCCGACATTGTCGGCGAGATCGGCCTTGTCACGATCCGCGGCAAGATCCAGTCCAACGAAAGACGCGACATCCGCAACAACAAGTCCATCCTGAAGTTTGTCCTGACCGACTTCACGGACTCCATCGCGGTCAAGATCTTCGCGCCGACGGAGGAGGCCGACAGGGCGATGGAGCGGCTCTCCCCCGGCCGCTTTGTAAAGGTCCAGGGCTACACCAAGATGGATACCTTCGAACACGAGATCACGATCACGTCCCCCTCGGGCGTCATGGCGATCCCCTCGTTCGTGAAGATGCGGCAGGACCACTACGAGAAAAAGCGCGTGGAGCTCCATCTCCACACCAAGATGTCCGACATGGACGGCGTCTCCGAGTGCAAGGACCTGGTAAAGCGGGCCTACCAGTGGGGGATGCCGGCTGTCGCCATCACGGACCATGGCAACATCCAGGCCTTCCCGGACGCAAACCACTTCGTGCAGGATGCGATCTCGGACCTCGACAAGAAGAACAAGGCGGATGGGAAGCCCCCCATCGACCCCCAGAAATTCTTCAAGGTCATCTACGGCGTCGAGTGCTACCTCGTGGATGACCTGTTAAAGGCAGTCACCTACGGCAATACGAAGGAGGATCCCGCGTTCTCGGAAGGAGCCCCCTATACGCTCCCTGCAAAGGAGCTGGAGGCGGGAAGGGTTCCGGAGAAGATTCCGGAGAACTACGACATCGCAAAGGGGAACTTTGTGGTGTTTGATATCGAGACCACGGGCTTTTCCTCGGATCGGGACAGGATCATCGAGATCGGTGCCGTGAAGTACGAGAGCGGAAAGGAGACGGGACAGTTCTCAGAGTTTATCAACCCGGAGATCCCGATCCCCTACAGGATCACAAACCTGACCAGCATCACGGACGAGATGGTGATGGGTGCAGAGACCGTCTCCGGGATTCTCCCGAAGTTCGCGGAGTTCTGCAGAGGGTGCGTCCTTGTCGGCCACAACGTCCAGTTCGATATCAGCTTTATCAAAAAGAACAGCAGGGATCTTGGCCTTCCGGACTACTACACCACCGTGGACACGATGGACATGGCAAGGATCCTGCTGCCGGGGCACAAGAGCTACAACCTGGACGCCGTCGGAAAGATGTTAAACGTCGTGAACCCCCATCACCACCGGGCGGTCGACGATGCAAGGACCACAGCCTGGATCTTCGAGAAGCTGATCAAAATGTTCCTGGAGCGGGATGCAGACACCCTCGGCTCCATCAACGCGCTCGCGGACAACAACCCGGACATCATCCGCAGAAAGCGCCCCTATCACTGCATCCTGCTTGCCAAGAACGTGACGGGCCGCGTCAACCTCTACCGCATGATCTCCGCCTCGCACCTCACGTACTTTTACCAGAAGCCAAAGATTCCAAAGAGCCTCCTGGCAAAGAACCGGGAGGGGATCCTCGTGGGCAGCGCCTGCGTTGCCGGCGAGCTCTTCCAGGCCCTCCTCGATGAGAAGAGCGAAGAGCGGATCGCGGAGATCGTCCAGTTCTACGACTACCTGGAGATCCAGCCCCGCGACAACAATAAGTTCCTGATTTCCAGTGACCGCTATGAAAACATCCGCTCCATGGAGGACGTTTTGAACTTAAATCGCCGGATCGTACAGCTCGGCGAGACGTTCCACAAGCCCGTCGTCGCGACGGGGGATGTCCACTTCCTGGACCCGGAGGATGAGATCTACCGCACGATCATCCAGTCGACGCTTGGCATGGGTTCCGACAAGGAGGAGCCGGCGCCTTTATACTTTCGGACGACCGATGAGATGATGGACGAGTTTTCCTACCTCGGCTCGGACAAGTGCGAGGAGGTCGTCATCACCAACACCAATAAGATCGCGGACATGATCGAGGCGATCTCCCCGGTGCGGCCGGACAAGTGCCCGCCCGTCATTCAGGACTCGGACCAGCAGCTCCGGGAGATCTGCTTCCGCAAGGCCCACAGCATGTATGGGGATCCCCTGCCGAAGATCGTGGAGGACCGGCTCGAGAAGGAGCTTGGATCCATCATCAAGAACGGCTACTCTGTCATGTACATCATCGCGCAGAAGCTCGTCTGGAAGTCCAACGAGGACGGGTACCTGGTCGGCTCCCGCGGCTCCGTCGGCTCCTCCTTTGTCGCGACGATGTCCGGCATCACGGAGGTCAATCCCCTGCGCCCGCACTACTACTGCGCCAAGTGCCACTACAGCGACTTCGACTCGGAAGAGGTCAAGTCCTACGTGGGCCGGTGCGGCGTCGATATGCCGGACAGGGTCTGCCCGGTCTGCGGGGAGCCGCTGGTAAAGGCGGGCTTTGACATCCCCTTTGAGACGTTCCTTGGCTTCAAGGGAGACAAGGAGCCGGATATCGACCTCAACTTCTCCGGCGAGTACCAGGCCAAGGCCCACGCCTACACGAAGGTCATCTTCGGCCATGAGCAGACCTTCAAGGCGGGCACCATCGCAACGGTCGCAGACAAGACCGCCTACGGATATGTGCTCCACTACTGCGAGGACAACAGCATCGACAAGAGACGCTGCGAGAAGGAGCGGCTCGCTGCCGGCTGTACGGGCGTTCGGCGAAGCACCGGCCAGCACCCGGGCGGCATTGTCGTTCTGCCCGTCGGGGAGGAGATCAACACCTTCACCCCGGTGCAGCACCCGGCGAACGATATGGAGACGCCGATCATCACGACCCACTTTGACTACCACTCGATCGACCACAACCTGTTAAAGCTCGACATCCTCGGACACGATGATCCGACCATCATCCGCATGCTGCAGGACCTGACGGGGATCGATCCCCTGACAATCCGCCTCGATGACCCGGGCGTCATGCAGCTCTTTACGAGCACCGAGTCCCTGGGCATCACGCCGGAGCAGGACGGCGGCATCCGGGTCGGGACGCTCGGCGTTCCGGAGTTTGGAACCAAGTTCGTCATGGGCATGCTCGAGTCCACAAGGCCCACCACGATGTCGGAGCTCATCAAGATCTCCGGCCTCTCCCACGGCACGGACGTGTGGCTCGGCAATGCGGAGGAGCTCATCAAAAGCGGCACCTGCACCCTGTCCACCTGTATCGGCTGCCGGGATGACATCATGACCTATCTCATCAACAAGGGGCTCGACCCCTCGGAGGCGTTCAAGATCATGGAGAATGTCCGAAAGGGCAAGGTCGCAAAGGGCGCCTGCAAGCAGTGGCCCGAGTGGTCGGAGGACATGAAGGCCCACGGCGTCCCCGACTGGTACATGGAGTCCTGCCAGAAGATCAAATATATGTTCCCGAAGGGCCATGCGGCCGCCTATGTCATGATGGCGCTGCGCATCGCCTGGTTCAAGGTCCACAAGCCGCTTGCCTACTACGCCGCCTACTACAGCATCCGCGCCAAGGCCTTTGACTATGAGCTGATGGCCCAGGGCCAGCAGCACCTGCTGGACGTGATGGACCAGTACAACGCAAGAAAGGACCCGAAGGGTCCCAATCCCCTGACGGCTGCCGAGCAGGCACAGCTCGACGACATGCTGGTCGTTAGGGAGATGTACGCAAGGGGCATCCAGTTCATCCCGATCGAGCTCGGAAAGGCAAAGTCCCGGCACTTCACGATCTGGGACGACAGGCTGATGCCCAGCTACACCAGCATCGCCGGCATGGGTGCCACCGCTGCCGACTCCCTGGAGGAGGCCTGCAAGCACGGGCCCTTCTGCTCGAAAGAGGAGGTCCGGGAGCGGGGCAAGATCTCCCAGACGATCCTCGACAAGATGACAGAGCTCGGGATCCTCGGCGATCTGCCGGATACCAACCAGTTCTCACTCTTCGATCTGGGTCTTCAGTAAACTGCGCGAAAGTCACAAGGCACCAGCTGTCCGGAATATCCTCCGGGCAGCTTTTTTCATGCCGCTAGGCCCTTTTGACAGATTTGTCATAAACGGGGTGATATTTTTGTGAAGGATTTCCTGTTGTGATTATTACCAAAAATCTTTGGCTGTTTTCGCCAATGGAAATGCCGGGGAAAACCCCTATAATGGGGATTGTGCACAGGAGCTGGGGCCATCCGGAACCCCTGCAGTGCTCCGGTCAGAACGCGTCTGCAGCAACTTTTCTCAACTGATTCCAGCGTCACATCTTCACGAGGTCCAAGATCGCATCATGGTTCACGATTCCAGCATTTTATTTCCAGAAAAGACAGCCCGTCAGGGAAGAGGCAGACAGTGGGGCTGCAGGGTGTTTCGCATCCTTGCTTCCCTGCTGACGCTCTTTGTCCTCCTCTTTGCAGGGCTCTTTACCCTGCCAAAGCTATTTGGCATCGAGCCCTTTGTCGTGATGAGCGGATCCATGGAGCCAGCCATCCGGACCGGCGCCATTGCCTTTGTCGACACGAAGGCAGAAGACATTCAGGCGGGCGACATCATTGCCTTCCGGGTTTCTTCCGGCGGGGAAGAGGCAGAGACCATCACCCATCGCGTCGTAAAGAAGGCGAAGGAGGGCTGGGTCACAAAGGGCGATGCAAACCGCACAGAGGATGCGGCTGCTGTCCTTCCCGACCAGCTCGTCGGGCGCTGTCTCTTCTCGATTCCAAAGCTGGGCGCCCTTCTTGGTGGGCGGGAGAAGGAGACGGGACTTCTTCTCATCCTCTGGGTTCTTGCGGCAAACCTCCTCTCGGTGGCTGCCGGTGCGCTCTTCGGGGAGGCGGAGAAGGCAGAGAAAAGGCCGTGTTCTGATTCCATATCCCAATCAGCAGCCAATCAATCCGCAGGAAGGCCTGCGTCCTGCAGGTCTTTCGCGGACCCATCCAAAATGACTTTCCCAAAGGAAGGAGAACTGTATGAAAAAGAAACTCGCTGCAGCAGCCGCAGCCTGCACCCTGGCAGGTGCCATGGCGATCGGCTCCACGTTTGCATACCTGACCGACAGGCAGAGTGCAACCAATACGTTTACCGTGGGAAGCGTGAAAATTGAACTCAAAGAGCCGGGTTTCAAAGAAGAAAGTGCAGAAAACATCGTCCCGAACCAGGTGATCCAAAAGGATCCCTCGATCAACAATACCGGAGAAAACCCGGCCCTGGTCTTTGCAAAGGTCGTGATCCCCAAGCAAGCGGTGTACACCGAGGAGCAGGCACAATCCGGAGATTCCTCCGCAGCAGCCACAAGAGAACTCTTTACGTTCCTCGATGGCGATGGCAATGAACTCTGGACCGATGCCGACAGCAATGGCAAATGGCTCCTGCTTGAAAAGGATACGACTGGAAAGGATTCCGACACCTATCTCTTCGGCTACAGCACAGAAGTGGCAAAGGGCGAAACAACAGACACCATCTTTGACAAGGTCCGCTACCTGAATGTCGTGGAGGGACAGGTGGAGGGGAGCCTCGCCATCCCCGTGGAGGCCTATGCCATCCAGGCGGACAACATCAAGGATGTCACCATCTCAGAAAACATGTCGAAGGAGACCCTCAAGAAAGTCTTTGATACCTATCTGAAGTCCCGTAGGACCTTCACAACCGCCGCAGCGACCACGACCCCAGCCTCCGACGGCAGCAGTGCCAGCGGCACCTGATCGCCCGGAGCTGACGAAGACAGCAAATCCATGAGAACGCAAAGAGCATGGCTGTTTCTTCTCCTTCTCCTTGCCGCGGCGCCGAAGCTGCCTGCAGACGCCGCCTCCCCCTTCCTTCTCTCCGCCCGCGTGTACTGGGCGGATGAGAAGGGCCTGCAGGAGGATGCCAGGGTGGACCTTTTCGGCCTTGGCGGGGACTGGAAGAAGGAGGGAGAGGAGCTTGTCTATACGGGAGAGGCTGCTGCAGGAGAGACATTGGAGCTCATGCAGGGCGTTGTCATCCCGAAGGACTGGGGAAATGAGATGGCAGGAGCGCATATCTTTCTTGTCATTGAGGCCACGCTCTGGCAAAACCCGGAGGCTGTCGGCATGCAGGATGACAGCCTTCGTCCTGTGATCAGCGAGTTTCAGAGAAACAGCCAGGGAGAGGAGGAACCCTACGTGAACGGAAAGACCGTGCTGCCGGGGGAGAAGATCAGCAAGATTGTCCGGATCCGCCTCGACAAAACAGGATCGTCTGCAGCCTCAGAAGCGGATGCACAGGCGGCTTCCGGAACAGAGGTGGAAAACCGGATCCGGAGCACCATGGCGCCCACCGGCCTGACAGATGCCATTGTCATTCCGATCGGAAGCTCCGGTGCGGAAGTACACCTGCCGGCATCCGGCGGAGTTCTCCCGTCGATCCGAAAGAGCAGGGCAGAAGCGCCTGCGCCAGGGGAATACGGCGTCAGCAGGTCCGCAAAGACGGCTGACGCATTCGATCCTCTCGTGTATGCTGCGGGGATTCTTGCCGGCCTTGCGGTCCTCGTTCTCTGGTTTTGGACTGGCAGGAGGCGGGATTGAATCATGAGACCAAAAACAACGCGATGGCATCCGCGGTTGCGGACGCATTCTTACCTGGCGCTTCCGATTGCAGCGCTTGCTGCCTTCCTTCTGGTCTGCCTGTTCCACGCGCCGCCAGAGGGCGCGATGGCATACCTGACCGGGAGGGACGGCACAGAAAACGACTTCACAGCCGGAGTAAACACAAGCCAGGTCGTAGAGCAGTTCAGCCAGAGCTCGCTCACGACCGGGGCGAATACCTTTGAAAAGGAGGTCGCCGTCCAGAACACCGGGGACATCCCCTGCTATGTGCGGGTGTTCCTCGCCTTCTCGGACAGCTCCATCTGCGGCATCTCCGAGCTCTCTGCTGACGGGGTGAACTTCTACCCGGAGGCGGACTTTTGCACCCATCTGAATGCAGGATGGGTATACGGGGGAGACGGCTACTATTACTACGAGATGGCACTATCGCCGGGGGAGGAGACAACGGACCTTCTCCGGAAGGTCACCACTACCTTTCCCGAGGGGGCGAAGATCCGGGACTACGAGATCATCGTCTACGAGGAGAGTGTACAGACAAGAAGCGCAGACGGAACGCTCCTTACCGGAGAGGATGCCTGCCAGCAGGCGTTTTCAGACTTTCTCTCCTTCAGCGGCGGAACACAGGGCAGCGCGGACAGCCAGGAATCGTCCGCATCAGCAGATCTGACAGGGAATTCCACATGAAAAACAGACAGATGGTAAAACTGTTCTCCCTTGTGATTGCCATGTCCCTGACGGCAGCCTCCATCCACTTCGAGGCCCCCGTCAGGGTTGGCAGAGGACGGAAGGGAAGAAGCAGAAGGAAACAGTGTCGAAGAAGAGACATCTGAAACCGGAAACAGCACAGAGCCTGCGAAAGAGAACGGCACAGCAGCGCTGCCAGAAGACCCGGAGGAAAACAGCACCGGGGAGAGCGCAGAAGAAGAGGAAGAAACCGCAGGCGAAGGTGCAGGGGATACGGAAGATGCTGCGGAGGAAGAGGGGGCAGCAACAGAAGGGACGGCGGAACTGCGGAAGCTTCCACGGAGTCCCCGGAAGAGACAGCGGAGGCTGCCACAGGGGACACAGAGGAAACAGTGGAGACTGCAGCAGAGGACACAGGGGCAGAAACAGCATCCACAGAGGACACCGGGGAGACAGAGGAAGACGAAGAGGACAGCAAACGCCTCTCCCGTTTGAGACTGGCAAAGGCCGCCTCCACCGAGGGCACAGAGGCAGAAGGGTCCTCCTGGGGCGCAGACTCGGAGGATCCCCTCCTTCTTGCATCCGCGCAGCCGGACTTCTTTGCCCTCATCGACACCAATGACACCGCAAAGACCTCTGACAGCGAGTACAGCTTTACCATCACGCCCAATGAGAAGTCAAAGCTCACCTACTGGGTGGACGACGGCTATGCGGACAAAACCTGCCTGGTCCACACGCTGACAAGTCTTCAGCACGAGTCGACGGTTCCGATCTACAGCGGGCAGGCCCTTGGCATCGTGCCGCAGGACGATGCCTTAAGCGGCCATTTCGGCGTCTGGATCACCAATGCCGGAAGCTACTGGGGCACCGACATCGACGTGAAGATCACCGTCCGCTTCTCAGGCTACACAGCAGCCCTCTCAAAGAGCTCGGAGGAAGAGGCGACCATCTATCCGATCCTTCTCTTCTCCCTTCGGCAGGACGGACTCCTCGGTGTCGACACCGAGGACCTCGGCTGTACCCTGACCTATGAGCTCTTCAAAAAGGATGAGAGCGGAAACGAGACCCCCGTCAGCCTGAACATGTGTCTGAACTTCGGCGACATCGACGGAAACCAGACCTACGGCTTCCGGGTCAACAGCGGCAGCATCAACGGGAAGCCCCAGGTGATGAAGGACGGGTGTGAGGTGTACGCGCGGGTTCCAGGCTCTGTCAGCGACGCCTCGGACTCCTCCCTGAACTCCTACTGGTGGCTGATCTCGAGCTGGCACTCCGATTACCAGACAGAGCCCTATGCCCCGGGAGAGGTCCGCTTTGAGCTCCGCAACACGCAGGGCTTTGACATCGTCTACGGCAGCTGGATGGCATACAGCTATCCGGAACTGCACGACAACCGCTACCAGGTCAACCAGTACGAAAACCTGACCAGAAACTTCGGCTACTCCGTGGACCGGTACCGGTACTGCTGTGAGATGGTGGAAAGCGGCAGCTTCCGGGCGCTCTCCCTGAACAAGTTAAACGACCCGGACAGCGGCAAAAACCTCTGCCGCATGAACATCAGCTACTTTACCTCCTACTCGTTCCTGCCCTATGACCTGCCGGTCCCCAAAAAGACCGTCACGGACAGCG
The DNA here is from genome assembly GCA_900318875.1 of uncultured Lachnospiraceae bacterium. GTDB lineage: Bacteria > Bacillota > Clostridia > Lachnospirales > Lachnospiraceae > CAG-791. Next base: position 2,955 of record ONMH01000042.1, on the reverse strand, counting down.
ATGAGACAGGGGTCACGGAGAACACGATCGCAAGGCCCTGGGAAACCCTCACCTATGAGATCACCCAGTCCATTCCCAAGGAGCGCCCGGAATACCGGTACAGCTCCTATGAGATGACGGATGTTCTCCCGGATGGCCTTGCCGTCTGCACAAAAAAGACCTCATCCGGGAGTACGGTGCCGGATGTCACCGTGACAAACGTTGCGGGAACCGATGTCACCTCCTTCTTTTCGGTTTCCCGCAGCGGCCAGAAGATCACCATCTCCGCGGGGACCAATGCACGAAAGAGCAGCAGCTTCTACAACAACCGCTTCACCATCACCATCCGGGCAGCGCTGACAGAACAGGCGCAGGAGGATCCGCCCGCGGACGATCTTGTCAATGCGGCAGAGGCCGCCGCAAAGGGACAGGGGACCTATGAACAGACCTCCAACAGGGTGACAACCCGCGTTGGCTTTTCCGTTGCCCATCCCACCATCACCATCACCAAGAAGATCGACAGGGCAATTGCTTCCTTCGGGCAGCCGTCCTTCCTGTTCCGGATAACCGGAAAGGACAATGGACTTTCCTACACAGTCTGCATTCCCATCCCGGAGGGAGAGACGCAAGGAACCAGGACCATCGCCGTAAGGGCAGGGGACAAAGGCGCTCCGGAGCAGTACACCATCACCGAACTCCCCGTAGGAAGGTACCGTCTCAAAAGCGTCTTGCCCGCCGCATGGACAGCAATGGATGAAACAACCGGTCTCTGCACCGCCACGGTATCTGATGTCTACGGCAGTGCGGGGAGTACGAAAGAGCCGCAGAATGCCGGTGTGACCTTTTTCGACACCCTCTCCTACACAGGCCGCTGCTCCCACACGGATACCAGGATCAACACCGTGCGGCAGAACGCACCCGGAGAAGAAAAGGTTGACAGCAGACCGCCATCTCTTATAATGAATCTCGATTCGGAGGGCAACTCGTTCAGAGAGAAATGAGGAGCCGGACAAGGTCACAGGCTGAAACGCCTGTTGTTCCTGTCCGGCTCTTTTTGCTTGTGAAGAAAAGGGAGGAAACCATGTCAACATCAAAAACCAGAGATTTCACAGAGGGGAAGATTCTGCAGCCGCTGCTTCTGTTTGCGCTCCCGGTGCTGCTTGCTCTGTTTCTGCAGGCCATGTACGGAGCTGTGGATCTGATGGTGGTGGGGAAGTTCGGTGACGCGGCGGATATCTCCGGTGTCTCCACCGGCTCTCAGATCATGCAGACCATCACCAACGTCCTTGCAAGTTTTGCCATGGGTACCACGATTCAGCTGGGACAGCTGATCGGCCAGAAGAGGGAGAAGGAGTGCGGCAGGGTGATCGGTGCCTCTGTCGTTCTCTTTGGGTTCATCGCCCTTGTTCTCACCATCCTCCTTGTCCTGTTTGCGCCTCAGGCAGCGAGGATCATGCAGGCGCCAGAGGAAGCCTTTGACAACACGGTCACCTA
>ONMH01000042.1:0-1457 GCA_900318875.1 uncultured Lachnospiraceae bacterium | reverse complement strand
GGCCTCGGGGACTCCAATACGCCGCTTGTCACGGTTGCCATCGCCTGCGTCTTCAACATCTTCGGAGACCTCCTCCTGGTCGGCGGCTTTCACCTTGGCTGCGCCGGTGCGGCAATCGCGACAGTCGCGGCGCAGCTCTTAAGCGACATCATCTCGTTGGCGCTGATCCGCAAGAAGCAGCTTCCCTTCCGGATGACGAGAAAAGACCTTCGCTGGGACGGCGCCATCATTCGGGGCGTGGTCTCCCTGGGCCTTCCGATTGCCCTGCAGGACCTGCTGGTCGGGATCTCGTTCCTCATCATCCTCTCGATCGTGAACTCCCTCGGGGTCCTCGTATCGGCAGGCGTCGGTGTCGCCGAGAAGGTCTGCGCCTTCATCATGCTGGTCTCCTCCGCCTTCATGCAGTCCATGGCGGCCTTTGTCTCCCAGAACTACGGGGCAGGAAAGTACAGGAGGGCGCTCCGCTCCCTTGGCGTCGGGATCGCGATCTCCTTCTCCATCGGCGTCGTCATGTTCCTGGTCACCTTCTTCCATGGTGATCTGCTCGCCGGGATCTTCTCCAACGATCCGAAGGTTATCTCCGCTGCCTGGGAATACCTGAAGTCCTATGCCTTTGACTGCATGCTGACCGCTATCTTCTTCTGCTGTGTCGGTTTCTTCAACGGCATCGGCCTGACCCGGTTTGTCATGGTCCAGGGGATCCTGGGTGCCTTCTGTGTGCGTGTCCCGGTCTCCTGGATCATGAGCCGCCAGAAGCCGGTCTCCCTGCTCCACATCGGACTTGCCACCCCTGCCTCCTCCCTCGTGCAGACCATCCTCTGCTTTGGGGGAAGCTATAGTGTCAGAAGAATACCCATCGCAGGATGGTGCAGATCCTCAGACATAAGCTGCCCTTCTCCGTTTCAAACGATTCTCCACTCAAAAATCCGCATTCAAAAATATTTGAAATAGTACTTGCATTTTGGAAGTGTCCGCCGTACTATAGATAAGTCGCCGCTGAGGAGACAATCAATTCCTCACAGCGAAGCCGAGTTCTCTTGGAATTCGGAAACAGCGTAAGCTGTTGTGAACTTTCTCAATCAAATATCTGACAATCAAATAGAAATGCAACCCTGAATCAATTCTTAAGGTTCCGCAAGGAACCACAATTCTTAAGGTTCCGCAAGGAACCAAAGTTTTAATTCAGAACATTCCAAAGTGTTCTGAGATGATTCGAAAGAATCATTTCAAGAACAGACAGTAAATCATCCAAAAGGATGATTCGGATCTTACGAGAGAAACGACAACGTTTTGAATGTAAGCCGGTTGGACAGTCTGTTAAAAATGAAAGGACGCAGTTTCTGCGAAGCAGGAACTGCTAATCGAAATGCGAAGCAGTTCGATTTTTTAACATGAGAGTTCGATCCTGGCTCAGGATGAACGCTGGCGGCGTGCCTAACACATGCAAGTCGAACGGT
>ONMH01000180.1 GCA_900318875.1 uncultured Lachnospiraceae bacterium | reverse complement strand
AGGGACATCCCATTCCATATGCTTTTCGTTTTTCTCAGGGAGTTCCGATCACCTGCCCTTTCCCGCCTCCTGAAGGCAAGACAGCTGGCTTACGACCGCCCACAGGATCCCCGCGACCGGCCAGACCACCCAGGTGGACTGCCAGGCGCCCGTCAGAAAGCTGATAAGGAGGTAGAGTGCGGTGACAAGGCTCCAGTAGATCCCGCCGTAGCGGCGGCTGCTGCGCTTTCGCTCCCGCGTGAACGCTCCCTCCTCCAGAAGGACCTGGAAGGATTCCCAAACCCCGGACACCAGCACGATCCCAAAGACACCAATTCCGACGAGAAGAAGCAGCAGGGAGACACTCACGCAGTTGAGCATGGCGTTTTCTCCTGCCCCGGGGAGCACCTGAACCAGCAGCACCGGAATGGCACTGATGATGCACAGGAGCACCCCTGCAGCTATGCCGCGGTTTCTCGTATCCCGGAAGGCCTCCCGCTTCTCCCGGACGAGGCCTTCCACACCGTAGGCAGTGTCGAGGGATTCTCTCCGAAGGCCCTCATAGGGTTCCCGCCGCATGCCGCCGGTCACAAAGAGAAAAACACCGCCGGCCACCAGAAGAAGGAGAAGGGCAATGCCGGAGACGGAGGCCTGTTCCTCGGTCATCCGAATCCTACCTGCCTCCTGTGCGCCGATCAGAAGAAGAAGCGGCACACAGCTTTCAATGCAGAGAAAAACTCCGAATGCTGTTTTCGGTACCAGCGCTCGCTCCAGGGTGAGGAAGGCGTTTGCCTCCTCCAGGGAGACCGGAAGGAGCTTCTCTCCCAGATCATCCAGAGCTTCCGGCTGTGCCTCTTCCTCCGGTTCCTCGCACTCGTCCCGGAGCAGGTAGTCTGTGGTGACGCCGAAGGTCTTTGCCAACAGCAGCACCTTATTCAGGTCCGGCACCGACTGGGCGCTCTCCCACTTGGACACTGCCTGCCGACTGACGCCGAGCTTCTCCGCCAGTTCTTCCTGAGACCAGCCGGCCTTTTTCCGCAAGTTTGTGATCTTGTCTGCCAGTATCATCTTGTTCTCCTTTGCCGCCTGTCTGCGCTGATACCTGTCCTGCGGCTTCCTTTCTGCAGAGAGCGTACCAGTTTCCGCCGCGGCAGGCCACCAGGTCCGCCTTGCACTTTGACAACCAGGGGTTGCAGATACCGACTTTTCAGTCAAACGGGAGCTCCTCCTGGAATTCCGAAATCTCCCTGGCAGGTTCTCCATCACGGCTCCCCATCGCCCGGATCCGCTCCATTAGGGGAAGATCCGGATCGATTCCCATCTCCTCCCAGGTGACTCCGTAGGGTGCACCGCCAGAGGTGTACCCTGCGATATCGGCAAAGGTGCCGTCCCACCACTGCTCCTGCTCCTCCCAGTGCTGTTTCAGCCGTTTTGTGGGCCGGCCGCCGCTTTTTTTCACCCGGTGCTCATAGCGCTTCCACCCCATCCGCGCATTCTGCTGCAGGAAGGCGGCAATCTTTTGCCTCACGCAGAGCGAGGGGTCCACACCCACTTCCTCCCAGGTGATGCCGTCCTGCTCTCCCAGGATGCAGCAGTACGTATTGTTATAGGGCAGGCTGTACTTTTTTCCCCTCACCGCACAGTCCCCCGCCACATGGATGGCGTGTTTTCTCGCACGCCGGTGCCTGCTCTGTGTTTCGATGGCCTTCCGGGCGAGGTTCTTCTGCTCCTCGGAGACCGAAACTCCCCAGAGAGACAGGTCTTTTGCTCCTACGGTCTCATCGACCCCGAGCTTCGTGCAGTACCGGGACAGAAAGTCCGGTTCTGAAGGATCCGGATGTTCCCCGAAGATCTCCTTTGCCCTGGCAAGCCGGTTCCTGCGGGCCTGCTCCTTTTTTCGCACGGACTTTCCCATCCTGCTGCCTCACCTTTCCCATATGCCCCTGCGGCTCTGCTCCCGCAGGACATTCTCCTGATATCTGCTTACCTTTTCTCTCCCATTTTCCCCGGCACCCCGGTTCTCTCAAATACGTACGCTGTCTCTGTTGACCGGTCCGGATTGAAGCGATAGCCGGAGAGGGCAAATCCCTTTGCCTCCTCCGGGTCCTGCGCCCCAATGCCGGCAAGGTATCGGACCATCTCTCCCCTTGCCATCTTGGCATAGACGCCCTTCTGCCGGAGTTCTCCCTCCTCCAGCTCACCGAAGATGCAGGTCACAAACCGGTCTCCCGGCTGCAGATAGGGTTCCACCGCCCGGGCATACTCCTTCGAGGCAAGGTTCAGGATCACACGATCCTTCCCGGTCACCTCCTGATACAGCGCATCCCCCCAGTAGTCATAGAGGCTCTTTGCCTGTGGAGGCGTTCCTTTTGCCTGCATCTCCAGCCGATAGGGGACGACTCCGTCGAAGGGCCGCAGCACGCCGTAAAAGCCGGACAGGATCCGGACGTGCTCCTGCACCCAGGCAAGAGCCGTCTCCTCCAGAACCGCCGGAGCCAGGCAGGTGTACTGGATTCCATCGTAGGAGAGGATGGCAGGGGTGAGACCGTGCGCAAGGTCCATCTGCGCAAAGCATGCCCGGCTCGCCTCCGTGATCGCATCACTGGCCGCCCAGAGCTTTTTCTGCTCCCCTGGCGAAAGGCCGAGAATCCAGTCCCGGAGCACTTTTGCCCGGTCCAAAAACACCGGCATGCCCGTGACCGGGAACGTGTCGGTGTCAATGCGCATCTTTTTTGCCGGGGAGAGGATGATCTTCACTGCGCGCCCTCCCCGCCAACAAGTCCCAGCATCTCCCCGGGGTTGTCCGCTGCCTTTACCTTTCCCATCGCCTTCTGGATGATGCCCGCCTCGTCGATGAGATAGGTGGTGCGCACAACACCCATCGTGGTCCTGCCGTAGAGCTTCTTCTCCTGCCA
>ONMH01000207.1 GCA_900318875.1 uncultured Lachnospiraceae bacterium | reverse complement strand
TGCAGGTGGGAAGCAAAATTGTTGAAAAAAGTGAAAATTCCCCTTGAAAGTGACGCTACGTCACCCTGTATGATGCTCCTGTGGGCGCAGCTGCGCCCTGTTTTGCAGCGCGGAGATAAAAAACTTTCAGTAAAGTAAACTGAGAGAAAGCAGCACCGGGTCTTCCTGGAAGGGAACCCGGAAAAACCGTCCCCAAAAGGCGGATCAGGCCAGCATGGCCAGAGAGGGAAAGCACATGACCATCATTGTGACCGGCGGTGCCGGATTCATCGGAAGCAACTTCATCTTCTACGAGCTCAAGAAACACCCGGAGGACAGAATCGTCTGCCTGGATGCCCTGACCTATGCGGGGAATCTTTCTACCCTTGCTCCTGTGATGGACAAAGAGAACTTCCGCTTTGTGAAGCTCGACATCCGCGACAGAGAGGGCGTAAACAAGCTCTTCGAGGAGGAGAAGCCGGACATCATCGTAAACTTCGCAGCAGAGTCCCACGTGGACCGCTCCATCGAGAACCCGACGATCTTCCTGGAGACCAACATCATCGGTACCTCTGTCCTGATGGATGCCTGCAGAAAGTACGGCATCAAGAGATACCATCAGGTCTCCACGGATGAGGTGTACGGAGATCTGCCGATCGACAGACCGGACCTCTTCTTCCATGAGGACACCCCGATCCATACCTCCAGCCCCTACAGCACCTCCAAGGCCTCTGCAGACCTTCTGGTCATGGCCTATCACAGAACCTACGGCCTGCCGGTATCAATCTCCCGCTGCTCCAACAACTACGGCCCTTACCAGTTCCCGGAGAAGCTGATCCCGCTCATGATCGCCAATGCCCTGGCAGACAAGCCGCTCCCCGTCTACGGCGAAGGCAGGAATATCCGCGACTGGCTGTATGTGGAGGATCACTGCAAGGCCATCGACCTCATCATCAGGAAGGGCAAGGAGGGAGAGACCTACAATATCGGCGGCCACAACGAGATGCAGAACATCCAGATCGTAAAGCTCATCTGCGACTACCTCGGAAAGCCCTACAGCCTGATTGAGCATGTGACAGACCGCAAGGGCCACGACCAGAGATATGCCATCGATCCCACCAAGATCCACAATGAGCTCGGCTGGCTTCCGGAGACCATGTTTGCAGATGGCATCAAGAAGACCATCCAGTGGTACCTGGACAACAAGGAGTGGTGGGAGAACATCGTCTCCGGGGAGTACCAGAACTACTATCAGAAGATGTACGGAAACCGAAAGGTTCTGGACTGAGAAGATCCCACCCCGGAAGAGGAAGGACGAACAGGAAAAATCAGAAGGTCACAGCAGGGCCGCCAGTGCGGCCAGGAGGGAATGGGAACATGCGAGTATTTGTTACCGGCGTTGCGGGCCAGCTCGGCCACGACGTCATGAATGAGCTGCAGAAGCGCGGCATCGAGGGAATCGGCACCGATCTGAAGGAGACCTACAGCGGCGTGCAGGACGGCACTGCTGTTCCACTGCGCTGCCTGGACGGCAGTGGACCTTGCAGAGGATGAGGACAAGAAGCCCAAGGTCAGGGCCATCAACGTGGATGGCACAAAGAACCTTGCGGATGCCGCCAAGGCAGTGGATGCCAAGATGGTCTACATCAGCACGGATTATGTCTTCGACGGCCAGGGAACAACGCCCTGGGAGCCGGACTGCAAGGACTACAAGCCTTTGAATGTATACGGCGAGACAAAGCTTGGCGGAGAGCTGGCAGTGTCCTCTACGCTCACAAAGTACTTCATCGTCCGCATCGCCTGGGTGTTCGGCGTCAACGGCAAGAACTTCATCCGCACGATGCTGAATGTCGGAAAGACCCATGACACGGTCCGCGTCGTGAACGATCAGATCGGGACGCCGACCTACACGCTGGACCTTGCAAGACTCCTCGTGGACATGATCCAGACGGACAAATACGGCTACTATCACGCAACCAACGAGGGCGGCTACATCTCCTGGTATGACTTTACAAAGGAGATCTACAAGCAGGCGGGGTATTCGACAAAGGTCATCCCTGTCACCACTGCCGAGTACGGCCTCTCCAAGGCTGCCCGCCCCTACAACTCGCGCCTTGACAAGAGGAAGCTTGTCGAGAACGGCTTTACGCCCCTCCCTGACTGGAAGGATGCGCTGGCAAGGTTCCTGGAGACGCTCCGGGAGGAAGGAGAGCTCTCATGAAGGGTATCGTACTGGCAGGAGGCGCGGGAACGCGCCTCTATCCCCTCACCATGGTGACGAGCAAGCAGCTCCTCCCGGTGTATGACAAGCCGATGATCTACTATCCCCTGTCCACCCTGATGCTGGCGGGGATCCAGGACATCCTGATCATCTCCACCCCGACAGACACGCCAAGATTTGAGTCCCTTTTGGGAGACGGCTCCCAGTTCGGCATCCGCCTCTCCTACAAGGTCCAGCCCTCCCCGGACGGCCTCGCCCAGGCCTTCCTCCTCGGAGAGGAGTTCATCGGGGATGAGCCCTGCGCCATGGTCCTTGGCGACAACATCTTTTATGGCAATGGCTTCGGCACAGTCCTCAGAAGAGCCGCTGCTGATGCGGCAAAGGGCAAGGCCACGGTGTTCGGCTACTATGTCAACGACCCGGAGCGCTTCGGCATTGTGGAGTTCGATGCAAACGGAAAGGCCATCTCCATCGAGGAGAAGCCCGAGAAGCCAAAGAGCAACTATGCGGTGACGGGCCTCTACTTCTATCCGGCGGGCGTCTCCGAGATGGCAAAGAAGGTAAAACCCAGCGCCCGCGGGGAGCTGGAGATTACGACCTTAAACGACATGTATCTCAAACAGGGAGACCTCTCTGTGCAGCTCCTTGGCCGCGGCTATGCATGGCTTGACACTGGCACCATGGACAGCCTGGTGGAGGCAGCGGAGTTCGTAAAGACCATCGAACAGCTTCAGGGCATCACGATCTCTGCCCCGGAGGAGATCGCCTACATCAACAGGTGGATCACCAGGGAGACCCTGATGGAGTCTGCAGAGCGCTATGGCAAGAGCCCCTACGGCGCACACTTAAAGGCTGTGGCAGAGGGCAGAGTCCGGTACTGAGACAGCGCCGGCAGAAGAGAAAGGTTCAGGAAGAGGAAAGACAGCAATGGGACAGATCAAGGTAGAAAAGAACGTGGGCGGCATTGAGGGCCTTTGTGTCATCAGCCCTGCCGTTCATGGCGATGCAAGAGGATACTTCATGGAGACCTGGAATCAGAACGACATGAAGGAAAACGGCATTGATGTGGACTTCGTCCAGGACAACCAGTCCATGTCCACCAAGGGCGTGTTACGAGGCCTGCACTTCCAGAAGCACTATCCGCAGTGCAAGCTGGTCCGCGCCGTGCGCGGCACCGTCTTTGATGTGGCGGTGGACCTTCGCAGTGAGTCGAAGACCTACGGCAAGTGGTACGGTGTGGAACTCTCCGATGAGAACAAGAAACAGTTTCTGATCCCCGAGGGCTTTGCCCACGGGTTCCTCGTCCTCTCTGATGAGGCGGAGTTCTGCTACAAGGTGAACGACTTCTGGCATCCGAATGATGAGGGTGATGAGGGCGGCATGGCCTGGAATGATCCGGAGATCGGCATCGAGTGGCCCCACGTGGTGGGAACCTACCAGGGTTCTTCCTCTGCAGCAGGCTACGCCCTGGACGATGGCACTCCGCTCAACCTCTCCGACAAGGATCAGAAGTGGCTGGGGATTAAGGAGACATTCAAGTTCTGAGAGAGGGAGCCAAGACCGCAAGGAGCAGGCAAGTCTGGCCGGAAATCTGAGCCAGGGCTATCAGGAAGAACAAGAAGGTAAGAGCGATACGCATAGAGCAAATACAAAGAACAAAACAAGAGCAATAGGAAAAGAGCAGCAAACCACGAGCAATAGACAAGACCCATAAGGAAAGCGGATCCCCTCCTGGAGCAGAGACCCCGGGAGGGGATTTTTTATATCCAGGCAGAGAGCCTGGAGGAGACAGAAGAGAAGATGAGCGTGGTAAAAGAAGAGACAGATGGTATAAAAAGAAAAACATGAATATTCCGACAGAATAAAAGCAAGATAAAGAAAAGCGAAAGAATAAAAACAAGTGAAAGAGGAATGAGAGAAAGAAAAACGAGAGAAAGAGAAACGGGTCATGATCGATGCAAAGCCCTGGGAGATATCCGGATTTCAGATAGGCTGCGAAAACATCTTTGGGAGATGACAGGATTCCTTATTTTAACTGTAATGGTCAACAAATTGATAAACAAGTAATGTAATGAGCACAAGCACAGAAATATAGAATACATATAATAAAAAAGAAAGAAAACGCAAACGATAAATATGACTGACCTAGTCGACGCATATTGATACAATGTAAGAATTCACCATATGAACAGAATTCTAAAACATCGAGAGAAATCCTGTGTAATCGATCCATGCGTAAGAAGATACCTGAAATCTTGAATAAATATCTACGAAAATAAGGACAGGTACAGCGACATCCAATCAAACGAAATCAAGTCTTCGGCGTCAGAAAGCATATGGATCTCATTGCAAATGAAATGGCAGCATAAAAGAATAGAATGACTGATTAAGTCAATTTATATATTTCGTGCAAATCTCAAAGAAAATTACCTCCACTCTCCCCCAGTACCCTCT
>ONMH01000179.1 GCA_900318875.1 uncultured Lachnospiraceae bacterium | reverse complement strand
TGCTGTGTGCACGAATCATGTAGTCGTTCTCGCAAGCAGAAAAGGAAAGCGGCTACCCACCCAAGGTCCATAAGACTCCTCTGTTTTCTCATCTGCTGATCACCGCAATAGTCCTGTGGCGCAAATTTCTGTCACAGAAAGAGCATATGCGAGATAAAGGCGAGTATCTGCCAAAACGCGAGCCGCAGCCTTTTGCTGCAGCCGCAGAAAATGGCAGCAGCCATTCGCGAGTCGGATGCCGGCGGAAGGGATGTGACCTATACATCGAGCGGCAAATGGCCCTACAAGAAGGACCTACACCAACCAGACCTCACTCGGTTACGCAAGGACTATTACATTTCAATAAAGGCATTTACAGGCAGGGCCCACACGGTGGGGTTCCTGCCTGTTTTGTTCCCTCTCACAGCGAATCAGAGCTACCCTCTTTTCGAACAGAGTACCGTTTCCTGTAGTAATCCATGGTCCGGTAATCCAGGATATCCTTGAACTGCCGGATGAAGAACTCGCTGTGCAGCGCCTCCTGAAGACCGTCCTTCAGCGCAAGGGCATATCCCTCCCTGGCGACAAAGAACCCCTTGTTCGCCGGCTGCTGCAGATGGTAAATGGGCATCTCATGCGCCTTCTTCAGGTGCCAGGAATCCGGAAGTTTCCGATACGCCTCATAGGTCGTGGCATTCGGCAGATCCTTCCAGTTGGTACCAGTGTTAAAGAACCGCTTCCACTCCCGCAGGACCATTTCATCGGTGATCTCCATCACCGGATGTCCATCATTGTAAAAGGTATACAGGATCGGCATCTTGTAAATTTTACTCATTTGCGTAACGGAGATCAGATCGAGAAACTCCCCTGCAATCCCGCTGCAGAGCGCCTGTTCTTTTTCTGTGAGCCAGTGTGCTGCAGCCGGTGCCATTGGGGAGAGCGCATCTTCCCGTCGTTTCCGGTACGCCAGGTAGTTCTTAAAGGGGTTGTTCTTCGGCGTCCGCAGGCAGAGCTGACAGACTGCCTCATCCATCTCCGTGAACAGCTCCATGCGCGACGGGACATGGCCAAGCAGAGCCCGAATCCGGTCAACCTCCTCGTCAATGCGGTTCTGAATGCTGAACGTTCTCTCCCGCAGTTTCCGGAACAGGTCAATCAGCCCCATATCGAAGTCAACAATGCAGTCGTCTGGATATGCCTGTGGATTTTGGGATGTGCCGGAGCCATTGCCATGGTCAACGCCATCCCCCGTGAGAAACAGCGGAATCCGCCCCGCCTTCTCATAGTTGCCGATGAAATCGAGGACAATGAGATAATCCTTCCCAGGTGCCTTCCGAAGTCCCCGGCCCAGCTGCTGCAGAAAGACAACGGGTGACTCAGTCGGTCTCAAAAACATGACCAGGTCGATATCCGGAACATCCAGTCCCTCGTTGAACATGTCCACACTGAAGATTACCCTGAGCTCTCCCGTCCGCAGCTTCTGCAGTGCCTCTTCCCGGTCCATCCCACAGGGCCCCGGTTCCCCGCTGACCACCGCGGCAGATGGAATGCCGCGCGCCTGAAACTCTCTTGCCATGTCCTCGGCGTGCTTTCTCGAGCAGCAGAATCCCAGCGCCCGCTGCGATGCATACTTGTTGTAGTACTTCGCAATCAGCTCATACCGGCGCGTGTTTCCGATGTAGGTTTCATTCAGCTCCTTCTCCTCATAGTGCCCGCGCACCAGATGGAGTTTTGAGTAGTCCGTGGAATCATATACCCCGTAATAGCGGAAGGGACACAGATACCCCTTGTTGATGGCATCCCGCAGCGACAGTTCATAGGGCACGCTGTAGTCGCAGAGCGCATAGATATCTCTGCCGTCCATGCGCTCCGGTGTCGCTGTCAGTCCAAGCATAAACTTCGGCTTGAAATAGGAGATAATCCGCAAATAGCTGTCGTTGACCGCATGGTGGAACTCGTCGATGACCAGGTAATCAAAGGCATCCGGCGCAAAGTACCGCTCATTGAGATACTCTGCTCTTCCCAGCGTCTCCACAGAGGCGAAGGTCAGCTTCGCTCCCGTCTCCTTGTTCCCACCTTCAAAATATCCGATGGAATCCTCCGGGCGCACGTTGTGGAAGGATCTTGCCGCCTGTTCCAGGATTTCATGACGGTGTGCAACAAAGAGAACTCTCTCGTATGATCTGGAATCGAACGCAGCAAGATAGGTCTTTCCGATGCCGGTTGCTGCCTGTACCAGTGCCTTCTCTGCGCCTTCCTTCCGGCTTCTCTCCAGCTGATACAGCGCCTCAATCTGGGCGCCCCTGGGCTCATAGAGCGGAATGGTGCCGGATGGCTTCTCCCCCGGATCCTGCTTTCTGTCGTATCGGTCCAGATCCTTAAAAACCGCCGGACGATGCCAGTCCCCAGAATATCTTTGCAGGACGGTGTCATCGATGATCTCTGCATCGTCCCCATAGAAGAGATCCGTAAAGGTCTGCTCGAAACGCCGATAGCTTCTCGGGTCATCCCGGTCTGAAAAGCGATAATTCCACTCAATGCCATTGGTCAGTGCGCTCTTTGAGAGATTGGAGGATCCCACATAGATCTCGTTATAATTGTCCCGGTGAAAGAGATATGCCTTTGCATGGAAGGATCGCTTGGCATCGGTGTAAAACCGAAGGTCAATCCGGTCCCCGAAGGCACTGCGCAGCAGATACAATGCAGAGGGCTGGGTGATTCCCAGGTAATTGCCCGTCAGAATCCGAATGGGCACTTCCCTGTCCACCGCACTCTGCAGATCGTTGATCAGCATCTTCACCCCCGATTCCATCAGGAAGGAGACGATGATGTCGATGCTCTTTGCATAGGAGATGCTCACGCGCAGGGTATAGAGCAGATACCGGTCATTCTGCCTGCCGCCTGTGAGAACGTGGTTCAGCCCCAGTCCAAGATCCAGGGCGCTGTCCTGTTCTCTGTCTGCCGCATTGTCCATGATCCTTCTCCCTTCCCTGCTGCCTTTCTCCCGACATCATTGAGATCTTTTCTGTCGGCTCACACGGTTTGCTTTCATTATATCCTTCTGGCTCACATTTTTCGACCCGATGGGCACAGCAAACAGGGAAACCCGCTTCTCTCTAAAGGCCACAGAAGCATAGCCCGGGATCCGTTCACCGTGGAATTCCGGTCAACCCGAAAAGATCACGGTGTGAAAACATCCTGATGACGCATTCCGCAAT
>ONMH01000178.1 GCA_900318875.1 uncultured Lachnospiraceae bacterium | reverse complement strand
GGCGGATTGCTGGTGGGAAAATGTGCAGTTTGAGGGTATAATGTCTTTTGACTTTATGACCTTTCGTCAAAATATCAAAGAGGATTGCAGGGAAACAATCTGCTTCTTCTGTCCGTCGCCGCACTCTGCGCAGCGAGCATTTTTTTTCTGCGGGAAGAGAGCAGGAACTACTTTAAAGAGCTGGAAGTAGAGACTTCGGCCTTAGCAGACACCAGGGTATGCCTCACAGATGCCGGTGACGGAGCCTACTATCTGATGCTCCCGGAAGCTGACAGCAGCAAGGCTCACTTTGTTCTGGATGGGGAATATTCCGCCAGGATTGACGGCCCGCACTCACACAAAAGATAGCAGCGATCCCCGGGGTCAGTGCTGTCTCCCTGGTGGATCACGACGGGGAAACATCCCTGTAGCGGCAGATGCAGCGGGAACCATCGAGTGGGGATAAGCTTGTTGCGAAGTTCCGCCCAGCTGCACGCATAAGCACATGCGATCATCAAAATCTGTCCGTCCCGCCGGGAATCCTCTGTCTGACAGCACCATTCGTGATATAATCCGGATACCGCCCGCTTGCCTGTGAGGATGGGGGCGGAATTTGAAAGTCTGCCGGGGAAGCATGGAAGCAGAACGAAAGAACAGCAGTTATCCGGCTTTTTTTCGGGATCGGCTCTGTCAAGGAAGGGCAGAAAGCGAATGGGACTGCGAAGTCCGCGTGCGGATGGATCAAGGAGAGACAGTACCGGTATGCACAGAGAAATCGGACAATGGAAGAAGCACTATGCGGCGGTCCTGGTGGGGCTGTTTGTGATCTTTGTTGTTGCGGTTTATGCCGTTGCGGGAGAGAAGCTTGCCCGCATTGCGGTCGCAGATAATCTCGACCTGTTTCAGGCGCAGTATCAGATGCTCCGAAACACAGACACCTTTTTCTCGCAGAATGCACAGGCACCGTTTCTGCATGGCATCACCCGCGATGTCCTGCCGGGAGAGTTCTCTCTGTCCACATTTCTGTACCTGCTTTTTCCTCCTTTTCCCGCCTATATCGCAAACTATCTTGTCAAAGTCGTTCTGGCAGCGGCTTCCTTTTTTCTGCTTGCGCGGGAACTGGGAATGACAGAGGATCATGGAAATCTGGCGGTTCTGGGGGGCTTTGCCTACGGAATCCTGAACCTGTTTCCCGCCTTTGGAATCAGCTTTGCCTCGATTCCCCTGCTGATCTTTCTGTTGCTTCGCCTGGACAGGGCGCAGGGCGGCAGGCAGACGGCTTTGCGCCTTCTCCCAGTTTTCTTCTATCCGGTTTTGTCGTATTTTTCCTACTTTGGGATTTTCCTTCTGGGATATCTGTGTCTTGCCTGGCTCTGGACCTCGATCGTGCGCAGGAAGCCGAATCACAGGCTGTTCTTTGCCATTCTTGCGATGGCCGCCGGGAGCGTGCTCTGCGAGTACCGCCTGTTCCGAACCATGCTGTTTGGCAGGGAGGAAACCATCCGGTCTACCATGAAGATCGCAAGCCTTGGCGCAGGGGAAGTTTTCGGATTCATTCGGGACGCCCTGGTAACCGGTGCAACCATGCACACGCAGGATGTCCATACTTACCTCGTACTGCCGGTGTGTGTGGTCTATTTTCTTGTCCTGAACCTGGGGTATCTGAGGCATGGAGAGGGAAGGAAGATCTTCCATGACCTGTACAATCTCACAGCCCTGCTGATCGTGTTCAACGCCGTGATCTACGGTCTGTATTACTATGAACCATTCCGGAGCCTGATCGAGACAGCGGTTCCCCCTCTGAAGGGCTTTCAGTTCAATCGTACGGTCTTTTTCAATCCCTTCCTGTGGTATTGGGCACTGTTTCTCGCCGCCTATCGCCTGTACGGGCATCATGCCGGTGCGTGCGATGCCATGGACAGAGCGCAGCAGGATTCTTTGCAGGAGACAGCAGTTCCTTCTCGGAGGCGAGAGAAAAAACAGATCCCGTGGAACCATCTGGGTGCGGTCCTTGTGATGGGTGCGGCGGCACTGGTCATTCTGGCGAGCGGGACACCGGACAACGATCTCTACCATACTGCGCATGCGATTGTCTCTGACAAGTGGAAGGGCGAACAGGAATCCTCGCTCTCCTATGGAGAGTTTTACTCGGAGGATCTGTTCCGGAAAGCCATGGATTCCATCGGCTATGAGGGCGAGTGGTCGGCCGCATACGGATTTCATCCTGCGGTTTTGGAGTACAACGGCATCCGCACGCTGGATGGGTATCTGGGGTTTTATTCCGAGCAGTACAAGGAGCAGTTCCGGTGCATCATTGCACCTGCGCTGGAGAAGCAGCCCGCGACCCGGCAGTACTTTGATGACTGGGGCGCCCGATGCTATCTGTATTCCGGAACGGAGGAGACCAACGTAGAGGCGGTCCGCAGCTATGCGCACACGGAGGAACCCCTTTTCATCGATGTGGATGCCTTCCGGCAGCTTGGCGGAAAATATCTGTTTTCGAGACCGGCACTCACAAATGCTGAGGAATTGGGACTTACCCTCGTCGGAACCTTCACGGACGAAAACTCGGCGTATGTCCTGCATGTCTATCGTGCAGCGTGATGTCTGCGATTCCATCGCAGCGTATTCTGAGCACGGATGCCGATGCGATTCGCCGGGCATTCTGCGATCCCGCAGGGGAATCTGGAGAGAACGATATGAAAAAAAGAGCACTGATCATTGGCGCAGGCCCGGCAGGCCTGACTGCGGCATACGAACTTCTCAGACAGTCCGACGAGTATGAGGTGATTGTCTTTGAGGAGTCAGAGAAATTTGGCGGCATTTCCCGCACGGTGGAGTATCATGGCAACCGCATGGATATGGGAGGACATCGCTTCTTCTGCAGCGGATGATATCGCACTGAACCGGCCGGTCGCACTGAGCAAGGGAGGTCCGGACCCGCAGAAGGAAGACCGCGTCATGCTGCGGAGAAATCGCGTCTCGAGAATTCTGTTCAACCAAAAGTTCTTCGACTATCCGATCTCGCTCAAGTATGAGACCTTCGCAAATATGGGACTTGTCACGACGATGGAAGTCGGATTCTCCTATCTGCGGGCAAAGCTCTTCCCGCGCAGGGAGGATTCCCTGGAGGATTTCTACGTCAACCGGTTTGGGAAAAAGCTGTACTCCATGTTTTTTGAGCATTACACGGAGAACCTGTGGGGAAGGCATCCGTCGGAGATTGACCCCTCCTGGGGCGCACAGCGCGTCAAGGGCGTGTCGGTTGCAGCGGTCCTCAAGGATGCGCTGGGCAAGATGTTTCACCTGCGCAGCCGCAGGGTGGAAACATCCCTGATTGAGGAATTCAGCTATCCCAAACTGGGACCCGGAGAACTCTGGGACGTCACCGCGGAGGAAATCCGAAAGCGGGGCGGCACCATCCTGATGCATGCAAAGGTCGTCGGCATCCGCAAGAATGCAGATGGCAGGCTGACCGGGATCACCTACACGGACCGGGACGGAAAGAGAATCGATGTCGATGGGGATGTTGTGATTTCCTCCATGCCGATCAAGGATCTTGTCGCCGCCATGAACGACGTCCCGGCGGATCCTGCAAGAATTGCCGCAGGTCTTCCCTATCGCGATTACATGACCGTAGGTGTTTTGATCGATCACTTAAACCTCGAGAACAAGACAAAGCGGAAGACCATCGGCAACATCGTTCCCGACAACTGGGTGTATGTTCACGACCGGAGTGTGAAGATGGGACGGTTCCAGATCTACAATAACTGGTCCCCGTATCTTGTCAGAGATCTGGAACACACCGTCTGGATGGGGCTGGAGTACTTCTGCAATGAGGGGGACTCCATGTGGAACATGACGGATGATGAATTTGCCAGGATGGGCATCTCCGAGATGGTCAGGCTCGGGCTCATCTCCAACGAGAGTGATGTGAAGGATTATCACGTGGAACGCGTGAAGAAGGCATATCCGGCATATTTTGATACCTATGAGGAGATGGATACGCTGCGCGGGTATCTGAACACGATTCCGAATCTGTTCTGTGTCGGGCGAAACGGCCAGCATCGGTACAACAACATTGACCACTCCATGTGCACGTCCTTTGAGACCGTGAAGGACATCCTTTCCGGCACGACAGACCACAGCAATGTCTGGAATGTCAATACCGAGCAGGAGTACCATGAGTCGAAGGAAGAGGAGAATACAGCAGAGATCGATTGAGCGCAGGGATGCGCAGATCGGGATGGGAGAGAGGAAGTTCCGGGATATGAGTATCAGAATCAGTTCCTTCATGGGAAGGTTTGGATTTGAGGCGAGACGCATTGCACCAAATCTTGCGTCCGGCGCCTATCTGAAGCTCCAGTTTGCAATGAGAGGACACGACGGAGACGAATACTGCAGGTGGTTTCTGGAGCAGCCGCAGATCCCAATGCCGCAGGTTGTCAATATCGAGACCATCAACCGCTGCAATTCGACCTGCGCATTCTGCACGGCGAACGTCCATGCGGAGAAGCGCCCGTTCCGGAAGATTTCCGACGACCTCTACCGGAGCATCATTGATCAGCTGGCGGACTGGGGCTACGGTGGGCATCTGACGCTGTACGGCAACAATGAGCCGCTTCTGGATACCGGCATCGTGGAGAAGCACCGGTATGCCAGAGAAAAGCTTCCGGAAAGCTTTATCTTCATGTCCACGAATGGCCTGCTCCTGACCCTCGACAGGATTCGGGAGGTGCAGCCGTATATTGATCAGCTGATCATCAACAATTACGCGGAGGAGTACAAGCTCCATGACAACATCCGGCAGATCTATGATTACGTCAGGACACACGAGGAGGAATTCCGGGACATTGAGATCATCATCCAGATGCGCTACCTGCAGGAGGTTCTGACCAACCGCGCAGGATCCTCCCCCAACAAAAAGGCCACGGAGAAGGTCTACACGAAGACCTGCCTTCTCCCCTTTACGGATCTGTGGATCACCCCAAACGGCACGGTCGGCATCTGCTGCTGCGACAACCTGGAGGTCACGGATTTTGGGGATGTAAACAAGACGCCGCTCCGGGAAATCTGGGAGGGCGAAAAGCTCCAGGCGGCAAGAAGGGCTATCGCACAGGGCAGAGACCGGTATCCCTTCTGCAAAAACTGTGATTTCATTGACGCCGGATTCCGCACTGCGGTGGCGAGGGCGGTCATGGACGGAGACCAGGCAGGGGCAAACCGGATTGGCGGCGAAGGAGCACCAGCCCGGACGCCCTGCCGCTTACCATTCGGGAAAGGACGGCGTTTGCCCTGTGTACGGCGGCGGCTGTCTTTTTCTTTGTCTGCACCGTGATCCGCGCGGTCACGACAAACATTACGGATGATGAGGCGGCCACCGCCCTCCTCTATGTGAACGGCCTTCGCCTGAATGACTTCCATCGCCTCTGGGAGATCTTTACCACCTGCCGGGCCAACAACCATTGGCTCAACACGATTCTCATCCGCATCTCGACGGACCTTGCGGGCACGATCTTCAGCGAGGCGGCATTCCGGATGCCGGCCATACTCTCGGGAGCCGCCTACATCCTCCTCTGCATCGCTGCCCTCTGGAAGCGCACCGTCTCTGCGCTCTGCTTTATCTTCCTCACCTGCAATTTCTACCTCAATGAATTCATGGGGCTTGCGCGCGGGTACGGCCTTGCGAATACCTTTCTCTTCGCAGCCGTCCTCGGATACCTGTGGTGGAGGAAAGCAGCACCGGAGGAAAAGGACTATGAGGGCAGAGTGCTCTCTCTTCTTCTTTTGCTCACCCTTGCCTCCGCAGCCAATACGGTCTGTCTCCTCGCGTATCCGTCCTTTGGACTGCTGATCCTGTACCGGCTTGTGAAGGATCACAGGCTTGGACGCTTTTTGAAGCGGCATTTTATCGGGGTGCTGCTCTTTGCGGCCATGACAGCCCTGCTTCTTTCCTATCATCTTGGGGCAAGTTCCCGGGATCCCGCCCTCTATGTGGGGACAGAGGGGTTCTTTCGCTCCTGCATCCTGACGTATACCGCGATGATTGTCACGAATCAGAGATTTCAGATGCTCCTCCTGGCAGTGCTGGCCGTGGGAACGGCGGTGAGCCTGGCGGTACTCCTGCGGGACCGCTCTGCCCTGAAAACAGGGGAGGGGGCAGCGCGCTTTGATGCTTTTGCAATGCTTGTGATCTTTACGGCGGTGAATCTCCTGAGCGGTGTCATTTTCCAAAAGGGATATATCACCGGGCGGGTAACCGTCCCCTTCTGGAGCATGGTTGTTTGCGGCTTTGACGGTCTGTTTCTGGATGCGCGGCAGACGGTCCGGCAGACGGCACCGAACCCGCAGAGAGACAGAATCGCTGTGCTTCTCGAGGCTGCGGCCTGTGCAGCGGTCATCCTCCTGTGCCTGAAAAAGACCAGTCTCACCTCTACTTCGGAGTGGGCCTGGGACTATGGGACGAGAGAAAAAGTGGAGGAGAGTGTTCGCAGGACAGGCAGCTATCCGGAAAGTGAAATTCGGGATTACGCGGATGTCTACTACATGGCAAAGGTATACGGATATCGACTGAGCGGAACAAGGATCCCGTTTTTTGGCCGCATTGCACTTTCCAGAGTGCGATGGTATTCTAACACTTCGAAAGAAAGCTGTAATTTTGCTCAAAACACGCAAACCCTCAGAAACGGAGAATCCTGCCGTGCGCAAACTTGACCGTTTTTTCTACAAGCACAACATCCGGAACCTGTCCCTCTACATCGTGATCTGCTACGCCTTCGGGTATCTTCTCTATGCGATCAACCCGGCGTTTCTGGAGCTTTTGACGCTGAATCCGGAGCGGATCATCCATGGCCAGATCTGGCGGCTTGCCACCTGGGTGCTGGTGCCCCCGGACACGAGCAACGTGTTCTTTGTCCTGATCGCCTGCCTGTTCTACTACTCGATCGGCACCGCCCTTGAGCGGGCCTGGGGGCAGGCGCAGTACACAAAGTACATCTTCACCGGTCTTTTCTACACGGTGGTCGGTGCGTTCCTCGCCTCTTTCCTTGCCATGCCGCTCTATGGCATGGACTTTGCCAGCGCGGGATACTATACCTCCCGCTACTTCTCGACCAACTACGTGATGATGTCGATCTTCCTCGCCTATGCGGCG
>ONMH01000061.1:4677-27062 GCA_900318875.1 uncultured Lachnospiraceae bacterium | reverse complement strand
CCCTTCTCGATGTCGGAGGTGCCGGTCATGAGCTCGATCTCGTTGTCGGAGATCTTCATGACGTCGCAGTTTGCCATGCCGAAGGCGATGGCCTTTTTGGCGGCATCCACGCTGTCCCAGAGGGGCTCCCGGTAGTTGGGATCAAAGGTAATGAGGTCCCCGGCCTTTTTTGCGATCTTCAGGGCTTCCTTCGTCGCCTCTGCCACCTTCTCATCGGTCATGGAGAGGGTTCCGAAGTGGAAGATCCTGGCGCCCTCGATGAGGTGCCGGTCCGCATCCACCTCCTCTTTCGTGAGGCAGACATCTGCGCCGGGCTTTCTGTAGAACGAGAAGTCCCGGTCCCCGTTCGCAAGCTTCTGGACAAAGGCGAGGGTCGTGTGGATCTCCTTGTCCATCTGCAGGCCGGACATGTCGATCCCCTGCTCTGCCGCGCGGTCCCGGAGCATCCTTCCGAACATGTCTTCTCCGACCTTTCCGACAAAGCTCACTTTGTGGCCAAGGCGCGAGAGCATCGAGAGCACGTTGCAGGGCGCGCCGCCCGGGTTTGCCTCAAAGAGCGGATTCCCCTGCGGGGAGTCGCCGCTTGGCGTGAAGTCGACGAGGAGCTCGCCGAGTGCTGTGACATCCAGTGTCTTTTCCGTTGCCATTTTTTTACCCCCAATATTGATAAATATCCCAAAGGGCCGCCTGGCCCCTTCAGTTCTTGAAGCTGTGCACCGGTGCAGGGATCCTGCCGCCGCGGTTTACAAACTCATCGCAGGAGAACGTGTTGACCGGCATGATCGGCGCGTGGCCGAGGAGGCCGCCGAACTCCACGCTGTCCCCGACCCCCTTTCCGGGCACCGGGATCAGACGGCAGGCCGTGGTCTTTGCGTTCACCATGCCGAGGGCCATCTCGTCCGCGATGATGCCGGCGATCGTCGTGTCCTTCGTGTCGCCCGGGATGGCGATCATGTCAAGGCCCACCGAGCAGACACAGGTCATGGCCTCGAGCTTCTCGATGGTCAGGGCGCCGGCCTTCGCCGCATGGATCATGCCCTGATCCTCGGAGACCGGGATGAAGGCGCCGGAGAGGCCCCCCACGTAGGAGCTTGCCATGAGGCCGCCCTTTTTGACCTGGTCATTGAGAAGGGCAAGGGCTGCCGTCGTGCCGGGCGCGCCCGCCTGCTCCAGGCCCATCTCGCAGAGGATGTCGGCGACGGAGTCACCGATGGCGGGCGTCGGGGCAAGGGAGAGGTCGATGATGCCAAAGGGCTCTCCGAGGCGCTTCGAGGCCTCCCTTGCGACCAGCTGGCCGACTCTTGTCACCTTGAAGGCGGTCTTCTTTACCGTCTCGCACAGCTCCTCAAAGTTCTGCCCGTGGCAGGACTCCAGGGCCTTCTTGACAACGCCGGGTCCGGAGACGCCGACATTGAGCACCACGTCTCCCTCTGTCACGCCGTGGAAGGCGCCCGCCATGAACGGGTTGTCATCCGGCGCGTTGCAGAAGACGACGAGCTTGGAGCAGGCGTTTAAGGGCGCGTCCTTTGTGCGCTCTGCGGTCTCTTTCACAATGGTGCCCATCAGGCGCACGGCATCCATGTCGATGCCGGTCTTTGTGCTGCCCAGGTTCACAGAGCTGCAGAGGACGTCCGTTTCTGCGAGAGCCTCCGGGATCGAGCGGATGAGGAGCTCGTCCGC
The DNA here is from genome assembly GCA_900318875.1 of uncultured Lachnospiraceae bacterium. Lineage (GTDB taxonomy): Bacteria > Bacillota > Clostridia > Lachnospirales > Lachnospiraceae > CAG-791. The sequence continues at coordinate 25,382 of ONMH01000061.1, read as the reverse complement.
GGGGGTCATGCCCTTGGAGACGAGGGCGGAGTAGCCGCCCAGGAAGTTGACGCCGACCTCTTTCGCAACGGCGTCGAGCTCCTTTGCGATCTCGACGAAATCCGCCTCCGTGTGGCAGGCGCTGCTTCCGATGATCGCGATCGGGGTCACGGAGATGCGCTTGTTGACGATGGGGATCCCGAAGTCCCTTGAGATCTCCTCTCCTGTCCGGACCAGGTCCTTTGCGCAGCGGTAGATTTTCTCGTGGATATTTTTCTTCAGGGTATCGAGATCGGAATCGATGCAGTCGAGGAGGCTGATGCCCATCGTGATGGTGCGGACATCGAGATTCTCCTTCTCGATCATCTCATTGGTCTCTTCTACTTCGTGGATGTTGATCATGTGTCAGACCTCCCGTGCCTTCAGATGCGGTGCATGCTGTCGAAGATCTCTTCCTTCTGGGCCTTGATCTGGACGCCGATCTCCTCCTGTCCCATCGCTGCCAGTTCCTCTGCCATGTCCCCGAAGGGCTTTTTCAGGCCGGTGACATCGACGATCATCATCATGTTGAAGTAGCCCTGGACGATGGTCTGGGAGATGTCGAGGATGTTGATCCTCTCCTTTGCCAGGAACGTGCAGACCTTTGCGATGATGCCGACGGTATCCTTTCCGACGACGGTGATGATAGCTCTCTCCTGCATGATAACCTCCATGTGCTAAAACTCGACAGCTGCCGAGGGGTGCTGTCTGGATGCGATGGCGATCGGAAGATCCGATGCCCTGTAGTCTCCTGTGGACTCCATGACCTCGAGGCGCACGGTCTCAAAGGCAAGGTCCGGGTAGTTGTTCTCCTGGGACAGGTGGCCGAGAAAGACGGCCTTCAAGTGGTCATTCAGCACCTTCGTCAGAAGCTCTCCCGAGGAGAGGTTCGAGAGGTGCCCGAGGTTCCCCAGGATCCGCTGCTTGAGCCGGTAGGGATAGGGACCCACCTGAAGCATGTTTACGTCGTGGTTTGCCTCGAGGAGGAGCACGTCGCAGTCCTTCAGGCAGTCGATCGTGTAGGCGTCATAGCAGCCAAGATCCGTGCAGACGCAGGCCTTCTTTCCGTCTCCATAGATCCGGTAGGCGACGGGCTCTGCCGCGTCGTGGCTGATCTTCATCGGATTTACCGAGAGGTCTTTGATGCTGACCGGGGTGTCGGCCTCCACGGGGACGAAACGCTCCGGGTCAATGGCCTCCCCGAACTTCTTTCTTACGGCCGCGATCGTGCCCCTTGTGGCAAAGATCGGCATTTTCGTCTTCTTTGCGATCATCGGAAGGCCCTGGATGTGGTCCGTGTGCTCATGGGTGAGAAAGATGCCGTCCAGGTCATCGAGACTCATGTCCCGTTCGGCCAGGGCATCCATCGTGCGCTTTCTCGAGATGCCGCAGTCCACGAGGATCCGGCATGCATCGGATCCCACGAGAATGCAGTTCCCGGAGGAACCCGATGCAAAACTCTGAAATATCATCTCTGTGATTGTCCTTTGGTGTTTCCTCCCTGCTGTGGAAAGGGATTCTGTCTGTTATCGCCGTTCATGATACCATTTCGACAGCGCTTCATCAATCTGCCGAAAGGCACTCTCGAGGGACCCGGAGTTGTCGATCACGACGTCTGCATTCTCCCGGAAGGCCGTCTCGGAGAGCTGGCTCTTCATGATGGCGCTCGTCTTCTCCTCCGAGTAGCCCCGGTTCTCCTTAAGACGCTTTCTCCGGACGCTCTCATCCGCGTGGATGTACCACATGGAGTCCACGACGGACCTGTAGCCGCACTCAATAAGGAGCGCTGCCTCGAGAAAGAAGAAGTCGTACTTTTTGCTCTCCCGGGCCTTTTGGATTGCATCGTCGATATAGACCCGCACGGCGGGGTGGACGATGGCATTTACCTCTTCCCGGAGGGCAGGCTCCCGGAAGATCCTTGCCGCCATCTCCTTATGGTCAATGGAGCCGTCCCTGTGGCAGAGGGGGGCATCTTCGTCCTTCTTATGCGCCGTAAGGAGGGAGACAAGCGCCGGATAGACACTCCCTCCCGGGACGAGGGAGACCGCATGGGCCGCCTCGTCGGAGCGGAGGATGCAGGCCTTATAGTGTGATCCGATGTACTGAAGGAGCGCTGACTTTCCGGAGCCCACGCCCCCTGTGATGCCGATAATGATCATCATTTTGCCTCATACCAGTCGGTGCCGTTGTGGCAGTCGACCTCGAGCGCGACCTTTAAGTCGGCGGCGCCCATCATGCCCTCCCGGAGAATGGTCTCCACGTCCTTCTCCTCTCCGGGTGCGGTCTCGATGAGAAGCTCGTCGTGGATCTGCAGGATGAGCTGCGACTTTCTGTTTTCCCGGTGAAGCCTCTCCCAGACCCGGATCATGGCCTTCTTCATGATGTCTGCTCCGGTCCCCTGGATCGGCGCGTTCATGGCAACCCGCTCGCCGAACTGGCGGCGCATGTAGCTGGATTCCTTCAGCTCCGGGATCGGCCGGCGCCTTCCCATCATGGTGACGGAGTAGCCGTTGGTCTTTGCGTCTGTGACCTGTCTGTCGAGGAAGGTCTTGATCCCCGGGAACATCTTAAAGTACTGGTCGATGTAGGCGGCTGCCTCCTCCCTCGAGATGGAGAGACCCTGGGAGAGTCCAAAACTCGAGATGCCGTAGACAATGCCGAAGTTGACCGCCTTGGCGTTTCTCCTCTGGAGGTCTGTGACCTCGTCAAAGGGCGTGTTGAACACGCGGGATGCGGTCATCCGGTGGATGTCCTTTCCGCCCTGGTAGGCCTCGATCAGGGCCTCGTCCCCGGACATGGAGGCGAGGATCCGAAGCTCGATCTGTGAGTAGTCGGAGTCCGTAAAGCTCCAGCCATCCCGCGGGAGGAAGACCTTCCGGATCTCGCGCCCCTGGGGTGTTCGCATCGGGATGTTCTGGAGGTTCGGGTCCGTGGAGCTGATGCGGCCCGTCGCCGTGATCGTCTGGTGGAAGGTCGTGTGGATCCGGGAGTCCGGGGCAATGAACTCCGAGAGGCCGTCCGCATAGGTGGACTTTAACTTCGTGAGCGCCCGGTACTCCAGAATGTCGGCGACAACCGGATAGTCCGGGGAGAGCTTTTCCAGGATGTCCGCGGAGGTGGACCAGCCGGACTTTGTCTTCTTTCCGCCCGGCAGGTGCATGCGGTCAAAGAGGAGCTCGCCGAGCTGCTTCGGAGATGCGATATTGAAGTCCGGATCCCCGGTCTCCCCGTGGATCTTTGCATCGAGCTCCGCGATGCGGCCCGTCAGGTCATCCCCGAATTTCTTCAGCTTCTCGGGGAGGACCCGGATGCCGATCCGCTGCATGTCCCAGAGGACATAGGTGAGGGGAAGCTCAATGGTCTCATAGAGGTTCTCCATCTCCTCCTTCCGGAGGCTGTCCTCGATCTTCGGTGCACTCTCCGCAAGGATCCGCGCCGTGTGCTGGACAAAGCCCGAGACCTCCTTCTCCTCTGTCTTCAGCTTTTCTCCATAGGACTTTTTGGCAAGAAAGGCCTTCTCCTCCGGGAGGGTGTCGTCCTTAAGGTACTCGGTCCCGATGTCCCGCGGCGTGTAGTCGTTCTTTAGGGGGTTGATGAGGTAGGCGCCGATCAGGCAGTCAAAAAAGCCCTGAAGGTGAATACCGTCATGGAACTCCTCCTCTTCGATGCCCCAGAACGGGAACTGCTGCTGAAGGCCGAAGACGGCAAGCCTTGCGCCCTTTGTCTTTCCCGCAAGGAGGCGGAGGGACTTCAGGTGCGAGACAAGGAACGATGCCGTGAGGAGGGATGCATTCTCCTTTTTCTCCTCCGGGACATCAAACAGGGAGAGCTGTCCCTCGGGGAGGGCAGCACCGTCCGCGTTCTCGGTGGCGGAGACGACAAGGAAGGCACTCTCCCTTTCGGAGAGCGCAAGGGATACGCCAAGGAGCGGCCCCCGCTTTCCAAAGCGCTGCGGGTCGGAGAGCGGGACAACGCCTACCGTGCCGCCGGACTGCAGGACCTCTTCTGCCCGCCGGAACAGGGCCTCTGCCTCCTCCCTGTCCCCTGTCAGCGTCTCGGACGCGGAGGAGGATGCCGCTTCCTCCTTCTTTGAGAGGGAAGAGAGGACCTTTTTTGCAGTGGAAGGATCAAAGGGCGCCGCTGCAGGGAGGGCAAGTCCCGGGACGGGGACTGCCTCCTCCTTCATAAAGGCAGGATCCTGAAGAATGGAAGAGACCCTGTCTCTCTTGTGGGCGCCGGGGATCTCTGTGAGGTGCTCCCGGATCCCCTCCGGGGTCCCGTACTTCTGGAGAAGCGCCTGTGCGCGCTTTTGCCCGAGCCTTTTGGAGAGCGCAAGGAAGGCGGGAAAGCTGTCTTCCGACAGGCCGAAGGTCTCCCGGATCTTTGCCGCATCCCAGAGGACGGTCTTTAACGTTCCCTCCTCCTTTTCCACAAGGAGGAGCTTTTTCGTGCCCTTCTGCAGGAGCGAGAGGTCCGCCGTCACAGGAAGGAGCTCCTCTCCCGCTTCTTCAGCCTCCTTCCGGAGGGTCTCTGCGGCAGCAGGGGCAGAGGCAGCGGTCCTGAGAACCGGGACGCCTGCCTCCTGCAGAAAGTCCTCCAGCGCCTTCTCCTGGGGAAGAAGCTCTGCGGGAAGAAGCGACGTGTTCTCCCCCCGCCCTGCAGAGACGACAAGCGGGGACGCCCCCTGCCGCTTGTCCAGTACGGCAAAGAAGAGGCGCAGAAATTCCGAGAGCGCCGCATCCCCCGAGGGGAGGTCCGGCGTCTCGGCAAACGCAAGCGCCATCATAGAATGTTCATCAAACAGTATCCGTTCCAACATCGAACTCCTTTCGCTTATAGAAGGAGGATAAAAGCGGCAGCGGTCGCCAGGATGGCGGCCGCCTCCAGAAGAACCGCTGCGGCGCCAAGCTCCCTTCTCCGGTGCAGGCGCTGGGTCTCAAGTTCCACGTAGTCCGCAAGCTCCTTCTGGAGGTTGAAGGTCTCTCCGGTCTCGAGCTTTGGCATCCCGGCGTACACGAGGTACTGGATGGAGAGCTCGTCCTCGCAGGCAGAGCACCCGGAGAGATGGCTGAGAAACCGGTCGAGTTCCCTATTGGGAAGCATGTCGGAGAGAAAGGCAGGGATCTGTTTCTCAAAGTCCTTGTGGACCGTCGCCTCCACGGAGCGCTCTGCCGCATCCTCCTGTTCCATGTGGGTGAGAAACTCCGGGACCTCCTGTATACCTGTGTCCTTCATTGCAGTTCGATGCTCCAGACGTTCTCATAGGTCTTTGCCGGGGCAAGGCGGGGAAGGTCGAAGATGCAGGAGAGGTCCTCGATGACGCCCTCCCGGCCGGGGAGTGTGACCCAGGGCTCGATGCAGACATAGGGAGCGGGCTTTTTCACGGCGTGCCAGAAGCCAACCCAGGGCATGCCGGGGAAGGACACGGTGACGCTCCTTGCGGACTTTGTGCTCTTCAGGGAGACAACCCGGGGCATGTCCTGGAGGACCACGGCGTCGTGATCAAAGAGGCCGTGGGTAAGGCGCAGAATCTTTCCATCCTCCAGGGGATAGCGTTCTGTCTTTCCGGTTAACAAAACACTGTCCGAGAAGACGACGCGGGAGGGATTGGAAGGCCAGCCGAACTCGAGGTAGCAGTCCTCAAAGCTTCCGTTTTCATCAAGCGGCGCGTTGAAGCCGGGGTGTCCGCCAAGGCCGAAGTATAGCCACTTCTCTCCGGTGTTCTCCACCTGTTCCGTGATGACAAGCTTCTGCCCTTCAATCTCATAGGTCACAAAGAAGCGGAAGGAGAACGGGTACTGGGCCCTTGTCTCCTCCGTATCGGAGAGGACAAACGTGATCCTTTTGTCCTCCTGCTCTGCCACCTGGAACTCGCAGTACTTGGCAAGGCCGTGGATGCGCATCTCATAGCGCTTTCCCTCCAGCGTGCAGGCGCCGTCCTGGAGCCGCCCCACGAACGGGAAGAGGACCGGTGCGTGGCCGCTCCAGAAGGCGGGATCCCCCTGCCAGAGGTACTCGTGGCCCTTTAATTTCAGGCTCACCAGCTCTGCACCCTGCGAATCAATCACTGCCTGCATGCCGCCTTCTGCGATCTGATAGTTCATTGTTTCCTCCTCCTGCCGCGTTCTTTGCGGCAACAATCGGGGCCCTGGTGCAGCGGCACCGGGGCTGGTTTGAAAACCTACCCTCCTGTTGGTTTTTATATCGTAAATACCGACCCGCTTGCAAACGGGACGAGCTTTTCCCCGAGCATTTCCTTCAGGATCTGCGTCTGCCTCTCTCCGGTGCAGTGCCCGGTGTAGATCCTTTTGACGGGAAGGGATCGGATGACTTCGCCCTCCCTTCTGGTCTCCTCCTCATCCAGCCGGAACAGGTGGAGTCCTCCGACAAAGGCCGCGAGGGGCTCTCCCGGAAAGGTCTCCTGCACCTCCTCCGTGATGGCTCTCATCCCGGTGTGGGAGCAGGGAGAGAGGATCACAAGTCCCGCATCCGTCCGGACGACAAGGCTCTGCTCGTGACGGAAACGATCGGGAACCGGCATCCCGCCCTCAGCTTCCACAAAGAGCCCCTGGCGCCTTGCGATTGCCTCCGTGTCCGCCTTTTTATGGGGGACAAGGTACACTCCTGGGGTAAGCTGCGTGAGCCCCTTTGTGTAGACAAGGCGGCTCTTTACAGGGGAAAGCAGCCCCTCCCGGATGCCGATGTAGCGAAGGCTTCCGTCCTTTTTCCTGCTGTAGCAGCGGCATCCCTTCGCATTTTCGGAGAGGCAGACCGGGGCGGTGTCATTGACCGCAAAGAAGGCATCCGCACCGTCCGTGTGGTCATAGTGGGCATGGGAGAGCACAAGGCACCTGGCCTCCCGGAGATTGATTCCAAGGGCTTTTGCGTTTTCTGCAAAGCCGCCCTCGGAGCCCGCATCGAGGAGAAATTTGCGGAGCGCATTTTGGGAATCCCGGTATTCAAGCCAGAGGGAGAGCCCCCACTCGCAGGCAAGGGGAGAAGCACCCCCTGGAAAGAGGCATCTTTTTGCCTCCTTTTTCTTCTCCTCCTCTGTCCTGTGGTCATTGTCGACAAGGACCGTCACGCGAAGTTCTGCCATGTTTCCTTCCCCCTATCCTGGAATCATGCAGGGAGTGTCTTCTCCCACGCAGCAACGCGCTGGGAGAGCTTTTTGAGCTCCAGGGGCTCCATGGCCTTCTGGAGGTTCTCCGCAAGCGCCCGGTTTACGCGGATCCGAAGATCTTCCTCCGTGACGCCAAGCGGGCAGTCCCTGCGGATCGTCGCAAGGTCCTTTGAGAGGAAGGCGGTCTCCCGGTTCTCCCGCAGGGCTTTTGCGGGGCTTCTCGTGATGCGAAGGTCCTCTTTCCAGAAGGCCTTGAGGGCGTTCTCTCCCGCCTTGTCCGCCGCGTCGTCCAGGGCAGCGTAGATCTCTTCCAGCGAGCCGTACTCCTGAAGGAGCGGAATCGCCGCGCTCGAGACGCCCTTTACCCCCGGGATGTTGTCGCTGGGATCACCCTGGATGCCCTTGAGGTCCGGGATCTGGGAGGGGGCAACGCCGTACTCCCTGCGGCAGACCGCAGGCGTCACGAGAAACGTCTTGTCCGGCAGGTTCATCTCGGAGGATGCCATCCCGTAGTGGGCGAAATTCAGCGCATCCGCCTTGTCCTGTGCGGTCTGGGCAAGCCAGATGCGGCAGGTATCGGAGACAAGCTGCAGGTAGTCGTGATCCTTGGTCCAGATGTAGCAGGTGGGGCAGGCGCCGTCCTTTGCAAGGGCCTTCTGCACCATCGAAACGCCGCTCCCCACAATGTCGTCCGCCTCATAGGTGTCGGAGGAGAGGACGGCAAAGCCCGCGGTTTTCAGGAATTCCTCCATAGAGACAAACTGCTGCTTAAGCGGCTCCGGGGTCTCTGCCCGCTGCGCCTTATAGCCCTCAAACTTCTTCCTCCGGAACGTGTCTCTCGTCCTGTCAAAGGCAAAGAGAAGGTGGGAGGGCTGCTGGGTCTCCAGGATCTTCAGGATCACGGAGACCATCGGGATCACCGCATTCGTGTAGTGCCCGTCCTTTGTGTGCAGAATCTCGCCGTAGTGCTCCTTCTTCTTCTCCGGGTCCTTCTCGTACAGGATGGACTTGGGGAGGTTTCCGTAGTAGCTCGAAACGAGCAGCGCGCTGGCATCGATGAAGACTGGTTTGCAGTGGGGAGTGGACATTGGGAAATACCGCCTTTCTTGGTTCGGGGAAAAAAGCCCGGAAATGCCGGATGCCGGCATGCCCGGGCGATCGGGAGACGGAGGGGGATGGGAATTCTGTCCTTTCCTGCCGCAGTCTCTGCGGCACCCTGGCAGACCTTTCGGGCCGCTGAAGTTTGCTATATATAATAAAGATTATAGCATTATAACATGCTCTTCTGCCTGCCTTCCCACGAAAAAAGCCCGGGAGGCACTGCAACTGCAGTGCCTCCGCGGGCTGGTTGGTTTTTGGATATTCAGCGGATCTCCGGTACGGCGTTGCCTGGTAGACGTAGTAGTTGATCCAGTTGCTGTAGAGGAGCTGGGAGGCAGAGCGCCACTTGAGATCCGGCTTGTTCTCCGGATTGTCCTCGGGGAAGTAGTGGGCGGGGAGCTTCGGGTCAAGGCCGGCTGCCTGATCCCGCTCGTACTCATCCCGGAGCGTGTAGCGGTCGTACTCGCCGTGGCCGAAGATAAAGACCTGTCTTCCGCCCCGCGCGGTGCACAGAAGCACGCCCGCCTCCTTCGACTCCGCGAGGACCTTCAGGTCCTCACATGCATGGATCTTCTCCGCGGGCACTTCCGTGTAGCGGGAGTGGGGGATGTAGAAGTAGTCGTCAAAGCCGCGGACCAGAGGGTCCCTCCGGTGGAAGACCTTGTGGCGGTAGACGCCGCAGAGCTTCTCCGGCAGCATCTGCTTGTCGAGACCGTAGTGGTAATAGACGCCCGCCTGGGCCGCCCAGCAGATGTGAAACGTGGACTGGACATGGGTCTTGGACCACTCCATGATCTCGCAGAGCTCCGGCCAGTAGTCGACCTCATTGTAGGGGAGCTTCTCCACCGGCGCCCCGGTGATGATCAAGCCATCGAAGTTCCGGTCTTTGATCTCATCGAAGCAGTAGTAAAACTTGTGCAGATGGTTGTAGGAGGTGTGCACTGCCTTGTGGGAGGAGACGCGCAGAAACGTAATGTCCAGCTGGAGCGGGGTATTGCTCAGCATTCGGAGGAGCTGAAGCTCCGTATCCTCCTTCTTTGGCATCAGGTTCAGGATACAGATCTGAAGCGGACGGATGTCCTGATGGGTTGCCCGGTCCTCGTTCACGAGGAACAGGTTCTCGTCCTCGAGAATCTCCCGCACGGGGAGATCATCCTGGATTTTGATTGGCACTTTGCATCGCCTTCTTTCTGTTTCGTGTTCTGGTACAATAATGCAGGATCCATTATGACAGAATGACTTTTCCGATGTCTATGGTCAAAAATCGGGTTTCGTCCCTCGGAAGGGGAAACCGGATCCAGGAGGCTTGGATATGAAGACACAGAGGATGCTGAGGGAGGTGCTATCTCGCATCGACGGCAGGGGGTATCCCGCCTATAAGGAGCTTGCAGGAAGCTGGCAGATGGAGGGCTTTGTCCTCTTCGTGGACCACGTGCAGGGGGACCCCTTTGCCTCGCCCTCCTCGCTCCGGGTTCAGGTCCCTGCGCAGACGGCGCGCTTTCCAGAGGATCTGTATGCAAATGATACGAGAAAGACCGCGCTCGAGGATGCCATCGCGCGGATCTTTGCGGAGAAGATCCGGAAGTTTTCCGCCCGCTCCGGCTCCGGAAAGAGCGGAGCGCTCATCTTCCCCCAGCCCTCGCCGGAGGTCATAAAGCGCACGGCAGTCTCTGTCGATGGTGGGACCGGTGCTGTCACAGCGGTCTTTCGCGCGGGGTTTCCCGCGGAGGGAAGGCGGATCGACGGCAGGGCGATGGAGCGCCTTGTTCTGCAGAAGATCCCGGCCCTTGTGCAGGAGACGCTTGTCTATCCAAATCTTGACGGGAAGGTGCTCTCCTCATCCTGCGACCTTGCGGAGGATCAGGAGGCGCTCCGGGCGTTTGTAAAGCGGGAGGGACTTGCCGCTTTTGTGGCAGATGGCGCGATCCTCCCGAGAAGAGACGGCGTATCGAAGGCACCCCTTCCGGGGGCGGTGCCCTTCTCCTCACCGGCAGCGCTTCGCGTCACGGCACAGCTCCCCCACCGGGGCACTGTCACCGGGATGGGGATCCCAAGGGGCGTGACGCTCATCACGGGCGGCGGGTACCATGGCAAGTCGACGCTCCTTTCTGCCCTCTCCCTTGGCATCTATAACCATGTTTCAGGGGATGGCAGGGAACTTGTCGTCACGGACGACACCGCCGTGAAGGTGCGGGCGGAGGATGGAAGGAGCGTCTTTGCCGATGACATCTCCCTCTTTCTCTCCGATCTTCCGGGCGGCGCGGACGCGCACTGCTTTTCCACGGAGAATGCGAGCGGCTCCACCTCGGAGGCGGCCTCGATCGTGGAGGCCGCCGAGGGAGGGGCAGGGGTCCTGCTCCTTGATGAGGATACGAGTGCAACCAACCTCCTCATGCGGGATGCCCTGATGGAGCAGGCGGTGCCGAATGAGCCGATCACGCCCCTCATCGACAGGATCCGCGGCCTGTATGAGAAGATGGGGATCTCGGTGATCCTGGCGGCAGGGAGTTTTGGCGCCTACTTTGCGGCGGCGGACACGGTGCTTCTTCTCGATCATTACCGGGTTTCGGACATCACCAAAAAGGCCCATGCGATTGCAAAGGGCGCTGCAAGGGCACCGCGCCCGTTCGCTGGCGTGCCGTCTGCGAGGCGGTGCCCGGTGCAGGATGCCGCGCTCCTGGATCCCAGGACAAAGGTCCGGACGGACGGTACGGATGGCTTTTTTCTCGGCCGCAAGGAGGTGGACCTTCGCCTCGTGGAGCAGCTTGCCTGTGAGGAGCAGACGCAGGCCCTTGCCCTGTGCCTTCTGTACCTGGAGAGGAACTGCTTTGACGGAAAGACCGGGATCGCGGATGCGGCCGGGATCCTTGCGAAGCGGCTTTCCCGGGAGGGGCTTTCCATCCTGTATTCCGGCTCCCGGAGCGTTCCGTTTCTTGCCCTGCCGAGGAAGGCGGAGATCCTCTCTGCCGTGAACCGGTTCCGGGGGCTTCAGACCTGAGTATTCTTCCATCACAAAGGCGCTGCCTTCGGGGAATTGTCCCCGGGCAGCGCCTGTTTTGGCTTCTTCTGTCAGGCTTCCTTCTTCTTCCCGTTTATCATGGCAAGGAGTTCTTCTTCCGTGATGACGGGGACCCCGAGCGCCTGGGCCTTGGTGAGCTTGGAGCCCGCCGCCTCGCCGGCGACCAGGTAGGAGGTCTTCTTCGAGACGCTCCCCGAGGCCTTTCCGCCGTTCTTTGTGATGAGCTCCTCTGCCTCCTTCCTGCCGAGGGTCGGCAGGGTCCCGGTGATGACGATCGTAAGGCCCTGCAGAGCATTCGAGGTGTTCTCCTCCTTCGGCATCACCATGTTTACGCCGAGGGCCTGCAGGTCCTCACAGACCTTTTGGTTCTCCTCGTTTGCAAAGAAGGCCGTGATGCAGGCTGCCGTCGTCTCCCCGATGTCCGGGATGGCGGTGAGCTCCTCTCCGGTTGCCTTTGCAAGGTCCGGAAGGGAGGGGAAGACGCGCATCAGCTGCTGCGCCGTGCGCCTTCCGACGTTCCGGATGCCGAGCCCCGCAAGGAGCCGCTCCGGGGAGTTTGCCTTGGAGCTCTCAATGTTGGCGAGCACCTTGTCCGTGTTCTTCTCCTTGCCGAGGATCCCCTTCCCGATGAGTTCCTCCCGGTGGTCCTTCAGGCGGTAGATGTCCGCAAAGTTTGCAAGGTACCCGTCCTGGATCAGCGCATCGACCAGGGTGTCCCCGAGGGCCATGATGTTCATGCAGTCCCGGGAGCAGAAGTAGGCGATGGTCCTCGTCAGCTGGGCGGGGCAGGAGGGATTGACGCAGCGGATGTCCGCGGTGTCCTCCTCCCGCACGAGGGGCTGTCCGCAGACAGGACAGCGGTCCGGCGCCTGGAAGACCTCTTCCGGCTCTTTGACGCAGCCGTTGAGCTTCGGGATGATCTCGCCGGACTTAAAGAGCCGGTACTCTCCGCCGATGCCGATCTTCATCTCCCTGATGTAGTCCTGGTTGTGGAGCGTTGCCCGGGAGACGTTCGTGCCGCACAGGCGCGCCGGCTTCCCGGTTTCGCTGTCGTGGAAGATGCCGGTAAACGTCAGCTTCCCAGTCCGCCCCACGTCGACCTGGATCTCATCCATGGTGACGATCCTCTCCTCCGGCGGGTACTTGTAGGCGATGTGGCCGCTGGAGTACTTTGCCCCTGCGGGGAAGTCGTTCCGGTATGCGGTCTGGTCGATCTTGACGACGGCGCCGTCGAGGTCGTAGTCGAGGGTCTCCCGGAGGTCCCCGATCTCGTCGATGGTGGCAAGGACCTCCTCTGCAGTTTTGCAGTTTTTGTGCCAGACCGTGGGCACGCCCTTCTCTGCAAGGAGGGAGAGCGCCGCATCGTGGTGGGCGAGGATCTCCTCCGGCCCCCGCTGGACGTTGAAGATGAACATGTGGAGGCCGCGCTTTCTGGTGATCGCAGGATCGAGCTGCCGGAGCGTCCCCGCGGCAAGGTTTCTCGGGTTGGCAGCAGGCTTTTTGTCCTGCTCCTCCTGCTCTTTGTTATAGCGCTCGAAGTCCTCCAGGGACATGTAGACCTCGCCCCGAAGCTCCAGGGCAGCATACGGAAGGTCGATGGTCTGCTTTACATCCGGGATCACGAGGGCGTTTGCGGTGACATCCTCCCCGATGAGGCCATCGCCTCTCGTCTCCGCAAGGACCAGGTGGAGAAGCCCGTCCTCTCCCTGCTCATACCGAAGGCTCATGGAGAGGCCGTCGATCTTCGTCTCCACGGAAAAGAGGGCATCCGGGTGCAGGTCGTGGACCTTGCTGACCCAGGCGGAGACGTCCTCCTTTGTGAACACATCCTCGATGGAGAGCATCGGCACGTCGTGGGTGACCTTGACGCCGGCCTCCCGCTTTGCGGTGCCTCCGATCTTCTGGCTCGGGGAGTCCGGGGTGATCCACTCGGGATGCTCCTTCTCTGCTGCCTTGAGAGACAGCATCAGCTGGTCGTACTCGTAGTCCGAGATCTCCGGCGCATCCTGGTTGTAATACCGGTCCATGTGGTAGTCGATCTTCTGTTTCAGTGCCTGATATTCCTCAAAGGTCATCGAAGCTTCCCTCTCTTTTTTATCTGAACGCACTTCATCTTAACACGCGGGCACAAAAACAGGCACCCGGAATCCGGGTGCCCGAGAAGTTTTTGCTGCTTGGCGCCTTATCCTGCGCTTTTTTCTGTTTCCGCAGCGCTTTGTTTCGCCTCTGTCCTCACTGCGGCGGGGTAAGCCCCGCTGCCTGGTAGAGATCCGAGCGCTCTTTTCCGTCGATCTTCCGCTGCATGCCGGGCTGAAGTCCCGAGAGGGTGACATTCAGGACGCGGACGCGCTTTAACATCTTCACCTCGAGCCCCACCGCGTGGCACATCCGCCGGATCTGCCGGTTGAGCCCCTGGGTCAGCACGATGCGGAACGAGCAGTCGCCAAGCCTTGTGATGCGGCAGGGCCTTGTCTTTACCTGAAGGTCCTTCAGATAGATCCCCTGCGCCATTTCCTTAAGCTGCGCATCGGAGATCTTCTGCCTTGTGCGGACGACGTACTCCTTCTCGTGCCCGCTGCTGCCCCGCATCATCGCCTCGATGAGGTCCCCGTCGTTTGTCATGAGGAGGAGCCCCTCACTGTCCCGGTCGAGGCGCCCGGCATAGGTGAGCCGGATCGGATAGGAGAACGCCTCGGCGACGGTCCGCTTTGCATGGGGATCCCGCTCGGTGGTTGTGACGCCGACGGGCTTGTACCAGGCGACGACAACCTTCTTCTCCTCGCCCTGCAGGGCTTTTCCCCGCACCCGGATGTCCTCTGCTCCGGTTACCTGCATTCCCGGCGCCGCAGCGGCGCCGTTTACCGTGACAAGGCCCTCCCCGATGAGGCGGTCCGCCTCGCGGCGGGAGCCGATGCCGCAGGATGCGAGGTACCGGTTCAGCCTCACAGCTTCTGGAGATCTGCCAGGGCGTTGTCCTGCAGGATGCAGTCTCCGTGCTCCTTCATGTAGGCGATCTCCTGGGACCCGCTCCTTGTCTCCTTTGCGAACTCATTCATCACCAGCGTGATGTGGACAAAGCCTGCCTCGCCGGCACCGGGCTTTCCGGAGATGAGGAGGAAGTACCGCCCCGTCTTCGGATCCTTATAGAGGGAGGAGGCAACGTGCGCGGCATCCACCGGATGGATGCGCGCTGCTGCCCGGATCACCTCCGACATGTCGTGGAAGAAGTAGGCGGTGTCCGGGAGACCCCGGGATGGTGTCCGCTCTGTGTTCTCGCCGGTCCAGTTTGCCTTCACCGCGTCAAACAGATCCCTGCCCGCCTGTGCAAGGAGGGAGCTGGGGATCGGATTTTCCTGGGAGAGCGTCAGGGAGACCGAGTTGTCGCGCAGGACGGTCTTCTGCATAAGCAGGTCATCGATGCGGATGCCGCTCTCCTGCAGATCTTCCTGTGTGATGAAGCACTTCACTGTATTTTCGTCGATTCTCTTAAATACCATTTCACTCCTTGTCCGGCCGGCACTTCCGGCCGATTGCGCCTATTATAGCGAGAGCCTGCCGATGGGTCAAATCCCCTCGAGGCTGACATCTTATACCCATATTCTACGCATTTTATGTAACGGAGGGTACGGGAGAACGGCGTTTCACAGAACTTTTAGATTCCAAAAATGACAAAAACGGACGCAGCGGTGCACCCGTGCGTCCGTATCCGTCATGTTCTTCCGGTTTGGCCCGTCCTGCGATCAGTGCTTGATCTGGGACATGACCTCCTCTGCGAAATTCTCTTCTCTCTTCTCCATGCCCTCGCCGGTCTCGAAGCGGACAAATCTCTTGATGGAGATCTTTGCGCCGTTCTTCTTTCCGACAGCGTCGAGATACTGCTTGACGGACTGCTTGCCGTCCTCGGCCTTGACATAGATCTGGTCGTCCAGGCAGACTTCCTTGAACTCCTTGTTCAGTCTTCCGATGAGCATCTTCTCGAGAATGGCCTCGGGCTTTCTCTTCTCCTCGGGAAGGGCGTTGTTCTCGTTGATGGCCTGGGCCATGAGAATCTCCTTCTCGTGGTCGCGGTCAGCCTGAGGGATCTCCTCTGCTCTGACGTACTTCGGAGAGAGTGCTGCGACCTGCATGGCCACGTTCCGGACGGCTTCCTTGATCTCGTCGTTGACGACATCGGTGTCAGCCTCGACGAGGACAGCGATTCTGCCGCCGCCGTGGACATAGGAGGCGACGATGCCGTTCTCTGCGGTGACCTTTGCAAATCTGCGGATGGACAGCTTCTCGGAGATGACAGCGATCATGTTGACGAGCGCGTCCTTGACGGTCTCGGCATTGTCCTCCGGCCACTTGTCTGCGAGGAAGCCCTCGAGATCGGTTGCCTTGGTCTCAACGGCTGCGTCAGCGACCTTCTGCACAAATGCCTGGAACTTTGCGTTGGAGGCAACGAAATCGGTCTCGGAGTTGACCTCGACAACGGCTGCTTCCTTCTCGTTCTTCTGGGACACGTAGCAGAGACCCTCTGCTGCGATGCGGTTTGCCTTCTTCTCTGCCTTAGCGGCGCCGGCCTTTCTGAGCTCCTCGACGGCTGCGTCGATGTCGCCCTCGGTCTTGGTCAGTGCCTTCTTGCACTCCATGATGCCTGCACCGGTGAGCTCTCTTAACTGCTTAACCTGAGCTGCTGTGATTGCCATGGGTTCGTCCTCCTTTTTTGTTCCGGGAACTCAGACGGTTCCCTCTGCTGCCTGCTCTGCCTCAGCTGCTGCGGACTCAGCTGCAAGTGCATCCTGGCTCGCTGCATCTGCTGCAGTGGTATTCTCCTCGCCCTGCTTTGCCTCGATGACAGCGTCTGCCATCTTGGAGCAGAGGAGCTTCACGGCGCGGATTGCGTCGTCGTTGCCGGGGATGATGTAATCGAGCTCATCCGGATCGCAGTTCGTATCAGCGATGCCGATGAGGGTGATGCCGAGGGCATGTGCCTCACGGACGCAGATCTTCTCCTTCTTGGGATCGATGACGAAGATGGCATCCGGGATGTGCTCCATGGTCTTGATGCCGCCGATGTTCTTCTCGAGCTTCTCCTGCTCCTTCTTGAGCTTTGCGACTTCCTTCTTGGGAAGGACATCAAACGTGCCGTCCTGCTCCATCTCGTTGATCTTGTTGAGTCTCTCGATGCGGGACTGGATCGTGCGGAAGTTGGTCAGCATGCCGCCGAGCCATCTCTGGTTGACATAGTACATGCCGCATCTCTGGGCCTCGGCCTTGACAGCATCCTGTGCCTGCTTCTTCGTGCCGACGAAGAGAATCGTGCCGCCCTGCTCTGCGATCTCGAAGACAGCCTTGTAGGCCTCGTCCACCTTGACCACAGACTTCTGCAGGTCAATGATGTGGATTCCGTTTCTCTCGGTGAAGATGTAGGGCGCCATCTTGGGGTTCCAGCGACGTGTCTGGTGACCGAAATGTACGCCTGCTTCCAGCAGTTCCTTCATTGTTACTACGCTCATGGATAAAACCTCCGTTTGTTTTTTGTGCCGGGGTGTCCGGCCTTCCATACCCCGTTCGCAGAGCCGGCAGCGCCGGCTTTCGGACCATGCCACCCGCTTCGGGCAACGGCACCTGCTGGGAGCATGTGCATTGTAGTTTGTCCGTTTCTCTGTGGGCATACTTTACCGCACAGCTTGTGAATTATAGCACAGAAAATCACCCATGCACAAGTACTTTTTGCACCTGTGCACGGGCGATGTCCTGACTTTGTGAGAGGTATGAGCCTTGCCGTTATGCGAAGACCTTGTCGCGCATCTCGTCGAGTTCCTTGTAGACCGCGTCGTTGAGGACCTTGATGTAGGTGCCCTTCATGCCGGAGCTTCTGGACTCGATGACGCCGGCGGACTCGAACTTGCGCAGCGCGTTGACGATGACGGATCTCGTGATGCCAGCCTTGTCTGCGATCTTGGAGGCGACCAGGATCCCCTCCTTCTTTCCGTCCATCTCCTCGAAGATGTGGAGGATGGCCTGGATCTCGGTGTAGGAGAGCGTGGAGATGGCAGACTTCACAATGGCAGTCTTGCGGTTCTCCTCAGCGGACTCCTCGGAGACGGCGCGCAGCATCTCGAGGCCGACCACAGTGGTGCCGTACTCGCAGATGATGATGTCGTCGATCTCATAGGACCTTCCGGAGTTGTAGATGAAGACGGTCCCGAGACGCTCGCCTGCGATCTCGATGGGGCTGATGATCACGTTGTGGCGGGCATCCTCCCCGTCAAAGCCCAGCGTCGTGAGGTTTAAGTTCTCGTTCGTGGACAGCACGGAGAGGAGTCTCTCGTTCAGGGCACCGTCGATGAACTCGCCCAGGTTGTCCTTCATCATGGCCTGGATCGGGGCGATCTCCTCTGCGGGCTTCTCCGCAACGCCCAGGACCTTTCCCTTGCGGGAGAGCACCAGGACATCGGAGTCAAGGATGTCGCTCAGCACCAGACAGATGTCGTTGAAGACAACCTTGCCGGTGTGGTTGTTGTGCAGAAGCTTTTCAATCTTTCTTGTCTTGTCCAGTAACTGAACATTGCTCTGGTTTGTACTCATTGCTCTGGTTTGTACTCATTTCTCAAAACCTCTCTGATGGTAGTTGGAACGCGATATGGTTAAGGGCCCCTCTTGCGGAGCCCTGATGTCTCTTCTTATCTTTCAGCCTCTCCGGAGGAGACAGAAGCTTCATCGGAGACAGCGGCTTCACCGGAGACAGCGGCTCCATCGGAGACAACGGCTCCATTGGAGACAGCGGCTCCTTCGGAGACGCTTTCTTTCTTCCTTCGGGATGTCGCTCTTGTTCATCACGTAGCCGCAGTCCTCATTGTAGCAGACGAGCTTGCTTCCCTTCTCCAGCATGATGCTGCCGCAGCGCGGGCACTTTACGTTCACCGGCCTTGACCAGGTCATGAAGTCGCACTCGGGATTGCCGAGGCACCCGTAGTACTTTCTCCCCTTCTTCGTCTTCTTGATGACGATGTCCCTGCCGCACTTGGGGCAGGCGACGCCGATCTTCTCGAAGTAGGGCTTGGTGTTGCGGCACTCGGGGAAACCCGGGCACGCCAGGAACTTTCCGTGGGGACCGTACTTGATCACCATGTGGCGGCCGCACTTCTCGCAGATCTCGTCGGTCACCTCGTCCTGGATCGTGATCTTCTCGAGCTCTCTGCTCGCCCGCTGGACGGCCTCGTCCAGGTCCGGGTAGAAGTTCTCGATGACGGTCTTCCACTTCACGGTGCCATTTGCCACACCGTCGAGAAGCGACTCCAGGTTCGCCGTAAAGCCCGGATCCACGATGGAGGGGAACTCCTTCTTCATGATCCCGTTGACGGCCTCGCCGAGCTCGGTCATGTACAGGTTTTTGTTCTCCTTCGTCACGTAGTGGCGGGCGAGAATCGTCGTGATGGTCGGCGCGTAGGTCGAGGGGCGGCCGATTCCCTGCTCCTCGAGGGCATGCACCAGCGATGCCTCTGTGTAGTGGGCAACGGGCTGGGTGAAGTGCTGCTTTGCATCCAGCTCCTTCAGGGCAAGCTTTGCGTCCTCCGTGATGCCGTTTCCCTGCGCGGTGCCCTTCTCGTCGTCATCTGCCGGCGCATAGACCTTGAGGAAGCCGTCGAAGGCGATCCTCGAGCAGGGGAGCGTGAACAGGTACTTCGTGCCGTCTGCCGCCTCTGCCGTGATCCGCACCTGTGTTGTCTCGATCTTTGCCCCTGCCATGCGGCTTGCCACAAAGCGCTTCCAGATCAGGCGGTAGAGCCGGTACTGGTCGCGGTCGAGGGAGTCCTTGATGGACTCGGGGGTCCTTGCGATGTCCGTCGGGCGGATTGCCTCGTGGGCATCCTGGATCTTCGCAGAGGTCTTCTTCTGCTGCGAAGGACCGAGGTAATTCTCCCCGTAGTTCTTCTGAATGTAGTCCGCAGATGCCGCCATGGCCTCCTCGGAGATGCGCGTCGAGTCGGTACGCAGGTAGGTGATGATACCCACGGACCCCTGTCCCTTGATCTCGATGCCCTCATAGAGCTGCTGGGCGATGCGCATGGTCTTCTGCGTTGAGAAGTTCAGCGCCTTGCTGGCCTCCTGCTGGAGTGTGGAGGTGGTAAAGGGAAGCGGAGATTTGCGCTCCCTTGTGCTCTTTTTGATCTCTGCGATGCGGAAGGCTGCGCCCTGCAGCGCTTCCTTCAGCGCGTTGGCCTCCTCCCCGTTCGGGATTCCGGCATCTCTTGTCCTGTCCAGGGTCCCCGCGTAGTGGGCGGTGATGGGCTTTTTCTCCCCGGAAACATCCAGGACCGCATCCAGGGTCCAGTACTCCTCCGGGATGAACGAGGAGATCTCCTCCTCCCGGTCTGCGATCATGCGCAGCGCGACCGACTGGACACGTCCTGCGGACAGGCCCCGCTTGACCTTCTTCCAGAGGAGCGGCGAGATCTCGTAGCCCACCATCCGGTCCAGCACCCTTCTTGCCTGCTGGGCATCGACGAGGTTCATGTCGATGTCCCTGGGGTGCTTGAAGGACTCGGTGACGGCACTCTTTGTGATCTCGTTGAAGGTGATGCGGCTGACCTTCTCCGGGTCGAGCTTTAAGGCGGCCATCAGGTGCCAGGAGATGGCCTCTCCCTCGCGGTCAGGGTCCGTTGCGAGATAGACGCGGTCCGCCTTCTTCGCCCTGCGGCGCAGGTCTGCGAGCAGATCTCCCTTTCCGCGGATTGTGATGTACTGCGGTTCAAAATCGTGTTCGATATCTATGCCCATCCGGGACTTGGGAAGGTCCCGCACGTGACCCTGGCTGGCGGCCACGTCGTACTTGGGACCGAGAAACTTCTTGATGGTCTTCACCTTTGCAGGCGACTCCACGATCACCAGGTATTTAGCCATGAAATCTCCTTCATGTATCATAAGAATGCGGTTGGCCCGCTTCAATGCGGACACTAGCATATCTTAAAGCGCAGATTTGTGCAAGCAAAAAACAGATAATTCACGCTTTTTTTGCAAAGGTTTTCACGCATAAAAAGAATGCATGGACCAAACCATGCATTCTGTGCGGGTTTGCGAATGAAAAGGTTTTCCTCACACGACCGGAATTTCCAAGATCGGGAGGAAGCGGACCGCACCGGGACGCACTTCTTCGCCGGAATTTTCACATGCCGTGTCCTCCTCGGTCTCGAAAAGGCCGTCCCAGTTCATCCTGCTTCGAATCAGATCCGCTGCGCTCATTTTGCTCCTCCTTCTGAATTGTGATGGAAAGGACCTGCTTTTCGTCCTCTCCTGCCTCCTGGGAGGAGCATAGCACAGATGGGGGAAACGCGTTGTACGTTCAAATGTACAACAGGGGAAATATTTAACAGCGCCTGCTCCGGATCCTTCGCGCTGCACAGTCTGCATCATCAATATACCAATTTTGCAAAGTTCGTGCAATGTTTGAATTTCTTT
>ONMH01000061.1:0-4645 GCA_900318875.1 uncultured Lachnospiraceae bacterium | reverse complement strand
CTTTCCGTCTTCCCCGGTCATCGCCCGCTTGGAGATCGCCCCTGCGCCGAGCGCCAGGATCGACTGGCACTCCTCGATGATGCCGATGTTGTAGATTCCGTACTTTCCGGGGACGGCAAAGCCCGTGTTCTCAAAGTTCCCGGACATGTTTTTCTGGCGGTAGAGGTAGTAGGGGACCATCCCCATGGAGGCGGCTGCCTCTGCTGCGATGTCCATGGTCTCCATCGTGTTGACAAGGACGGGGTACCCCTTTTCGTCGATGATGCGGCGGAGCCTCGAAGCCCGCTTGATCGCCAGGCTGTGGACCGTGAGGGAGTCCGGAGAGAGCTTTGTAATCGCCTCTGCCGTCTTTTTCACCTCCGGGACGCCCTCCCCCGGAAGGCCCAGGATGATGTCCATGTTGATGTTGGAAAAGCCAAGGGAGCGTGCGAGTTCAAAGGCATCGACCGTCTGCTGCACGGTGTGGGCTCTCCCGATGACGCGCAGCGTCTCGTCGTTCATCGTCTGGGGATTGACGCTGATCCTCGTCACGGCGTGGGACTTCAGGGCAAGGAGCTTGTCCCTTGTGATGCTGTCGGGGCGGCCTGCCTCCACCGTGAATTCCAAAAGCTCTGAGAGGTCAAAATTCTTCCCGATGGCGGCAAGGAGCCGGTCCAGCTCCGCAGCAGAGAGCGAGGTGGGCGTTCCGCCCCCGATGTAGACGGTGTCGAGGTGCTTACCCGCCATGATGGCAGCACCCGCCTCCATCTCCCTCTCCAGGCAGGAGAGGTACTCTCCCGTCCTGTCCTTCCAGAGATCCAGGTTGAAGGAGGGAAAGCTGCAGTAGAGGCAGGTCGTCGGGCAGAACGGGATGCCGATGTAGAGGCTGTAGCCTTCATCCCCGTGGTGGAGCTTTGAGAGGATCTCATGCTCCCTCTTTGCGATCCCGACAGAGAGCACGGCCTTCTCTTTGGAGCAGCGGTGCTCTTTGATCATCCGCTCTGCCGCTTCTTCGTCCGTAAGGCCCTCTGCAAGGGCTGCCGTTGCGATCTTGGTTGGCCTGATGCCGATGAGATCTCCCCAGGGAAGATCGCTCCCCGTCACCTCCCGGAGGCTGTCGTAGAGAAGGTGCTTGACATCCTCCTTGCAGGCTGGGCCCTTTTCGGCATCGCTTGTCCCGGGGGCTGCCCTGTGGGTAAAGTCTCTCCCCTCTTTTTCCAGATGGAGGGAGATCCCCTCCGGGGCAAAGGAGAGCCTCATTGCGATCTCCGGGTGGTCCTTCAGAATCTTATCCGCGTGGGGATCGCCGTCTACGAGGACCTTGACCTCCTCCGTGGGGTAAAATGCCTTGATCAGAGAGTGGACCTCATACCGGTAGAGGTCCCTGTTTTCCATACAGATGAACATGTCTGCCTCCTGCAGGCGCAAAAGACCGCATCCCGCCTTCTCTGCGGGGTGCGGTCATCCTTTCCCTGCCTGTCTGTCTCTTCCTTTACACGAGACAGTTGTACTTCTTCTCGTGCCCGATGTCGGTGGTGCCGCCGTGTCCCGGGAAGACCAGCGTGTCCTCCGGGAGGACAAAGAGCTTGTCCTTTACGCTCCTTACGATATCGCTCATGGAGCCGGTCGGCATGTCCGTCCTTCCGACGGACTCCTCAAAGAGCGTATCCCCGGAGAGGAGGATCGGCGAGGCGCCGGTGTCCTCCAGGTAGTAGCAGCAGGACCCCTCCGTGTGGCCGGGCGTCTCGATGACGCGGAACGTCATGCCCGCTTCCTTGATGAGATCCCCCTCCCGCACCCAGACATCGGGCTTACCCGTGGTGGGGCGGTTGTATCCCGCAGAGAGGTTGTCCTGCGGGCTCGATAGCAGGTGTCTTTCCTTCTCACAGGCGTAGACCTTTGCGCCGGAGGCCTTTCGCAGCGCCTCCAGCCCTCCGATGTGGTCGAAGTGGCCGTGGGTTAAGAGAATCGCCCGGATGACAAGGCCCTGCTGTGTTAAGGCCTCATAGATCCTGTCCCCGCAGTCTGCGGGGTCCGTGACGACGGCATCCGCAGATCCCTCCCGGTGGAGGAACCAGACATTTGTCTGAATCATGCCGACGATATAGCCGCCGATGATTACCTTTCTGCTCTTTTCACTCATGCGAACTGCTCACCCATTGGTCCTTGTGATGTCGATGACGTTGCGGATCTGGCGCAGTCTTGCCACGATCTCATCGAGCTCCTGCCTGCCGCTGACGTGGAAGGAGACGCTCATCGTCGCAAAGCCCTGCTTGTTGGTCCTTGTGTTGATGCTGATGATGCTGATGTTCTGCTCCGTAAAGACCTTGGACACATCGGAGAGAAGGCCCGCGCGGTCGGAGGCGTAGATCGAGATCTCCGCCTCGAAGGCGGCGTCCTCGTTCCCGGACTCCCACTCGGCATCGATGAGCCGTGCCCTGTCGCTCTCCGGCAGCGCCATGATGTTGTAGCAGTCGGTGCGGTGGATCGTGATGCCTCTGCCCCTTGTGACAAAGCCCACGATCTCATCCCCGGGCACCGGGTTGCAGCAGTGGGCGAAGTGGACCGCCACGTCGTGGATGCCCCGCACGGTGATGGGGGATCCCTTGCCGGCGCGGATCTTGCCCGCGTTCTCCGCCACCTGGGCGAGGATCTCCTCGTCGGTGAGGTGAGCGGCGTGGTCCTTCTCATACAGCTCCTGGAGCTTGTTGACGACCTGTCCCTCCTTGAGGCCCCCGTGGCCGATGGCCGCCATGACGGCGTCCCAGTCCCTGAAGCCGTACTTCTGCAGCACGGCTGCCTCGTACTCGGGCTTTAACAGGTCTGCGGCATTCAGGCCCTTTGTCCGGATGTAGGCGGCAAACAGGTCCTTGCCGCGGATGATGTTCTCTTCCTTCTGGTCCTTCTTGAACCACTGGTTGATCTTGCTCTTTGCCGAGGCGCTCTTGCAGATGTTCAGCCAGTCGAGGGACGGTCCCTTGGAGTTCTGGGAGGTGATGATCTCCACCCGGTCTCCGTTCTGGATCTGGTAGTCGATGTTGACGAGCTTGCCGTTGACCCGGGCGCCGACCATCTTGTTGCCGACGGCGGAGTGGATCGAGTAGGCGAAGTCGATCGGTGTGGAGCCCGCGGGGAGGTTCTTGACCTCGCCGTTTGGCGTAAAGCAGTAGACGCTGTCGGAGAACAGGTCCAGGTCGCTCTTTAAGAGCTTCATGAACTCCTTGTTGTCCGACATGGACTGCTGCCACTCGAGGATCTGGCGCAGCCACGTGAGCTTCTCCTGCTCGCTCGTGTCGATGTGCTTGCCGTCGGAGGCCACCTTGTACTTCCAGTGGGCCGCGATACCGTATTCCGCCTCGCGGTGCATCTCAAACGTGCGGATCTGGATCTCAAAGGGCTGACCGGTCTTGCCGATCAGGGTCGTGTGGAGCGACTGGTAGCCGTTGGGCTTGGGCATCGCGATGTAGTCCTTGAACCTGCCGGGGATCGGCTTGTACATCTCGTGGATGACGCCGAGCGCCGCATAGCAGTCCTTGACCGAGTTCACGATGATGCGGACGGCGAACAGGTCGTAGATCTGGTCCAGGGTCTTGCCCTGGTTCACCATCTTTTTGTAGATGCTGAAGAAGTGCTTGACTCTGCCGTCGACCTTGGCCTCGATCCCGGCCTCCTTGATGTGCTCCCGCACCTCCTGGGCAATCTCCTGCACGAACTTCTCGCGCTCAGACTTTCTCTCCGCGACCTTGTCCACGAGGTCGTAGTAGACGTCGGGCTTTAAGTACTTGAGGGAGAGGTCATCGAGCTCGACCTTGATCTTGCTGATGCCAAGGCGGGAGGCGATCGGCGAGTAGATGTCGAGCGTCTCCTGGGCGATGCGCTTTTGCTTCTCCGGCGGCTGGTGCTGGAGGGTGCGCATGTTGTGAAGGCGGTCGGCGAGCTTGATCAGGATGACCCGGATGTCCTTGACCATCGCGAGGAACATCTTGCGCAGGTTCTCGGCCTGCATCTCCTGCTGCGCTGCCGTCTTGTCGGGGTAGTCCGCAGAGAGCTTGATCTTCTGCAGCTTTGTCACCCCGTCGACGAGCAGGGCGACATCGGGGCCGAACTCCTGCTCAATCTCCTCTTTTGTATAGATGGTGTCCTCCACGACGTCGTGGAGAAGGCCTGCCGCAATCGTCTCCTGGTCCATCTCCAGGTCTGCCAGGATGATGGCGACATAGAGCGGATGGATGATGTAGGGCTCCCCGGACTTTCTCTTCTGTCCCTCGTGGGCCTTTGCCGCATACCGGTATGCCTTCTCGATCAGGCTGATGTCATCGGAGGGATGGTACTTGCGCACCCGATCGATCAGATCCCGGTACAGGTCCTCGGGGGAGAGATACTCGGCGAGTTTTTCGATGTGACCGTCGTCGAGATGGGTCTGTTCGGGGACAGCGGCAGGCACTTCCTTCTTCGGCGAAGACTGCGCAAAGCTGCCCAGGGTGTCGTTCTGTCTGTCCGGCAGAAATTCAGTTTTGGTCTTTTCTTCTGACATACTGCTCCCATCCAACCGGTCTTGTGATTTTTAAACGCGTAAACTTTACCAAATATGCACTATAGCACAGAGACGGCATAAATGACAAGAATGCGGGCTTTTCTTCCCCTCTGCGGCCTGGTTTCCGGACGG
>ONMH01000175.1 GCA_900318875.1 uncultured Lachnospiraceae bacterium | reverse complement strand
AGGCGCACGTCCTTGTCACCTATATAGTGGTAGAAGGAGCCGATGGCATTGGAGCCGCCGCCCACGCAGGCGATGACGGCATCCGGGAGCCTTCCCTCCTTCTCCAGGATCTGTGCCCTGGACTCCTTGGAGATCACCGCCTGGAAGTCGCGGACGATGGTCGGGAACGGGTGAGGTCCCATGCAGGAGCCGAGGCAGTAGTGGGTGTCCTCGATTCTCGAAGTCCACTCACGCATGGCCTGGGAGACCGCATCCTTTAAGGTGCCGGTCCCTGTCGTGACAGGGACCACGTCGGCGCCGAGGAGCTTCATCTTGTAGACATTCAGCGCCTGTCTCTCACAGTCTACCTTTCCCATGAAGACCACGCACTCCATGCCCATGAGGGCGGCGACGGTGGCAGTGGCAACGCCGTGCTGGCCGGCGCCGGTCTCCGCAATGAGTCTTGTCTTGCCCATCTTCTTGGCAAGCAGTGCCTGGCCGAGGCAGTTGTTGATCTTGTGGGCACCGGTGTGGTTTAAGTCCTCTCTCTTTAAGTAGATCTTTGCCCCGCCGAGGTCCTTTGTCATCATCTCCGCATAGTAGAGCCTGGAAGGTCTGCCCGCGTAGTTGTTGAGGAGTTCCGTGAGCTCTGCGTTGAACTGGGGATCATCCTTATACTTGTTGTAGGCATCCTCCAGCTCAATAACGGCATTCATCAGCGTCTCCGGGATGTACTGTCCGCCATGGATGCCGAATCTTCCTCTTGACTGTGACATGTTTTCTCCTTTCGTGGTCTTTGTTACTCTGCGCTTCTCACCGCTTCGCAGAATCTTCGTATTTTCTCCGGGTCCTTGAATCCTTCTGTCTCCAGGCTGCTGCTGGCATCGACGCCCGCAGGGTGCACAGCCCCTATGGCAGCCTGCACGTTGTCAGGGCCAAGGCCGCCTGCCAGGATGAAGGGCCTTTTTGCGCTCTTTACGAGGCTCCATTCAAAGGCAGTGCCGGTGCCGCCCTTTCCGCTGTCGAGGAGGATGAGATCTGCCCTGCTCTTTTCTGCGCGCTGCACATCTTCTCTCTTTTCGATGCGGATCGCCTGAATGATCCGAAGCGGAAAGTCCGCCTGCCTTCTCAGGTCCTCAATGTATTCGTTCGTCTCCTGTCCGTGGAGCTGCACCGTGCGGATGCCCGCCAGATGGCAGCCTTCGAGGACATGGCTGACGGCTACATTCACAAAGACGCCGACAGGCTCGATGAAGGGGTCCAGGTGCTCCGCAAGCTCCCTCGCCCGCTCAAACGGGATGTAGCGCTTTCGCGTGCTGTCAAAGACAAAGCCCGCATAGTCCGGCCGCACTGCATTGACGGCTTCGATGTCTTCCATGCGACGCATGCCGCAGATCTTGATCCGGACCGGGATCCCTGCCGCCATCATGAGACGCCCCGGAGCTTTTTAAGCTCTGCCTGTCTGTTTTCAGCCCGCATCAGCTGCTCTCCGATCAGAACTGCATTGACGCCGTCCGCCTCCAGTGCCCTGACATCGTCTCTTGTCTTAATGCCGCTCTCTGCGACAAAGATGGTTCCCTCAGGAGCAAAGTGCCGGAGCCTTCCCGCGTTGTGGATGTCCACGGTAAAGTCCTTCAGGTTCCGGTTGTTGACGCCGATGATCCTTGCCCCTGCATCCGCTGCCATCTGGACCTCGCGCTCATCATGGGCTTCCACCAGGGCGGAGAGCCCTAAGGTGTCGCAGATGCCGATCCAGCGGTGGATCGTCTCCGCATCGAGGATCGCACAGATGATAAGGACTGCCGAGGCGCCGAGGACCTTTGCCTCGTAGATCATGTACGGGTCTACCGTGAAGTCCTTCCGAAGGACCGGAATCGAGACGGTCTCTGCGATCTCCTTCAGGTATTCGTTCTTCCCAAGAAACCACTTTGGCTCCGTGAGACAGGAGATCGCCGATGCACCAGCCGCCTCATAGTCCCTTGCGATCTCGAGGTACGGGAACTTTGGGGCGATAAGGCCCTTTGAGGGCGATGCCTTCTTGCACTCACAGATGAAGTGGATGCCAGGACCGGAGAGCGCCTTCTCAAAGAGAAACCTCTGCTCCTCGGGGGTGTCCTGCGCTGCCTGCCAGGCTTTCTCCCGCATCACATCAAGGGAGGTTTCCTCCTGTTCCTTCTGAACACGGACCCTTGCGCAGTCCGCAAGCTGATCCAGAATGTTTCCTTCCATATCTTGTTACCCGTTGGAGACAGCAATCACGTTTTCCAGAGCCTTTGCCGCGGCGCCGGAGTCGATCTTCTCCGCAGCAAGGGCGATGCCCTCCTGGATGTCCTTTGCCTTGCCTGCAGCAAAGAGCGCTGCCCCGGCATTCAAAAGGACGATGGTTCTTCTCGTTCCCTGCTCCTTGCCGGAAAGAATGTCCCTTGTGATCTGCGCATTCTCTGCAGGGGTTCCTCCGACGATGTCCTCCTTCTTTCCGCGGACGAGGCCGAACTCTTCGGGTGTGATCTCAAAAGTCCTGTAGTAGCCCTCTCTCAGCTCGCAGACCGTGGTCGGCGCGGAGGCGGAGATCTCATCGAGCTTATCCTTTCCGTAGACGACAAGGGCACGCTTTACCCCGAGGGAAGCGAGAACCTTGGCAACGGGCTCTGCCAGATATTCGTCGTAGACGCCAAGAAGGAAGTACTCCGGCTTTGCGGGGTTCGTCAGGGGTCCCAGGATGTTGAAGACCGTGCGGATGCCAAGCTCCTTCCGGATGGGTCCCACGTACTTTCCTCGTGGATGTTTACGCCAAGGGCCTCCAGGCAGTCTGCCGTGCCGGAGAGGGAGGATGCGGCGCGGTTTCCGTGCTTTGCAACCTTCACGCCAGCGGATGCGATCACCATGGCTGCCGTTGTCGAGATGTTGAAGCTGTGAGCACCATCTCCGCCCGTTCCCACGATCTCCAGGACCTCCATCCCGGGGTGCGGGACGGGCGTTGCAAGACTCCGCATGGCCTCTGCGCAGCCGGAGATCTCATCAATCGTCTCCGCCTTTGCGGACTTTGTGGAGAGGGCTGCCAGGAATGCCGCGTTCTGGGTCGGCGTCGTCCTGCCGCTCATGATCTCGAGCATGACCTCATGGGCCTCGTCGTAGGTCAGATCCTGCTTGTCTACCACCTTCTTGATTGCTTCTGCGATCATTGCATTGCCTCCTTTTTGGGCTTTTGTTCTTTTCTCTTATCGCACAGATCTGTGTCAATCCTGTGATGAACCTTCAAAACCTCTGCGGTTTTTGTTTTCTGTCCTGTCACCTGGTCATATCGATAAAGTTCCGGAGCATCTTTGGCCCCTCCGGGGTCATGATGCTCTCCGGGTGGAACTGAAGACCGAAGATCTTATACTTCGTGTGCTGCACCGCCATCACCTCACCGTCATCCGCCTTGGCGATGACCTTCAGGGTATCGGGGAGGGTGTCCTCCTCGGCGGCCAGGCTGTGGTATCTTGCGACCTTTACCTTCTCGGGAAGGCCCTTAAAGATGGGGCTTGTAAGATCGAGCGCTGCGACAGACTGCTTTCCGTGCATGAGCTTTTGGGCGTAGGTGATCGCCGCGCCGAAGGCCTCGCAGATACCCTGCTCGCCGAGGCACACCCCGAGGATCGGATACCGGTCTCCCAGCTTTTTTACGATGTCCTCGAGGACCCCTGCGTCCGCAGGCCGCCCCGGTCCCGGGGAGAGGATGATGCCTGCAGGTTGCAGGGCATCGATCTCCTCTACGGTCATCGCATCGTTCCGGATGACTTTGATGTCCGGCTCGATGCTTCCCACGAGCTGGTAGAGGTTGTAGGAAAAGCTGTCATAGTTGTCGACAAGGAGTATCATGCCTGTTCTCCCTTCTTATCAGGTTCCGGAAGGAGTTCCTCCTCGGGATCCTCCGAGAGCTGTGTTGCCTCTTTGAGGGCTGCCACAACCGCAGCCGCCTTGTTTCTGCACTCCTGGTACTCCTTCTCCGGGACAGAGTCTGCGACGATGCCTGCACCGGAGCGGATGAACACCTTTCCGTTCTTCTTGTAGGCGATGCGGATCGCAATGCAAAGGTCCATGTTTCCGGTGAAGTCCAGGTATCCGATGGCGCCGCCGTAGATGCCGCGCCGGTTGTTCTCCAGGTCGTTGATGAGCTGGCAGGCCCGGATCTTCGGAGCCCCCGAGAGGGTTCCCGCGGGGAGCACCGCGTCCACCGCGTTGAGCGCATCCAGGTCATCCCGGATCTCGCCCCGGACCGTGGAGCCGATGTGCATCACGTGGGAGTAGCGCAGGATCTCGTGGAGGGATTCCACCTGCACAGAGCCGAACTTCGAGATCCTGCCGATGTCGTTGCGGCCAAGGTCGACGAGCATGTTGTGCTCGGCAAGCTCCTTTTCATCCCTGAGAAGTCCCTCCTCGAGGGCTCTGTCCTCCTCCGGGGTCTTGCCCCTGGGTCTTGTCCCCGCAAGCGGGAAGGTGTGAAGGACGCCGTTGTCGAGCTTTACCAGGGTCTCCGGGGAGGCACCTGCCACCTCCACATCCGTGCCAGAGAGGTAAAACATGTACGGGGAGGGATTGAGGGTCCTGAGGATCCGGTAGGTGTTCAACAGGCTCCCCTCAAAGTCCGCATCCATGCGGTTTGAGAGGACGATCTGGAAGATGTCTCCCTCTTTGATGTGGTGCTTTGCCCTCTCCACCATCCGGCTGTAGGCATCTTTGTCAAAGAGCTCCCGGAACTCTGACTTTAAGACTCCTGCGGGCTCCTTCTTCTTTGCGCCGTGAAGGATCAGGTGCTCCATCTCATCGAGTGTCATCTTTGCCTTCTCATAGGAGGCCTCGGGCTTGGAGAGGTCGACGCTTGCAATCAGGATGATCTTCTGCCTGAAGTTGTCGAAGGCGATGACTCTGTCAAAGAGCATCAGATCCACGTCCCGGAAATCCTCGGTGTCTGTGGCATCCAGGTGCAGGGACTTCTCGGAGTACTTCAGGTAGTCGTAGGAGAAGTACCCGACAAGGCCGCCTGCAAACGGGGGCAGAAAATCAAGGCGGGGGCTCTTGTACTCCGCCAGCACCTGGCGGATGTACCTGCCGGGATCGTCCGTCTCAAAAGAGAGGGTTCCGACCTTCATGTTTCCGTCCCTGCAGGTGATCTCCAGTGTGGGATCAAAACCGAGGAACGTGTACCGTCCCCAGCGCTCCTGCTGGTAGGCGGATTCGAGCATGTAGCAGTGATCCGACACGTTCTTCATCCTTCGCAGCACCTCCAGCGGGGTGACTGCATCCGAGAGGATCTCCCGGCTGATCGGAACGCGCCGGTACTCTCCCTGTTTTGCCAGCTCCAGTACTTCAGAAAGCCCTGGTCTTGTCATGTTTCCCTCCTGACTGCCATGCAGTCTGCAGGCTGTTTTGATCTTGGCCCAACAAAAAACGCCCTCGACAGAAACAGCTGCATTTGCTTCTGCCAAGGACGAAGGTTACTATGCTTCGCGGTGCCACCTTGTTTCACGGTTATACCGTGCTCTTTGCGGGATACCAACATATCCCCGACCCCTGACGCGGGTCCTCTCGTCACAGCGTACTTCTTTCGATTCGGCCGTGCCCTCAGCGGACCATCTGCAGTCTTCTCCGCTTCAACGGTTTAAAGCGTTATTGAATTGTTGTGTACAGTTTACCCATACCGTTTTAAAAATGCAAGATCTTTTTTGAGAGCTTTTCTGAGACCGTGCGGACCGTGCGGAATGCCATCTGTTTCTACTTTTATCGGCATTGCTGCGGTGCTCTGATAAGGCATAAGCATCGATGGGCAGGATTGCTTTTTCCTACATAACAAAAATGGACAGCTGCGCTTCAAGTCCGAGTGCAGCGGATTCCTCCGCCCTGGTCCTGGAGTTACACAGCTGTCCTGAAGACAGGATCGCACAGAAGGCCTCAGAAGAGAAACAACACCAATGTCAGAAGCGGCTTGTGCGTTACTTTGTCTCTCATTGCTTTCTTATGGTCTCTCTCCCTGTCCTGCCATGAAGCCTGATCCCTGTCTCCTCCCCTCCTGTGGTACCATGGTTCCATACGAAGGAGGCCATCTATGGACAGGAAGCAGGAAGAGACC
>ONMH01000173.1 GCA_900318875.1 uncultured Lachnospiraceae bacterium | reverse complement strand
CGCGGATGCTGCTCATGCTTCCAGGATTTTTAACACCTTTTCCAGCTTCTCTCCTATTCTGCAGGGACGGGAACACCGTCCTGCAGGCGGTAGGCGGTGTGGGAGAGCCGCTTGTTCATGGGGATCTTTCCCGCCTTCTCCTCGTTGAGAAGAAATTCTTCTTTTATCGTCTGGAAGTTTACCGGTCCCGGGACCTTTACGGCAAGGCAGGTGTCCGTGCCCACGGGCAGAAGAACCCCCTCCTCCCCCAGATGTGCCTGCAGGAAGTCCTGTGTGCTCCGGTAGAGGATGGCTGCACATCCGTGCTCTCCCATCATCGTGGAGATCTGGTAGACGGCGGAGCCCTCTGCAAACCGCTGATACTCCTCTGAGAGATCCCGGATCACCATGGGATCGATGTCAGAGCGGTTGTCTGCAGCAAGCTCTGCCAGCGCTTCTGCGTCCGGGCAGAACGGCATGCGGGACTTTGTGGCATCCCGGATGGGAACGGCTCCAGGGGTGCCAAAGCGCTCGAGGGAGACAAAGAAGATCAGGGCAAGGTCTCCGAAGACAAGGCTGGGTCTGTCCTTTGCCGCAGGATCATCTTTTCGCACAAACCAGCCGACGACGTTTCTTCGAAAGAGCAGGGGATCCCGGCAGAGCAAAAGGGCAAGGTCCTGGATGCTCTCATTGGTCTTTGGCGCCTGCGCTTTTGCAAAGAGGTCTGCAAAGTACCGGATCGCGGCCTCCTCATCCTTTGTGGAACGGTAGTAATCGTAGACATCCTCTGCGCAGAAGACAGGGATCACATATCCCTCCTCCTTCCTGCCGGCAGGGGCGATTGTGACAGGATGCCGATCCTTTTTCACACCCGGACGGGTGTCGCACAGGACCTGCCAGCCCTCCTTGTTCCTGGGCAGCATGGCGCTGATGCCGGAGAGCGTGTCCTGCAGGACCTCCTCAAAGGGCTTGATCTCTCGTTTCATGGTAAGTCTCCTCTCTTTGGTGCTGGTTTTTTTGCATTTTCCTGTTGCCAGACCAGGTGGGGCGGGATATAATGCTTTTCGTTGACAGCGCTTCGGTGCTTCACAAGATGCGGTCATAGCTCAGCTGGGATGAGCGTCCGCTTGACGTGCGGGAGGT
This sequence comes from uncultured Lachnospiraceae bacterium, assembly GCA_900318875.1. Lineage (GTDB taxonomy): Bacteria > Bacillota > Clostridia > Lachnospirales > Lachnospiraceae > CAG-791. The sequence goes on along the minus strand of ONMH01000173.1, from coordinate 4,261 downwards.
CAGAGGTTCGAGCCCTCTTGGCCGCAGAACTGGAATCCAGAAATCTGGATTCCAGTTTTTTTATACCCTGTTTTGCAAGATTTCCAACGGTATTTCGCCACAACTTTCCCGGAAAGTGGGGTAAATTCCGCAGTCTTGCGGTTCTGAGTAGACAAACCGACTTTTCTTTTTGCTATACTGCAGGCACTAATCTAAAAATGGAGCTCAAACATGAAAGAGTATCTCATTGTTACGGATGCGACCTGTGACATGAACCAGGACATCCTGGAACACTACCACATGCCGGTGATCCCGATGAACGTCGTAATGACCGACGGCAGATCCTTCCAGCACTATCCGGATTTCCGGAACTTCTCCGCGCACGACTTCTATCAGGCGCTGGAGAACGGCGCCTTCGCCTCCACCTCTCAGATCACCCCTGCAGAATATCTGGACTTCTTCCGCCCGCTCCTTGCGGACGGCAACGATATCCTCTACATCTGCTTCACCAGCGGCATGAGCAACACCTACAACAATGCGGTGATGGCGGCGGATGATCTGCGCCAGGAGTTTCCTGACCGGAAATTCGTCGTGATCGACTCGCTCTGCGCCTGCGGCGGTGAGGGTGTCTTCGCCGTGAAGGCTGCGGAAAACCGGGAAGCAGGCATGAGCCTGGAGGAAAACGCCGCCTGGCTCACCGAGAACCGCTTAAAGCTCGCCCACTATTTCACCGTCGGCAACCTGACCTATCTCTACCGGGGCGGCCGTGTGAATGCGGCGACCTGCAAGATCAGCAACGTGCTCGACATCAAGCCCATGCTGTATGTTGGCAACACCGGTGCCATTGAGATGCTCTCCGTCGTGCGCGGAAGAAAGGCATCGCTTCGCAAGCTGATCTCTCTCACGGAGCAGACGATCCGGAATCCAGAGGATCAGATCCTCTACATTTCCTGCACAGACTGCATGGATGAGGCAAAGCAGCTCCGCAGGGATGTGCTGGCAAAGATTCCCTGCAGGGATGTCATCATCACCACCGTGGGGCCTGTCGTCGGTACCCACACCGGTCCCTCCCATATGTGCCTGTTCTCCTGGGGCACCGGAAGAAGACCATAATCGAAAATCAGAAATTCATACCCAAAGAGAAAGAGAACTCCGCCCATTCCGGGACGAAGTTCTCTTTTTGACTTACTCAGTCATCGCTCTCCTCTCCAGTGAGAATGCAGCAGAGAATTCTGCTGTAGGTCCGGTACTTTCCGGAGCCCGCAGAGAGGGTGAGAAACGGCTCCTCCTCTTGGGTGTAGGAGGAGATGTCCTCCATCCCCTCCAGCGCATTCCGGCTCTCTGCGAGGGAGAGATAATACCGGTACTTTTCGTCTGCAGAGAAGGTGCAAAGGACCGGATCCGTGTTCATGGCGGAAAAGCCCGCAAAGACCTGATAGCGCCTTCGCCATGTCCTCGTAAAGACAAAGACGCAGGGCTGATCCTGCAGGAGCCTCTCCTGGAAAAAGAGCTTTTTGAAACCGCCAAACAGGCTCCCGTCCCGCGGCACTGCACCAAGGAGCACGGCATTCATGCCGGAAAAGGCGGCATCGGTGTCCTCCGAACAGCTGATGCTTCCCACAGGACTCTCTGTTCCGGAAAAGGTGTGGGAGAGCGCATAGGAGCTCTCCTCTCCTGCCGTATAGGGAACGGCAAGATCCAGCGCCGGGATGTACAGGATGCCGGCAAGATCCGGATTGATTTTTTCAAGGCTGTCCCAGTCAATCTGCGGGTCCGGGATTGTGCCGTCCTTCTCCGGTGTCTCCATGCCGGAGAGGATCTCCTTTGCATATGCTGCATACTCGGCGGCACCCCGTCTGCAGGTGAGAATCCCTGCACCATAATAGATACCCGCAGGAATCAGCGCGAGAATCAGGATCAGAAGCAGGATGGAAATGCGCTTTCTCTTTTTGCTTCTGCCCGCTGCCTTCTCTTTTTCCCCTGGCTCTTCTCCTTGCTCTTCTTTTTCCTCCTCCGAGTCAGCATCAATATCCCCAGGATCAGAATCCCCGATCCGGTCAAAGAGGATCTCCTCCTCCGGGTCAGCAGACGGATTCTTCTCTGTGGTGCCAAGAAGGTCGTAGTTTCGGATGTCCTCTTCGGTGATCTCGATGTCAAAGTCAACCTCTTCTGCCCTTCTCCGTGGACTGCGCCGTCGATATTCTGTTTGTCTTCCCGGCTCCCGCATGCATCCTCCCAGCCTGTTTTTCTGCATCATAGCACAGCGGCGAGGGAAAGCGAAGATTTGCAATCGCCAGACTGCCCCGGCCTGCGGGTCCGGTCTGCCTTCTGCCCTGTACGGGAAGGGGATACTTTACATCCGGACCAGGCAGCGATTATCATGCTCTGTAACAGGTGGCAGAACAAAGGAGTGCAGAGATGAATTGCTACATCACAGAAGACGACATCATCGGACTTCGCCCGATGACCTATGAGGACTGTGCCAGCTATGTGAAATGGCGCAATGACGAGCGGGTGAAGCGCTACTATATCTTCCGGGAAGCCATCACCCTTGCGGACGAACAGGCCTATTTCCGCAATAAGATCGCAGCCGGGGAGGTCCTCGTCTACATGATCTGCATCAAGAACGAGGATGGCAGGCCGGTGGGCTGTTCCATCCTCAATGCGCCGGAGGAGGACGGCTCCCGGGAGTACGGCCTCTTTATCGGGGAGCAGACCGAGCGGGGCATCGGCATCGGGAGGCGTGTGACGGACCTCACGACCCGCTACGCCCTTGACGTGCTGAAACTCCCTCTGGTCAGGGCAAGGATCTTCACGGACAACCTGCGCTCCCTGCAGTCTGCAGAGGCGGGAGGCCTTCGGCTGACCGGGGTCATCCGGGCGGGGTCATCCGGGATGTGGTCTGTTCCGACGGGGAGAAAAAGAACATGTTTACCCTGGAGCGGAAGCTCTGAGGCTCTTCCGGTCTTCTCCGCCATTTGCTGATGATGGAAAGGAACGATACTGCAGTCTTCTTCAGAACACTCACACACCAGGGATGAAAACTGCGTTCAGTTGCTGAGGGGATCCAACACCACATGTCCTTCTTTTCTCGTTGCCTTCATGTCGATGATGCGCTGGTTCTCCGAGCCGCGGAAGTTGAGGCCGATGTTCTTCTTCTCCTCGACAAACGGTCCGTCCACCAGGACATCGATGTTGTCCAGAATCTCATCTGTCACCTCGATGTGGCGCTTTCCGCCGGGCAGCATGTCCTCATAGACGTTCCCGGTGTACATCCAGATCGTGCGCGTGGGAAGCTCCCTGCGGATTCTCCGGATCAGCTTCACGAGCTCCCGCTGGTTTTCCGGCTCAAAGGGCTCGCCGCCGAGGATCGTGATGCCGCTGTAGAACGGCCGCTGCAGTTCTTTTACGAGTTCGTCTTCTGTCTCCTTTGTATAGGGACTTCCAAAGGAAAAATCCCAGGTCTGGGGCTGGAAACAGCCCTTGCAGTGGTTGGTGCAGCCGGAGACAAAGAGCGATACGCGCATGCCGACGCCGTTTGCACTGTCTGCTCTTGTGATCTGTCCGTAATACATTTTCTGTTCCTCCTCTGAGAGCGGCCTTTGTGCTTTTGCCAGGGTCCCGGCGGCTAAGAGGATCTCCGCTCTGTATTCTGCTGTCATTCCATACGGTGAACCGCCTGCTATTCCTGCAGGGCACCTGCTGTGCCCCAGCCTGTTCCCACAGCAGCTGAACTTCTGTGACTTCTGAAACCATGCCGGTCAATCCGGATGAGATACATACCTAAATCCAACCAAAACCGGTAATGACAGTCCGGAATCAGAAACTGAGCTGTCTGGGCATCAGGAAACACAACATTTTTCGGAAATAAGATTCAGGATTTGATATTTACCGATCCGCAATTTCCAGATTGCGGGTTTACTGTTCACGAAACACTGTCACTGTTGTGTTCTCTGACATTCTAGGCATAGACAATACCCGTTTTGACGGAAATTTATAGCTTAAGATAAAGGATATTTTCATAAAATAAAAAAACAGGCATTCTTCAGAATACCTGTTTTTTTTGTTCCTGATCCTGATGATTGTTTGTGCTGCTTACTTGATTGCCGCATTCGGATTCAGATCCGCATTGTCGTTGCTGTTCACCGAGACATGCAGCACACGATCCTTGATCTCCTGGGTCCTGCCCTGGTTCCAGAACTGGGTTCCGATGTAGCCGCAGGTCCTTCTCGCAACGGACATCTTGGACTGATCGCGGTTGCCGCAGTTCGGGCACTCCCAG
>ONMH01000168.1 GCA_900318875.1 uncultured Lachnospiraceae bacterium | reverse complement strand
CCGCGAAAGCTCGCCGGCTGGTTTCCCTGGCCGTCCATGGAGGCCACCATGGCAAGGAGGGCGGGGTCCTCCCGGCCAAGGAGCCATTCCGAGAGCGTGATGCCGGTGTCAAAGTTTCGAACCGGCCGAAGAAGCCGCCGCATCGGGGCGTTGCAGTAGAGGAGTTCGCCCCGGTCCAGGAAGTTCCGGAGCGTGTTCCCCTCGTACATCCGGGCGTACTCGTTCGCCTTTTCCACATCCTCGATGTCCGTGTAGACAATGACCGCAATCCGGGAGCCGTCCGAAAGATAGTGGTGGTACCCCACCGCGTGCGTGAGGGTAACCTTCTCCCGGTACACCACGTCGTACCTGCCGCCCTCCGTTGCAAACCGCTTTGCCTCCGCGGCGATGCGGGCCGCATCCTCCGGGACAACGTTCCGGTACATGTCCGTGTCATAGCGGCGGATGAGAGCCTCTTTGTCCCTCTCCTCCGCTGTGTGCATCATCGCATACAGCCCGTCCGAGATGCAGACGGTCTTCACTCTCCCATCCGCAAACCGGTATACCGCAATCGCATGCTCTGCGTGCTCGAAGACGGCGCGCATCTCCTCCCATTCCGTTGTCCCGGCTTCTCTTTCTGCTGCTGCCATGACTGCTCCTCTTGGGTGCGTGTTACTTCATTGTGACGAGTTCATATACCCTGCTGCCGAGGCCGATCTTCTCCCCGTGCTCCAGGGTCTCCTTCCAGCGCACGTTCGGATTGGAGTCCGTGAAGTGGTCGTGGTGGCAGTGCCAGTCCGGACGGGCCAGATTGTCCCCGAGCTGGGAGTTGCGGATCGGCTCCGCCTTCTGACACAGGTCCACACAGGCTTGGTCCAGGGCGACCGGATCGAAGGAGGCCAGCATGCCGATGTTGGGCAGGATCGGTGCATCGTTCTCCCCGTGGCAGTCGCAGTTGGGCGACACATCTGTGATCAGGCTGATGTGGAAGCAGGGCCTTCCATCGCAGACCGCCTGGCTGTACTCCGCGATCTTGCAGCAGAGGATCTCGTTGGCATTCGCGTTCGTGTTCTCGATGGCATCGAAAGAACAGGCGCCGATGCACCTGCCGCACCCCTTGCAGATGTCGGGATCGATCCAGGCCTTCCCGGTATCGTAGGAGATGGCATCGGAGCCGCACTCCCTGGCGCACCGCCTGCAGCCGCGGCACCGGTCCGTGATGACGTGGGGCTTTCCGCTGTTGTGCTGCTGCATCTTGCCGGCGCGGGAGCCGCAGCCCATGCCGATGTTCTTGAGCGTTCCGCCAAAGCCCGTCGCCTCATGGCCCTTGAAGTGAGTCAGGGAGATAAAGACGTCCGCGTCCATAACGGACTTCCCGATAAAGGCGGTCCTGCAGTACTCGCCGATGATCACGGGACATCCGGTCGTCATCCAGCCAAAGCCGTTGACCTCCGCGCAGTACAGGTGGTCAATCGCGTTCTTGCGGTAGCCCGGGTACAGCGTGTTGCAGTCGGTGAGGAAGGGCTTTCCGCCCTGCTCCTTCACCACGTCTGCGACAGCCTTTGCGTAGTTCGGCCGGAGGTAGGCGATGTTTCCCATCTCCCCGAAGTGCATCTTGATCGCGACGAGCTTCCCGTCCATGTCGATGCTGCCGATCCCGGCCAGCCTGATAAGCTTTTTGAGTTTGTCCGGAAGGGACACCCCAAGTCCCGTCCGGAAGTCTGTGAAGTAAACCTTTGTCTTTTCCATTCGTTTCCCTTTCCTGCCGCCTGCAGAAGGCGGACTCTTGCTTTATTCTATCATGCCTTTTCACCGGAATATACAACAAGTGTTAAGTCGCTATTGATATCCGTGTACAGACAAAGACCGCTCCCCCTGGCATCGAGCACCGAGACCGCAGCGGCGGCTCCGGTGTTCCGGTCCCGTCCTTCGGGAAGATAGTCTGTGGTCACGTCCTTCAGGCGCAGGAGGCGCTCCGGGTGGTAAGAAACCGTGTGTGCATCCTCAAAGACCGCCGTGTAGCCGATCCCTGCCTCCACGAGGTCCTGGAAGAAGTGGCTCCCGTAGGAGAGCTCCGGGTTATACCCCGCCCTGCTGCTTGCGATCTCCACGACGACATCGAACTCCGAGATGTCGGAGAAGACCGTCGGGACACCGAGCTCCGGGGAGCTGGTGCCGATCCTCCCGGGAACGAGAAGCACCATGCGCACGCCCTTTCCCCGAAGGCGCCAGTTCACCCTGTGGATCACATCCCGCACCGCGGGCTTTTCCGCATAGGGGAGGAGATAGTACTTCACGGGGTCCACAAAGACAAGAAGGTCCACGGCAAAGCGCCTTGAGAGCCCCATGGAGACGCCCTGCGTCTTTAGGACGATGTCCTCTTCCGGGACCTTTTCCGGGAGTTTCACCTCCCCGGTGTCTTTTGCCAGCTGGAGCGGCCGGCACTGCAGGAGATTGATCATGTACTCGCCTGTGGGGGAAAGATTAATCGTAAACTCCGTGTCCAGGGGATTTCCGTACGCCGCTTCCAGGATGGCAAGAAGGTCCCTCATGTCCTTCATGAGCTGCTCCTTCTTTACAAGGCCCCCGCAGGTGATAAAATACACCTCCCTCGGCCTTCCGGACTCCCGAAAGAACCGCTCCGCCTCCCGGTCGTGGGTAAGAAGCGTCTTTTTGAGGTAGTCCGCAAGGACCGGGAGAAGCTCCTCCAGGAAGACATCCCTCACAGAGCGGGTCTTTGCATCCACAACCGCGATCTTTCTCTGGGAGAACCGGTGCCGGTCCTCCTCTGTCACAGCCGCTGTCACCTCCGGCTGGTCAAGGCTCACAATCCGGGGGTAGGAACCCTCCACCCGATCCACCGCCATCGTGCCAAGGCCCATCACAAGGCGCAGCATTCCGGCGGCAGGGTCCATCTCCCGGAGGAACCGATAGGGGCTGTAGGAGTAGCCGACCCCTGCCGCACAGGGGAGGTAATACCGGCCGTAGTGAGAGCCGGAGACGCGCTGCACAAGGAGTGCCATCTGCTCATCCCGCTTTGCAAGCCCCCTTCGCTTCCGATAGTCCAGGGCGGACAGCGACATCGTGCTCGCATAGACCGTGCGGACCGCGTCCTTGAAGGCAAGAAGGCGCTCCTCCATGCTTCCGGTGTTGGAAAGGAACACCGACTCGTACTTTCCCGCAAAGGCGTTTCCGTAGCCGTCCTCAAGGATCGAGGAGGAGCGCACGATGATGGGGTCCTGGCCATAGTACTCAAGGAGCTGCACGAACTGCTCCTCCATCTCCCTCGGGAAGGACCCCCGCCGCAGGGCTTCCGCAAAGCGCTCTGCGAGGGAGAAGTACTCCTCCTCGCTCCGCTGCCGGACCCTAAGGTTCCAGTAGCCGTTCTCCACGATGTAGGAGTAGAACACATCGGAGCCGATGTAATAGGAGTCATGGGGCTCAAAGCGGCGGTAGAGATCCGGGCGCCGATTCTCGATGATCTTTCTTGCAAGGAGCATGCCGCAGGCCTTGCCGCCGATCATGCCGGTTCCGATCATGTGATCCCGCACCCGGAAGTAGTCCTGCGGCGCAAAGTTCTCCCTAATGAGGGCCCGGAGGTGCTCATCCCGGGTCATCATGATGCGGCACATCCTGGCGCAGGCATCGGTGACATCCTCTCCCCTTTCGCTTCTTGCCTTCGTGTCATTGAAGAACCGGTCCCAGGCATCAGTGTTCTGATTCTGCTCCGCCTTGAGGCACCGGTTCATCACAGTGTAAAAGCGCGAGGCCTGGACGCCGTCAAGGACCGGGGAGAGTGATCCCGTCCTCGCATCGAGGAAGTGGGGCAGAAACATCGTGTCGGAGTAGCGGTTCCAGACCTTCTGGGGCCGCAGGTAGGCGCCCCGAAGGCAGGAGCGCTCCTCTCCCTCTTCCTCCGGCTCCCGGTCCGAAAAGACATCGAGGAAGACCTGGGCGGTGTCCCGGATGTTCGCGATCGCCTGGAAGCTGTGCCTGCCTCGCAGGATCGGGAAATAGGCGACCGTGTCCATCTCAAACAGGAAGGGACAGGTCACCCGGAAGAAGTTGCTCATCATCATGTCCGTCGCCCAGATCGTCTGGAGCTCGGAAAGGCAGTCGAAGACGTAGAAGACCTCCCGTCCCCTCTCCCGGATCAGCTGGTGGATCGCAACGGTGAAGGTCTCAAACCGGTGGGAGAGCTCCACGTGAACCGTCTCCACTCCCGCTTCCTCTGCAACCAGAGGGGGATGGGAGGCAAAGCGCACGTAGACGAGCTTTCTGCCGTCCTTCCGGCACCTTGCCACGAAGGGATCGAGAAACAGGTGGAATTCGTCCAGGTCGGAGACGCGCAAGACCACGTTGTCGCCGAGGCGGATGTTGTCGAGGGCGGCATCCAGGTCCCGGATGCCGGAGGAGATGCGGTCAAATGCTGCCATGGAGGCCTCCTTTCCTGCCAGCTGCAGGCGCGGAGAAATGCTGCGGTTTTCTGAAGAAAATTTTACCATCTTTGCAGAGCGTGCGGGCACATTTCCCAAAGAAAGGCAGAATCGTACCATCTTTCCGGGCGTCATGCACAAAAAAGAAGGCCTTTCGGCCTTCTCTGGACACAGTTTTTTTATTGTCCCGTCAGGTTGTGCAGTTCCTGCCGCAGCTGCGCAATCTCGATATCCTTTGCGGCGATCCCTTTGCGGCGATCTTCTGATTCAGCTCGATATTGCGTTTCTTCTGCTCTTCATAGAGGGACTTATCGCTTCGTCTGCCGGTCTTTTTCTGGACGGATTCCCGATTCTTTCCCCACCCTTTCGTCGGAACAACTTCCCCGGTTTCCGGATCGATCTTGCCGATCAGCGTGCGCTTGCTGCGCATCTGCTTCTTTTGAATGTCCCATACCCCTTTCTCCTGCCCGTAAACATATGTCACCCCTATTCTTTTGCCTTTTTACGAACGATTGACATCCCTATACCGCCTTTCAAACATGGTATTGTTACTTGGGCATGCTTGCAAAAAGGCAAACAAAAATGGCCTTGCAGACCAGAAAAAGTTGGTTTGCAGGGCCTATCGACAAGCGCGGTAATTGGCCAGTAACAGGCTGCTCTAAAAGCCGGAAGAAGGCACCCGGAGAATGAAAAACCGAACGCCAGTCAGGGCGTTCCGAAAGCAATAATCTGAGGGCGGTGTCCAGGCTTTTCGTAAGATCCCTATTCCGCAGCTTCCTGCGTCTTTTTGTCTGCGTTTTCCTTGAGCCTGCGCACGTCCACCTCCGGCATCAGCTCATCGTCGATGATCGAGAGGAGGG
>ONMH01000166.1 GCA_900318875.1 uncultured Lachnospiraceae bacterium | reverse complement strand
ACCTTTGAGACCGTGTCCGGATCCACGCCTGCCCGTGCCATCGATGTGCCAATGATCACATCCTCTGCAGTATTCTCTGCCGCCTTCCTGATCAGTACACGCATCTGCACGTCATCGCAGAGGGCGAGCGTCAGAAAGCCATTGAGCATCGCAAAGATCAGGAGAAACAGAATCACAAACCGCCATCCGGTGTGCACTCTTCTCTCCTTCCTCTCTGCCGGATCCGCAGCTCCTGCGCTTGTTGTCATCTTTTCTTCCATTTTTCCTCCCTCAGAACTGCGCATAGATAAAGCCAGAAGCAAGTCCGTTGTTCTGGAAGATCAAAACGGAAAACATCACCCCGTAATAGATTGCCCATCTCGCGGGACGCGGCAGCGCATCCATCTGCTCAAAAATGCTCTTCTGCCGGATCTCCTCCAGAAGGCTCTTGACCAACAGCACCAGACAGCCAAAGGCAAGGATCCCCGGTGTAAAATGAAGATCGACAAAGATCTGTCCCGTGATCTCATTCAGATGAAAGTCTGTGAAGACATGGGTCAGCATGTAGTTGGACTGAGACAGCGTTGTGGGAAAATCCCAGAACCAGCTGATGGTGACCAGAATAAAGGTAACCAAAACCTGCAGGAGGTGCAGAGCCCGGTTTTTTGACGGGTGTGCCGTCCCAAGCAGCGCCTCCAGAGAGATGATCACACCGTTGTACAGACCGTAGACGAGATACTTTCCGCCCTTTCCATGCCAGACTCCGACCAGAAGGAAGACTAAAATGTTGGCTATGGTCGCCTGCAGAATCGCCGCGCCTTTTCTTCCGATGTGCTTCTTTGCCCCTTTGGTCAGTTTCCGCATCCAGCCGGAGACCGTCATGGGATAAAAGACATAGTCCTTCATCCAGGTTCCCAGGGTGATGTGCCAGCGATGCCAGAAATCAGTGATGGAGCAGGAAAAGTAAGGACGCTTGAAGTTCTCATCCAGATGGATCCCGAAGATCTCTGCTGTCCCGATCACCACGTCCATACCGCCTGCAAAATCTCCATAGAGCTGTGCCGCATAGAGGAGGGCAGTCACTGCGTAATAGGTACCGGAGTACGCGAGGTAATTGTTGTTGACCAGGCTGACAGCAGCACCGGCACGGTCTGCGATCACGAACTTCAGAAAATATCCCCAAAGCATGCGCTGCGCGCCATGCTCCACCTGAACAAGATCCAGCCGATGTCCGGTGCAGACCATTTTTCCATCGACTTTTGTCTCGCCCGCAAGCTGGGGCATCAGGCGCTCATATCTCCCAATCGGCCCCTGCAGAATCTGCGGAAAAAAGGACACAAAGAGCATGTATCTTGTCGGATGCTGCTCCGCATGGGTTCTTCCCCAGTAAAAACGTCAATCAGGTATCCCATCGACTGAAACGTGTAGAACGAAATGCCGAGGGGCAGTGCCCAGGTCCAGACGTCAAGATACTTGAGGAAAAACAGCATGCCGAAGTTCAGGACAAGGCAAAGAATGAAAATCGCTTTCTTTTTCTTCCGGATTTTCTGGCGCCTCGCTTTATTCTCTGCCCCTCTCCCAAGCTGCTTCATCCGGTCTTCCAACCGATCCAGAAGACGTGCAGCAAAAAACGTGGAGAACGTGGTAAAGAGCAGGAAAAAGATGAGTGCCGGGCCATTCAAAAGATAAAAGACATAGCTGAAAATGAGCAACACAAAATACTGATACCGGGAAGCACGCCTCGGTATCAGGTAATAAATCACAGCACAGCCTGCTGTGAACAGCAGGTAGGCAATGGATGTAAACGACATAACTCCCTCTCAGCCCCGTTGTTCTGCCAATTTCAGTACTGCTTTGTAGACAATGGCAAAAGAGCAGCACCTTCTTCCTCTGCTTCAGCAGAGGACTGCCATTCAGCACACGGTGTTAAAAATTCGGGCCTGGCTTTTATGCCGAGCCCGATGTCATAAATTACTGCGTGGTCTTGGTAGATTTCCAGTCCACTGTACTGGGATCTACGCCTTCATCGATCGTATAGCCCTGAGAACGAATAATAATGCGCGAGAGCATCTGTGCATACTTTTTTCGGTTCTCCGGGGACATATGGATACCATCTGCAAGCAGGTTATCTTTTGCATTGGAAGCATTGATGTTAAGGAAGTCATAGGGATTCATATAACTGACATTTCCCTGGTTAATCGAGGAGACCACATTTTGTGCCGCGCAGGCATAATCGTAAAGAGTTCCATATCCGTAATTCAAGGTATTGGAATCCCCGACATATGTTCCATTGTTAAGGAACTGGGCGTAGCCAGGTCCGCAGATCACAATGGCAACATCCGGGAAGGTGCTGCGCAAGCGATGGATGATAGTCTCAAGAGCAGAGCGATATGCCTTTGACGGATTCGAGGAATCATCGATCGGGATCTTGGACATGAAATCGTTGACGCCGTACTCCACAACGAAGACATCCGTCTTGGAGAAATCACAGCCGGCAAAGACTTTTCTCTGATAATCAATACTCGAGTAGTTCTGCAGGAAGTCAGCAGGAACATCTCCGACAATCGCATAGGTCATCCCGAGCCCGCAATCAGAATCCCAGCTCCGCATGTCCTGTCCGTCGGTGAGCTGAACAGCCGCTGTGGTTCCTCCAATAGCAAGGTTGTAAACATTGGCATGGCAGTATTGAGAGACCAGGCTGGCCAACCCGTCGTATCCCTTGTAGTTTCCAAACTGGGAATCTCCAATCACCACGATCTGCATCGTGGCGTCTGACCCGACCAGCGTACCCACACAGTCATCCGTGTATTGGATGCCAAGGTCATACGGGTCTTTCTGCTCCGCCGGCTCGGTTGCAGCCTCCGTGGAAGCTTCCGTTGCCGCTGTCGTGGCGGCCTCTGTTGCTGCCGTCGTGGCAGCTTCTGTAACGGCTTCCGCTGCAGCTTCTGTACTGGACGCTGTTGTCACTGTATCTGCTGTCTGCTGTGTGCTTGCAGTCTCTGCTTCCGGTTCTGTCTGTTTCTGTCCGCAGGCGGTTACAGCAGCGGCAAGAATCCCCGCTGCGACTATCCCGAAAAATTTTGTTCTCTTCAAATGCGTATTTCTTTCCCTTCCATGAGGATATGGGTACTCCTCCGGTCACCTGCTGTCTGCCTGTTATCGCGATTATCGCAGGAATTCATCAACTGCATAGCCGTATCTCAGGCATCCTGCAGTCTCTTTACCATCGCATAGAGTGCCTTTGCGCTGTTGAAGTTCGCCGGCACAATCTCCGATGCGGGAATCGAGATGTCATAGGCATCATTCAGCTCGCTGATGATCTGGAGGATATCAAACGAGTTGAGAATACCATCGTCAATCAGCGTGGTGCAGTTTGCAAAGTCCACATCGTCCTTCACATCTGACAAAATCTGAATCAGTTCATTTTCCTTTTCCGTGTATTCTCTCTTTACTCTGCTGCTGCCATTATCAGACGGCAATGCCTGTATTCTCAGGCCGCATTCCATTACCTCCTGTCCATGGCGCCGCAGACCGTATTGATGGGACTGGTCTTCTTCACATCCCTCGCAAGAAGCCAGCTTCCATCCTGCTGTACCAGGACGACTCTCGGCAGATCCCTGCTCAGAAACAGATACATCGCCTCGGTAACAGAATAAGCGCCAATGTTCTCAAATGCAAGCACATCCCCCGGCCGAATCTCTGCCATCCGGACAGACCGCACGAGGTCATCATTGGTTGTGCACAGGCTCCCGCACAGGGCATACTCATGGCTCTCATCGTCTGGAATGCGGCGGTAGGATACCTTTGATGGATTTGCATCCGGGTCTCCATTTCCCTGATAGTGACGGATCACCGGCGTCTTCATGCCCATCAGCTGTCCCAGGTAGTTGACATGGTGGATGCCGCCGTCCGCAATGCAGTAGTGCTTGTCTCCCGAGGTTTTCTGATCCATGATCCTTGTCAGGTAGCAGCCGCACTCTGTCGCAAGGAACCTGCCCGCCTCCACCGTGAGTTCTGCAAACTCCGCCGCGTGCTGCAGGGCTGGTGCCAGTTCTCTGGCAGGCGCCAGGGTATCCGAGAAATCATCCCCCACAAACAGCGGTACCGGGAGACCAGGTCCGTACTCGAGTTTCTTCAGCTCGTATCCGTGCTGCTCTCTCACTTCCCGGAACAGGTCCTCCAGCATCCGGAGTTCCTCTTTTTGCTGGTGCAGGTCCCGGTTCCTGCGCTGGGTGCCGACGAAGTAGTGAATGCCCTCTATGGCAATCCCGGGATACTCTTTCCTGCGGTCGATGACAGAGAGGAGATCTTCCCTCGACATTCCAAACTGCGATCCGTGATTGAGCCGCAGCAGCACCGGGACAACTTTTCCCGCCTGCAGCGCCTCCGCATTCAGGATCTTCACATGGCGCAGGGACTCTGCGGTGCAGCATCCCACCGCATCTCCGATGGCCTGTCGCACATCTCCAGGCTCCTTGTTGACGCCGGAATACACCACCTTCTCCATGCCGCCTCCGCCGCTGCCGGGATCAGGAACGGATTTGCCTTCACGGAGTAGCAAAGGGCGATGTGCTCTCCCAGGATGTCACGGACCTCGCGGATCCTCCTCTGAAATGCTCCGGTATCAAATACATAGGTCGGTGTCCCGTACTTCTGCAGGATTCCAATCAGCGTGTGGTCTTCCATCTTCTCTCTCCGATTTCTTCTGTTTCCAGATCTGTCCGATCCGATCTTTGTTTTGCGTTGTTTGCCCGCTGCACCTGTATCACTTTCCGCTATGATACAGATCCATCAGCGCATGCCGGTCGATCTTGCCGTTCTTGTTAAGCGGCATCCTGTCGATCGGAATGGTCCGGTTCGGCACCATGAAGTCCGGTACCCTGGTGCGCAAGTCTTTTTCCAGATCCTTCTTCTCCCGGTCTTCCGTATAGAACAGAATCAGCTTTTTCTTCTCGCTGTCATAGAGACAGCAGGCCCTTGTGACCCCGTCGCAGGCCATAGCATCGGTCTCGATCTCCCCGAGCTCGATCCGGTGTCCCAGGTGCTTGATCTGGAAGTCCTTCCGGGACACATAGATGAGATTTCCCGCTCCATCATACTTTCCCAGATCCCCGGTCCGATAGATCTTCTCCTGCCATGCCTGGTTCAGGGGATTCTGCACAAACACGGCTTCCGTCTTTTCCCGCTCCCGGTAATACCCGGCAGCAATGCAGGTACCACCGACGCAGATCTCTCCGACTTCTCCCTCTTTCGTGACTTCCTGATCCTGCTCGTCCAGCAGGAATACCTTTTCGTTCGGGAAGGGCTTTCCCGCCGGGATTACCTCATCCAGAGCATAAGTCTTTGCGGGATCCAGCACGAAATACGTGCAGTTGCAGGTGATCTCGGTCGGACCGTAGAGATTGACATATGCCGCATCCGGCAGGTACTTTTTCCAGATGTTCAGCTGCTTCACCGGCATCACCTCTCCGCTGAAGAGGACCTTATTCACCTGCTCCGGAACCCGGTAGGAGAAGCCGTTCATGATGGACACAAAGCACATGGCACTCACCGCCCAGACGAGCGTGGTAATCTCGTGGTCAGCAAGGTAGTCCATCAGTGCGGTTGGATTCACAAAGTAGTTTCTCGGGATCAGGACTACCTTTGCCCCCGTGTACAGGCCGCTGTAGATGTCCTTGACGGAGACATCGAAATCAAACGGTGCCTGGTTTCCCATCACATCATCCCCTGTGATGCCGAAGGTCTTGTCAAAGATCGGGATAAAGTCGATCACGGAGCGATGGCAGACCACCACTCCCTTGGGGATACCGGTACTGCCGGAGGTGAAGTTCACGTACAGGGGATCTGTGTCGAGGCAGGTGCTGCGGATTTGGGACAGCACGGCAGGATCTGCCTTTGGGTTCTGTTCTTCCAGCTCTTCCAGATCGATTACCAGGTACTGCGGCGCAAAGAGCTCTCTTGCCGTCTCCAGGTTCCCGTGATCTGCAAAGATCACCGCAGGATCCAGCTTGGTGATCACGGTCTGCATTCTGGTCTTTGGCTGCCGAAGATCGAGAAAGGAATAGAACCCTCTCGCATAAACCGTGCCCATCATGCCGATCACCGCGGCAACGCTCTTTTCCATGAAAAATGCCACGGGCCGATTGGCCACGCCGATGCCGGCAAGGGCGGTACCAATGCCCTCTGCCTGTTCCCGGAGTGCGCCCCAGGTGATGCTGCCCTTCGGATCCTCAAAGGCGACTTTGTTTGGATCTGCTGCTGCCGTATGTTCCAGCCAATCAAGAATGGTATTCATATATACCCCCCACTATGATTTTATAGGTTTTCGGAGTTCACTCCAGCCGAGAGAACCAACGTTTTCTGCGTCTGTGAACTCTTCAATCCCCCATTGAATTGAATGTAAATTACATCACGTA
>ONMH01000130.1:8554-11230 GCA_900318875.1 uncultured Lachnospiraceae bacterium | reverse complement strand
ATTATGACGTGCTGCATACGCAGAGCACGGATTATGTTGTGCGTGACATCTCGGAGTATCTGAAAAACAGAGGGGTGACGGTATGATTGTTTATCATGGCTCCAATATGATCGTCGATCACCCTGATGTAAGGCATTCTTTTCGTGACCTGGATTTTGGACGAGGCTTTTATGTAACGACAATCCGGGAACAGGCAGAAAGATGGGCAAAGCGTAAGGCACTATTTGCCAAGGGCTCAAAGCCCGTTTTGAATGAATATGAAATGTCATCTGATGTGGGTGGACTGCTTGTCAGAAATTTCGGAGATGATCTTGATGCATGGATTGACTTCGTATGTCAGTGTCGGGACGGGAACCAGAAATATAGGCAATGACAAGGTGTTCCGTGTTGTTGACCTGTACCATTCAGGCATCTGGGATAAGGAGCGTGCATTAAAAGAAATACGAGTGTATCCAGGCTATGATCAGATTGCCTTCATTACACAGAAAGCGATCGATCAGACTCTGGTGTTTTCGAAAGCATCGGAGGTTGAGTTATGAATGAAAATACGCTTGAAAAAATCTATCAGGAAGGATTGGAAGAACGCCTGATCTCATATCTTGCTGAAACAAATGGCATTTCACTTGAAAAAGCAATGGATATCTACTATCGCAGCAATATAGCTGGACTAATTCATGAAGGTAAATACGGAAGCGCAGATGCTGAGGGATACAGAACCGGAACTTTTTGAGAATGGTTGTGCTGCAGAAGCCGTAAATACTAGTAAAGAAGATTTAAATACTAGCATAAAAACAGCAAATACTAACACAAAAACTAGCACCAAAGCAGCAGATACTCACACAATAAGCTAACACAAAAGGCAGTGGGACTAACAGAAGAACTGACCAGGAAAGAGTCTTGTGTACCCTGGGTGGGTGACTCTCTGCCATGAACGTAGGTCTCCCCCTGGGTCGTTGCTCCAGCTGATCTCCCTGTCTCTGTTGCACAGGGTATAGAAAAGCCACTGCTTCTCGTGTACAATGGCTGCTACCAATCAATCCAAGGAGTACACGGAGCAATGGCTACAGCTAAGCAGGACGCCATCCGAAGTGCGTTCAGGAAGCACTACACCCGCAGGAAATACGACAGGAACTGGGATCTTGCCGCCTGCGCGAGGCGGACGACGCGCCTTTTTGTCCTCGGCGCCGCTCTGATCCTCCTGTACCTTGCCCTATCCGCGAGCAGGAGCGGCAACCTGTTTCTCGAGATTCTCTCCATCTTCGGATCCTTCGCGGTCTGGGAGGCGGCGGATGAGCTTCTCCTCTCACGGCCGGAAATCCGAAGGGCGTACGACGATGCCTGTCAGTTTGAGGATGCGGTGCTCTCGTTCCCCGATTCCTGACGCTCCCAGAGGAGGGCCTCATGAAAAAATATCTGTACCTGGATCAGCTGAGAGAGGGGGAGATGCTCTACCACTACACAAAGTGCGAGGCGGCAGCGAGCATCCTGCGCTCAAGGGACCTCTTTGCGACAAAGAGCAGCTTCTTAAACGACAGCAACGAGATGGGCTTTATCCTGCATGTCGCCCAGCAGGTCATAGGAGAGCTCCCGAGCAAAAAGTGGCAGAACCTCCTCTTAAAGGAGCTCACAGAGACGATGGAGGACTTCCGCCGCCACGACAACTACGTGCTCTCGCTCTCGGAGGAGGCGGACTCCATCACCCTCTGGTCGGAGTTCGGAGAGGAGACGGGGTACAGCCTCGCCTTTGACGGCACCGAGCTCCTCTCCTGCATCAGCGAGCACCACAGGATCGCCTGCCACGGCAGGGTCATCTACAGGAGGGCAGAGCAGGAGGAGATCCTTCGAAACCTCCTCCTGACCATCATCCCCGGGAAGATCGGCATGCCCTTTGCGGAGATCGTAAGCCTTGCCGCGCAGGAGAAGGATACGGTCCCCTTTTCCCGGCTCTGCAGGAAATTCGGCAATGCGCTCGGGGTGTACGCCCTGTTCTTCAAGCAGGAGGAGTTTCAGCCAGAGAGGGAGTACCGCTGCGTCTTCCGGCCGGAGAGCCCGAAGGAGGTGCACTTTCGGAGCAAGGAGGGCTTTCTTCTCCCCTACATGATCATCAGCGTCTCCGATGAGAAGGTCCTCCCCGTGCGGAAGATCACGGTCGCCCCCAAAAACCATGTGGACCTTGCAAGAAAGGGGATGCTTTTGTACACAAGATCCCTCGGGTATGACACTGAGGTATCCCTTGATCCGCCTTCCGGCCAAGGCCGGAGGGCTTCTTTTTTGCCCTTCCCCGATATGCTAAAATAAAACTCTGCAGAGATTTCTCCGGAACAGGGAGGAAGACATGATCATCTACAACGGAACCAAGGCGCAGTTTGCACGCGATGTCATCCGGGACGTTCTCGCGGACAAACTCGATGCGTCCATCCAGGAAAAGCTCCATAGGAAGACCGGGCAGAGCGAGCGGCACTCCTGGATCAACTCCTCACAGTACATGTACAAGGTCCTGAGTGACAGCCAGATCCCGGACGATGCGGGCATCGCCCTCGAGTACAACATCCCCCAGACCGCAAAGCGCATCGACTATCTCGTCTCCGGGTATGACGGGAGGGCGCAGGAGAACGTCGTCATCATCGAACTCAAGCAGTGGGAGTCTCTTGAGGCGATCCCGGGCAGGGACTGCAC
>ONMH01000130.1:0-8522 GCA_900318875.1 uncultured Lachnospiraceae bacterium | reverse complement strand
CAGCGACCCCCTCGACAGTCCGCAGTACAAAACCTACACGGACCTTGCCCCGGCGTTTACCCTGCACCAGGCACCCCAGCTTCAGGCGTACATCAGAAGGTTCATCCAAAAGGGCGATTCCCAGAAGGTCCTCTTTGACATCGAAAACGGAAGGATCCGGCCCTCGAAGAGCCTGCAGGATGAGCTCGCCTCGATGCTTCGCGGAAAGAAGGAGTTCACGCTGATCGACGACCAGATGGTCGCCTTTGAGGCGATAAGGGACGCCTCCAGGAAGTGCCAGCAGGATGGGAAGAAGCGAACCCTCATTGTCGAGGGCGGCCCCGGGACCGGAAAGACCGTCATCGCCTTCAACCTCCTTGCGGCCCTGACAAGGGAGGATCAGTACGTCATCTATGCGTCCAAGAACGCGGCGCCGCGGAACGTCTACCTCGAAAAGCTGACGGCAGGGGGCTTTCGAAAGACCAGCGTCTCCAACCTCTTAAAGGGCTCCGGCTCCTTTGTGGATTCGAAAGAGAACGCAATCGGCACGATCCTCTGCGATGAGGCTCACCGGCTCAACGAAAAGAGCGGCATGTTCCACAACAAGGGCGTCAACCAGGTTCTCGAGATCATCCATGCGGCAAGGTGCAGCGTGTTCTTTCTTGACGAATCCCAGAGGGTCACGGTGCTCGACATCGGCTCCCGGGAGGAGATCGAGAAGTGGGCAAAGAAGGAGGGGAGCGAAGTGCAGATTCTGTCCCTCACCTCCCAGTTCCGGTGCAACGGCTCGGACGGGTATCTTTCCTTTCTCGACGACGTGCTGGAGATCCGAAGGACCGCAAATCCCACGATGGCGGGCATCGACTACGACTTCCGGGTCGTGGACGATCCGAACACCCTCCGGGACCTGATTCTGGAGAAGAACAAAGAGGGCGGAAGGAACCGCTCCCGGATCATCGCGGGCTACTGCTGGGAGTGGCCGACAAAGGGAAAGAATGATCCCACCTACCACGACATCGTGATTCCAAAGAACAACCGGGGAGAGGCGATTGACTTCGAGATGAGCTGGAACCTCGGCTCCTCCGCGACCTATGCGATCGATCCTGACTCCGTGAACCAGGCGGGCTGCATCCACACGACGCAGGGTCTTGAGTTTGACTATGTCGGCATCATCATCGGAGATGACCTGCGCTTTGAGAACGGGCATGTCATCACCGACGTCACAAAGAGGGCAAAGAGCGACCAGTCCGTAAAGGGTCTCAAGACCATGGCAAAGACCGATCCTGTGCGGGCCAGGAAGCTCTCCGATGAGATCATCCGCAACACCTACCGGACGATCATGTCCCGCGGGATGAAGGGATGCTTTGTGTACTGCACGGATCCCGCCCTGGCAGCGCACTTGAAGGAAAGGCTTTGAGAAATGGACAATACCAGCACCATCTGGTCCTGCATGGAGCTTGTAAAGAACTTCTGTGACGATAGGGACTGGGCGCAGTTTCATAATCCGAAGGATCTTGCGATCGGGATCTCCACGGAGGCGGGAGAGCTCCTTGAGCACTTCCGGTTTAAGAGCGAAGCGGAGTGTCAGGATCTTATGTCGGACCCCAAAAGGAGGGAGGAGATCGAAGAGGAGCTTGCAGACGTCTTCTACTTCGTCCTCCGGTTTGCGCAGAGGAACGATATTGACCTTGGCGCCGCCCTTGCAAACAAGGTCGCCCTGGACGGCAAGAAGTACCCCGTCGAGAAGGCAAAGGGGCAGAATAAGAAATACAGCGAATTTTGAAACCACAGCAGCTTCAATCCACCCAAAACCGGTAATGACAGTCCGGAATCAGGAACTGAGCTGTTTGTGCATCAGGGTACACAACATTTTTCAGAAAAAATTCAAGATTTGAAATTTGCCGATCGGCAATTTTCCAGGTTGCGGGTTTCCTGTTCACGAAACACTGTCACTGTTGTGTTCCCTGACATTCCGGCACAGACAATTACCCGTTTTAGCGGAAATTTACAGCAGAGCAGAAAGGAAGGCTTACCGATGGCTGAAGAATTGAAGGAAAGAAAAGACTGCGATCCCCGCTACCAGTGGGATCTGACAACACTCTACAGGGATGACAGCGCCTGGGAGAAGGACCTCGCCTCCCTTGGCGCCGCGGCAGATGCGGTGGCGGCATTCCAGGGAAAGCTCAGGGATGCTGCCTCCATCCGGAGCTACTTTGACGCGGAAACTGCCCTCGAGAGAAAGCTCGACAACGTCTACACGTACGCGATGCTGCGCCACGACGAGGACACCGCAAAGGACGATGCCCAGGTGCTCCTTGCAAAGGCAGGGGCAGCCTATGCACAGGTCGTGACAAAGGTGAGCTTTGCAGAGCCGGAGATCCTCTCCCTCCCGGAGGAGGACCTTCAAAAGATCACAGAGGATCCCCTCCTTGCGCCGTTTCAGTTTGAGATGAAGAAGATCCTTTTGGAAAAGCCCCACGTCCTCTCCGCGGAGAATGAGCAGCTTCTTGCCTCCTTCAGTGAGGTGTTCCAGAGCCCGGCGTCCACGGCATCGAGCCTGATGGATGCGGACCTTGCCTTCGACGATGCGGCAGACAGCCAGGGGAATACGGTCCCCGTCAATGAATCCAACTACATCCTCCTGCAGCAGTCGGAAGACCGGGCGCTTCGAAAGAGTGCCTTCCAGTCCTTCTATAAGGGATACCGGGGGCACATCAACACCTTTGCCTCCACCTATACCGGCACGGTGAAGGCGGCTGTCACCGAGGCAAAGGTGCGCCGCTATGGCTCGAGCCGGGAGATGGCGATGGCCTCCGAGAACATCCCGCTCTCTGTCTATGACAGCCTGGTGGAAACCGTGCGCAGGCACCTGCCGTCCATGTACCGGTACGTGGCCCTTCGAAAGAAGCTCTTAAAGCTGGACGAGCTCCACTACTATGACGTCTATACGCCTCTTGTTGCCGGCCTCTCCCACACCTGGAGCTACGAGGAGGCAAAGCAGATGGTGCTCGATGCCCTCTCGCCCTTAGGGAAGGACTATACCGACACCGTGCGGAGCGCCTTTGACAGCGGCTGGATCGATGTCTATCCGAACAAAAACAAGCGGGGCGGTGCCTACTCCTCCGGGACCTATGACTCCAACCCGTTCATCCTGACAAGCTACACCGGGGACTATGAGTCTGTCTCCACGATTGCCCACGAGATGGGACACTCGATGCACACGTACCTGGCAAAGAATGCCCAGCCGCCGCAGTATGCGGGCTACACGCTCTTTGTCGCCGAGGTGGCATCGACCGTAAACGAAAACCTGCTCGTCGAGAAGCTCTTAAAGGACACCACAGACCCGAAGGAGCGGCTCTTCCTCCTGAACCAGTACCTTGACGGCTTCAAGGGGACCGTGTTCCGCCAGACCATGTTTGCGGAGTTTGAGCAGAAGGCCCATGCCCTTGCCGAGGAGGGCGGCGCGCTGACGCCTGCTGCCTTAAACGGCATCTACGGAAAGCTTGTAAAGGACTACTTTGGACCGGACCTTGTGATGGACGACGAGGTTCCCTATGAGTGGGCAAGAATTCCCCACTTCTACCAGCTACAGCGCCGCCGTGGCCATCGAGGAGAAGATCCTGAAGGAGGGGGAGAAGGAAGTAACGCCGTATCTCGAGTTTCTCAAGATGGGCGGCTCCGACTATCCGCTGAAGGAGCTGGCGCACGCGGGTGTGGACCTCGCGACCCCCGAGCCCGTGGAGCTTGCCCTCCAGAAGTTTGACAGGATCCTGGACGAGGCAGAGGCCCTTGCAGGGAAGCTCTCATGATCGTCATTCTCTGCGCCCTCTTCCCAGAGGCGGCACCCCTCATCCAAAAGCTTTGCCTTGCAAGGGACACCGCCCGGACGCCGTTCCCCCGCTTTTGGAATCAGGGGATTTCCCTGTACCTCTCAGGTCCGGGGGAGATTGCTGCCGCAGCCTGCACCGGCTTCGCCCTTGGCAGGGAGGAGACCCTCTCCTCCCTCCACCTTGTCAACTTCGGCTCAGCAGCAGGTCCGGAAAACAGAGCGGGAGAGCTCTTTCTTGCAGACGCCCTGCTGGAGACGGGCACCGGAAGGCGCTTCTATCCGGACCTTGTGCTTGACGCCAAAATTCCGGAGGCCGCGGTCCGGACCTGCCAGAAGCCCGCGGACAGGGATACAGTGGCAGGTGCCAATGACGGGGCAGTGCGCCCGGTTCTCTTTGACATGGAGGCTGCCTCCATCTGCGAGGCGGCAATGCACTTTTTGGGCCCTGACAGAATCCACTTCCTGAAGTTCGTCTCCGATGCCGGGGGAGAGGTTTCACTCACACAGGAGACCCTTCTTTCCCTCTCGGAGGCACCCCTTGCGGATGTCCTCTCGTATCTTTCCCTGATCCGGAGAGCCCAAAAGGAGGAGAAAAAGAGTGTGCCCGCTGTGGACGAAGAGGCGCTGGAAAAGCTCTCCTCCCTCTTTTGCTGCTCCGTGGCAATGAAGGAGAGGCTCTCCGTTTTGCTTCACTGGTGCGCCCTCTCCGGGAGGGACTTTGAGGGGGAGGTGAAGGCGCGAATGGAAACAGGAGTGCTTCCCGCCCCAAACAGGAGAGAGGGAAAGAAGGTTTTTGATGATATCGAGCGCACACTCACCATGGGAGACTGATCCCCTGTATCCGAAAAAGTTCTCCCATATCTACGTCGAGGAGGCAGTGCGGGACGATCCCGTGACAAAAAAGATCCTCGCAGTCTTTCCGGATGCAGAAAAGGTCCCGATCGTGCACTACAAGGACGTCTTCAACAGGAGGCGCCAGAACGTCTCCCTCCAGCATAAGTGTCAGAACCTGATCCTTGCAAAAAGGAGCGGCAGTGCGGTCTTTCCCGGGGCCCCGGTCTGCCAGAGCTTTGGGAACGAGCACTTTTACTACTGCTCGAGCGTTATGAACTGCCTCTGCAACTGCAGCTACTGCTACTTAAAGGGCATGTACCCGTCAGGAAATCTCGTCATCTTTGTCAACCTCAGCGACATCTTTGCCGAGGTGGAGGCGCTCCTTGCGAAGTTCCCGGTATATCTTTGCGTCTCCTACGACACAGACCTTGTTCCCCTGGAGGATCTCATCGGATATGTGGACCGCTGGTGCCGCTTTGTGAGAGAGCACGAGAACCTCTCCATCGAGATCCGGACAAAGTGCGGAAGGACAGATCTCTATGAGAAGCTCCCAAAGACGGACCGGGTGATCTTTGCCTTTACCCTCTCGCCGGAGAAGATCGCAGAATCGTATGAAAAGGGGGCGGGGACCCTCTCCCAGCGCCTTCAGGCGGCAAGGTCCGCACAGGAGGCGGGCTTTCCCATACGGCTCTGCTTTGACCCCATGCTCTATATCCCCGGATGGGAGGGGATGTACGCTGCCATGCTGGACGAGGCGGCAGCTGCCATAGACCTTGCCACCGTCCTGGACTTCTCTGTCGGAACATTCCGGATCTCGGATGAATACCTGAAGTCCATGCGCAGGCAGGAGAGAGAAAACGCCCTTGTCTGGTACCCTTTTGCAAGAAAGGACGGCTACTGCCAGTACCCGACAGAGCTTGCAGGAAGGATGGAGTCCTTCCTTGCAGGAAGGCTTCGCGAGATGTGCGAAGGCGCAAAGATCTTCTTCTGGGAGGGCGGGACAGCATGAGAGAGACCGTATTTCTCACCGGCGCCTCCTCCGGGATCGGAGAGGCCATCGCAGAAGCGCTCCTTGCAGACGGCGCCGCCGTGTACGGCATTGGGAGGGACTTTGAAAAGACAGATCCAAAGGTCACCTCTCATCCCTCCTTTCATGCGATCGCCCTGGACCTTCGGGATAGAGGCGCGCTCGAAGAAGCGCTCTCGCGGCTTACAAAGGAGGGCGTCTTCTTTGACGTCCTTGTCAACTGCGCGGGGAGCGCCTATTACGGCGTCCACGAGCAGCTCTCCCCCCGGATGGTGGAGGAGATGGTGCAGACGGACCTTGCCGTTCCGATGATCCTGTCCGGGCATTTCCTGCGGGCGTTCAAAAAAGAAAAGAGGGGGACCATCCTGAACATCGCCTCCGTCACTGCGATCGCCTCTGAAAATCCCCACGGCGCTGCCTACGGCGCCTGCAAGGCGGGGCTTCTCTCGTTCTCGAGGAGCATCTTTGCGGAAGCAAGAAAGTACGGCGTGAAGGTCACCTGCCTTCTCCCCGACATGACAAGAACAAATCTCTACCGGAATGCAGACTTTGAGGCCTCCAATGATGCGGGCTGCAGCCTTGTCCCGGAGGATGTGGCAGAGGCAGTGCTCTCTGTTCTGCGCGCGCCGGAGGGCGTCTGTGTCCCGGAGCTTGTCCTTACCCCGCAGTACCACAGGATCGCAAAAAAGCGGGAGCAGGAAACTGGTCCTTCAAAGGTCACGGTGTTAAAGTAAGGCAATGGCTCTTTTGGGAAAACCGGTTTTCCAAAGAGCATTTCAGATTAAATTCGGGAGGCAAGATACGATGAAACGTGTGATGGAACGGGCAAGAGAGCTGAGAGAGGACCCAAAGGTCCACTACAACTGCGCCCAGGCGGTGCTGATCCCCTTTGCGGAGAAGAAGGGCATCCCCCTGGAGACCGCCTTTGCTCTCACCGCCAACTTCGGCAGCGGCATGCGGGCGGGTCTGACCTGCGGGGCGATCACGGGAGGGCTTCTGGCCCTCGGCCTCTATGGGGCGGGGGACCCGAAGGATGCCCAGGAGTTCATCCGGCGGATGGTGTCAGCGCACGAAGGCATGTCGGACTGCGCTCACCTCCTTGCGGCAAACGCAAAGACCGGCACGCCGAAAAAGGTGCACTGCGACGGCATGGTGTACGAGGCCGTGGAACTTGCAGAATCGATGCTCCGGGAGCGGGGGATCGAGATCAGCTGAACTGCACGAGGGGGATCCTGGCAATGATATCACTCAATGACTATCTCTACTCGGGGGACACGGTCCTCAAGATCCTGCACAACTATACAAGGGATCTGGAGCGGGAGAGCAAAAAGAGCGGAAATGGCGTGGACCAGGTCCACGCGGACTTTCTCTCCGGCATGGCAAACCTCCTCGAGCACAACGACTTTCTGACCTCCCAGTCCCAGAGGATCCGGGAATTCTACCGGCTGATGGCAAACCGCTACCCCTGCCTTGCGTTCACGTTCCGGGGAAGGATCAAGTCCCTGATCCGGGCGGAGGAGAAGTTCAACGGGTACGTTGTGGAGGATGCCTCCGAGGTCTATGACAGAGAGCACCGCTTCCCGGAGCCGGAGGAGATCCAGCGCTTTGTGGAGCGCTTCCGGGATCTCATCGCCTACCGGATCGTGATCTCCATGCCGAGGTGCCACTTAAAACCGGGAGAGGACCAGGAGCAGGTGGAGCTCTCCTACCTCTATGAGATTGCAAACATGCTCCCGCCGTTTATGCGGGAGCGGGGCTTTGAGCCCGAGGCCTCCGGCCTTTCGCAGAAGAACCACTCGCCGCTCCTTGATGAGGACCTCTGGCCCTTTTACCGGGACTACATCACAAATGGCAGGGCCAGCGGATACCGGTCTCTTCACATCACGTTTTACGACACCATGTCCCAGTCCTACCTGGAGATGCAGCTGCGCACCCAGGACATGGACAACTTCGCGGAGATCGGGGAGGCAAATCACACCTTTTATGAGATGCAGCAGAACGAGGAGCGGGCAAGAAGAGCCCCGGTCCCCGTCGGCATCTGTACCTACTTTGACGAGGCCTATGAGCGGGGGATCCTGCTGCAGCAGCTCGACTTCTCGAAGGTCGATGTAAACATGTTTAAGGCCTTTGACCAGTACCGGATCAACGACGGGTGCGGGCTGCTGCGCGGGCGGCTGATCCTGCCCTATGAGCACCTCTCACGCTTCCAGAACGACCTGATCGACTGAGGAAAAGATGGAGAGAATTCCATGACAGAAAAGACCAAAAGGCCGGAGGACGAGGCCCTGATGAAAGAGGCGATCCGCCTCTCAAGGGAGGCTGTTCTGCACGGGAACGAGCCCTTCGGAGCCGTCCTTGCAAAAAACGGACAGATCGTCTTTACAAATGAGAACCAGATCTACACAGAGAAGGATCCCACGGAACACGCAGAGCTTGGCCTCATCCGCCGCTTTGTCAGTAAGACCGGCATCACAGACCTTCGGGATTATACGCTCTACTCGAGCTGTGAGCCCTGTTTCATGTGCTCCGGGAGCCTTGTCTGGATGCACCTGGGAAGGCTCGTATATGGTGCCTCTAACGAGGACCTGGAGGAAACGCTTGGAAAGAAGGGAAGCCCCTGCTCGTCGCTTGTCTTTGCAAACAGCAGCTGGGCACCAAAGGTTCTCCCCGGGGTCTGCCGGGACGAAGCCCTTGCCGTCCTCTCGGACTACTTTTCCGATCACGAAAAGGGATGAAAGACAGGGAACACGAGGGATGAAGCTCCCCTCCCATTGCAATCGCAATGGAAGGGGTATCCCTCCTGTTGCGGTTGCTCCGGTCAGGTTTGACGGTCAGTGCAGATGCCATGCAAAT
>ONMH01000008.1 GCA_900318875.1 uncultured Lachnospiraceae bacterium | reverse complement strand
AAAATATTTTGCAAAGTACGGCGGCCACGTCTTTGACCGGTACATGGACAGCATCGAGATCACGGCCTGCTGCGCGATTGCCGTCGCAAGGGCGGCAAAGGATCCATCCTAGCAGATCAAAGGTGACGCAGCGCATACAAAAGGAGCTTCCCTCCCGGGGAAATTTTCACTGGGAAGCAGGCTCCTTTTTCTCATGCCCGCTCTGCTGCGGGTCTGTTCTCAGTACTGCAGGCTTAAATCCACCCAAAACCGGTAATGACAGTCCGGAATCAGGAACTGCGCTGTTTTTGCATCCGTAAACACAACATTTTTCAGAAATTAAATTCAGGATTTGATATTTGCCGATCGACAATTTCCGGATTGCAGATTTTATGCTCACAAAACACCGTCACTGTTGTGTTCTCTGACATTCCAGCATAGGCAATTGCCGTTTTGGCGGAAATTCCGTGAGCTGAAATCAGATCAATTTTGGACAATAAATATTCTTCCATCATTTAGATTGAAAGCAAAGGGATCCTGCAATTGCAGGATCCCTTTTCCATTCAAAATCAGCGTTTTCGTTCCGTTCTTAAGAACCTATTCGGTTTGTCGCCAAACCCACGGTCGAACTCCGCAATCAGCTGCTTTCCGACACAGCAGACTGTTTCCCAGCTCACGACAGCGGATCAATGCCGCTATCCTCACTGGAAATAGTAACACGGGTCAGCAATATTGTCGGGATATGCCTTCCTGCTGCTTATCATCTTCCTGCCTCTCACCGCTGACTTTGCCAGATCCGTCCTGCGAATTCTTCAAAATTGGCGGATACAATTTTGCCCGGCAAAAAGGGACAGCAGCTTTGAAAGCCACTGCCCCCATGCATTTCATAAACGCTTTGTTAACTGGCTATGACATCCGCATACGCGCCCTGACGGGATCCGTCAGTTTCTCTCCCATCTCCAGTCGCGGATCTCCGGGAGATCCTGGCCGTACTCGTGGATGTACTGCTTGTGCTCGACGAGACGATCTGACATCTTCTGGTACAGGTATGCACCGCGGTTGCCAAGGCCGGGAAGGAGCTTTAGCGCATCCTGGACGAGGTGGAAGCGGTCGATGTCGTTCTGCACGCGCACATCGAACGGTGTCGTGATGGTCCCCTCCTCCTTGTAGCCGCGCACGTGCATCAGGCGATTGTTGTGGCGGCGGTAGGTGAGCTCATGGATCAGCGTAGGATACCCGTGGAAGTTGAAGATCACCGGCTTGTCCTTCGTGAACAGCATGTCGTACTCCGCATCGGTCAGGCCGTGCGGGTGCTCGGTGGAGGGCTGGAGCTTGAAGAGGTCGACCACGTTGATGAAGCGGACCTTCACCTCGGGAAGCTCTTTGTTCAGGATGTCCACAGCGGCAAGAGCCTCGAGGGTCGGGGTCTCACCGGCGCAGGCGAAGACGATATCCGGCTCCTGGCCCTGGTCGTTCGATGCCCACTCCCAGATGCCGATGCCCTGCGTGCAGTGCTTCACGGCTTCGTCCATGGACAGCCACTGCGGGCGCTCATGCTTGGAGGCGATGATCACGTTCACGTAGTTGCGGCTGCGGATGCAGTGGTCAAAGGTGGACAGGAGCGTGTTGGTATCCGGAGGAAGATACAGGCGCACGACATCTGCCTTCTTGTTTGCGATGTGATCCATGAAGCCGGGGTCCTGGTGCGTAAAGCCGTTGTGGTCCTGCTGCCAGACCGTGGAGCACATGACCAGGTTCAGGGAAGCGATCTCCTCCCTCCAGGGCAGCTGATTGCAGACCTTGAGCCACTTTGCGTGCTGGGCTGCCATCGAGTCGATGATGCGGGAGAAGGCCTCATAGGTGTCGAAGAAGCCGTGGCGGCCGGTGAGAAGGTATCCTTCCAGCCAGCCCTCGCACATGTGCTCAGAGAGCATGGAGTCCATGACCCTTCCATCGGGATCGAGGTGATCATCCGTGTCAAAGCGCTGGGCGTTCCAGTCGCGGTTGGTCTCCTCGAAGACCGCGTTGAAGCGGTTCGAGTTGTTCTCATCCGGGGAGAAAATGCGGAAGTTTCTGCTCTTCTCATTCAGCTTGAAGATGTCGCGGACGAACTGGCCCATGACCGTGGTGTCCTGGCCGTCCTTCTCGCCGTGCTTCTTGACTTCCACCGCATAGTCGCGGAAGTCCGGAAGCACGAGATCGCGCAGGAGCTTGCCGCCGTTGGCGTGCGGATTGGCGCCGATTCTGCGGTCTCCCTTCGGAGCGAGGTCGCGCAGCTCGGGAAGGAGGGTGCCGTTCTCATCAAAGAGCTCCTCCGGATGATAGCTGTGCAGCCAGTCGGAGAGGATCTGCAGGTGCTCCGGCTTGTCCATCATGACGGGCACCTGGTGTGCCAGGAAGTTCCCCTCGATGCGGTTTCCGTCGACGACCTTCGGGCCGGTCCATCCCTTGGGGGTGCGAAGGACGATCATCGGCCACACGGGTCTTGTGGTGTCACCGGTCTCTCTTGCGTGCTTCTGAATCGCCTGTATCTTCTCGATCACGGTGTCCATGGTCTCCGCCATCTTGCGGTGCATCGTCATCGGGTCATCCCCCTCGACAAAGTAGGGCTCCCAGCCGCAGCCGTGGAAGAAGTTCACGAGCTCCTCGTGGGAGAGTCTGCCGAAGACGGTCGGGTTTGCGATCTTGTAGCCGTTCAGGTGCAGGATCGGAAGGACCGCACCGTCGTGAACAGGATTCAGGAACTTGTTGCTCTGCCAGCTCGTGGCAAGCGGACCGGTCTCTGCCTCGCCGTCGCCGACGATGACCGTGGCGACAAGATCCGGGTTGTCGAAGACCGCACCGAAGCCGTGGGCGATGGAGTAGCCGAGCTCGCCGCCCTCGTGGATGGAGCCGGGGGTCTCCGGGGCGCAGTGAGAGGGAACGCCGCCCGGGAACGAGAACTGCTTGAACAGCTTCTGCAGGCCTGTCTCATCCTGGGTAATGTTCGGGTAGACGTCCGTGTAGGAGCCGTCGAGGTAGTCATTGGCGATGAAGAAGTTTCCGCCGTGTCCGGGACCGGAAAGGAGAATCATGTCCAGATCGTAGCGCTTGATCACGCGGTTGCAGTGGACAAAGACGAAGTTCTGGCCAGGAACGGTGCCCCAGTGACCGACGATCTTCTTCTTGACCATATCCCGGGTCAGCGGCTCCCGAAGAAGCGGGTTCTTCAGAAGGTACAGCTGGCAGGCAGACAGGTAGTTGGCTGCTCTCCAGTACTTGTTCATCCTGGTCAGCAGCTCGTCGGTGATGGGCCCCTTTTCCGGGATCATTGCAGTGGTTTCGCTCATGCTTCCCTCCTATTGCAGTAATGACTTTTATAAAATTACCTTGTAGAACTATTAAATCCCATTTCCCCCGTATGCGCAAGACGGCGTATGGACGAAAATCAGGGTTCTATATGATAAAAATTTGACAATCTTTTTCCCGGCACGAAAAAGGCACGGTCCCGCCCGCTTTTTCGCGGGGAAACCGTGCCTCTGTTCTGTGAAATTTCGGTCACTGCCCGGTGGTGTCCTGGACCGTGACGCCGGAGTCCCCGGCGGCAGAGGCTGCGGCATTGGCAGCATCCAGCGCCGCCTGGGCCTGCTGCACCTGGGCAACTGCCGTGTCGTGATTGAGCGTTGCCGTGTCGTACACCGACTGGGCATTTGCGATCTGTGCGGCATCGCCGGAGGCGTTCGCCGCATCGAGCGCCGCCTGGGCATCGCTCAGAATCTGCGCCGCGGTCTGCTCATTCTGGTTGGCCGCATCCAGGGCCTGCTGCTCTGCAGAAGCGGTGCTTGTTGTCTGTGTCGTCTCCTCCTGTACCTCCTCCTGTGCCGTGCTCTGATGGTAGGATGCGCTGCAGGACTCGGTGGGGATGGTGTCCTTTGCAAAGTACTCCGTGATGGAGGTGGCATCGCACAGGCCGCTGACTGCAAGCTTCCCGGAGACTGTGCAGATCGTCGCCTGCTCCACATCGGAGGGCTGCGTGAAATCGGAGTACGAGAGGTTCTCGTGCACCCGCTCCATCACCGCCTGCCAGATAATCTTCGCGATGTTGGCCTCCGATCCAGACAGGTTGGTGTTCTCATCGTACCCCGCCCAGGTCGTGCAGGTGTAGTAGTTGGAGAATCCCGCAAACCAGACGTCATTCTCATCGGAGGTGGTGCCGGTCTTTCCGGCAACCGGCGTCTCGGTGATCTGGCACATGGTGCCGGTGCCGAACGTCACCACATCCTCCATCGCAGACGTTAAGAGGTACGCCGTGGAATCCTTGAGCACCGTCCTCGTCTTCTGGTTCGTGTTGTCCAGGATCACGTTTCCGTCGTGATCCGTGATCTTGGTGTAGAACTTCGGCTCCATATAGACGCCGCCGTTTGCGATCGTCGCATAGGCCGCATTGAGCTCGATGTTTTTCACACCGTTGGTGACGCCACCAAGGGCCAGGGTCTGCCGTACATCCGAGTAGATGCTGCCGTTGATCTCCTCGTTGTCGACCAGGGTCGTGAAGCCGAAGTTCAGCAGGTAGGCATAGCCCAACTCCGGCGTGATGTCCGTCAGGCACTTGACCGCGATGATGTTCATGGAATCCCGGATTGCGGTCCGGATCGTGGTCGTGCCCCGGTAAGCCTCCCCGTACCAGTTGCGCACCGGCGTCCCGTCGGAGTAGGTATAGGGCTCATCCACGTAAGTGGTGGCGAGGGTCTTGCCCGCGGCGTCCAGGGCCGGAGCATAGGTGGAGACGACCTTGAAGGTGGAGCCGGGCTGGCGCAGGGTCTGGGTCGCACGATTTAAGGTGCGGGACGCCGTCTTGTCACCCCGTCCGCCTGCGATAGCAGCCACATATCCCGTCCGCTGGTCCTCCAGCGTCAGGGAGACCTGGGGCTGTGGCGTCACGTCGATGCTCTCCCCGAGGACCGTCTGGCCGTCCGCAGTCATGGCTGCGCGGTAATTCTGCGCCGCCGTATTCGCCGCATCGGTGTCGTTGAACAGCATGCTCGTGCCAAGGCCCTGGTCCTTTCGCCAGGAGGCCATGCTCGACGAGTCGTAGTTGTGCACCGTTCCGTCCGCGTCCTCCACCGACAGGCGGTAGTCCAGATACCAGGTCGTGCCGCCGGGATAGTTGTCCGCGTTGTTGACCTCCTCGTCCACGATCTTCTGGATCGCGGTGTTCTGGGTGGAGTAAATTTGGAGGCCGCCGGAGTAGAGCATCTGGTAGGCCTGGGTCTCAGTGTATCCGACGTTCTGGAGGTCCGAAAGGACCTGATCCGTCAGGGCGTCCACAAAGTAGGAGTTGACCTCCGTGTTCCCGGCGCTCTCACTCTGGGTCTTCTGGATCCGCTCATAGGGGTTGTCAGCAATGGCCTCGTTGTACTGCTCCTCGCTGATGTAGCCCTGGTCCAGCATCTTCTGGAGGACTTCCTGCCGCCGCTCCTTGTTGTTCTCCGGGTGCGTGATGGGGTCATACCTGGTCGGATTCTGGGTGATAGCAGCAAGGACCGCGTCCTCCGAGAGGGTAAGCTGAGAACAGCTCTTTCCGAAGTACCGGAGGGATGCCGACTGCACACCCAAGCAGTTGTTGCCCAGGTTGATGATGTTCAGGTAGTCCGTCAGGATCTCGTCCTTTGTCAGCTCCTTCTCGAGCTGGATGGCGAGGTACTGCTCCTGAAGCTTTCTTCGCACGCTCTGGGCGAAGGTCTCATTCGTCCAGTTCTCAAAGGCGCTGTTCTTGATCAGCTGCTGGGTAATCGTTGAGGCGCCCTCGTCAAAGCTCCCCGTCGTGATGCCATTGACGATCGCACGAAGAATCCCCTGGTAGTCCACACCGTGGTGCTTGTAGAACCGCTCGTCCTCGATGGCGACAAAGGCGTGCTTTAAGTCCGTGGGAATCATGTCCGAGGTCACGAGGATCCGGTTCGAGTCCGATGACACGAGCCGCGCGATCTGCTCGCCATTGTCGTCATAGACGAATGTCGCATACCCCTTCCCCGTCATGGAGATGCCGGAGATGTCCGGCGCATCGTCAATGATGC
Source organism: uncultured Lachnospiraceae bacterium (assembly GCA_900318875.1). Taxonomy (GTDB): domain Bacteria; phylum Bacillota; class Clostridia; order Lachnospirales; family Lachnospiraceae; genus CAG-791. Next base: position 17,897 of record ONMH01000008.1, on the reverse strand, counting down.
TCTTGTAGGCCCCCACAATTCCCGAGACCAGCACCGCGAGGATGCCGAGAATGACGACGAGCAGCACAAGCTTTGTCGTATGGGACATCCGGGAGCGCTTTCTCCTCTTTTTCACTCTGCCCGGCCTCTGGTTGTTCCCATAGCCGCGGACAGACTCTCTTGTATAGTTGCCCTGCACGTTTTCTCCTTTCTGAAAGCGGGTCAGGAATCTTCCTCTCCCCCGGCCCGACTCGCAAGGTATGGCACAGTGTACCACATATGGGACAGAACGGGCGCTGCTGTCTTTGGAAAGTCCGCATCAAAACGGCAGACAGCAGCTTCTTTGCTGGTCACCTGCCCCCGGGGGAGGGAAGATTTCCGTTTATTGCAGGTGGAGCGAGACACTTTCCGAAAATTTCCGGGCTGCAAAAAAAGCAGGGGCGTTCGCTTTCCCCTGCTTTACAGTCAGATCTGCGCAAAGATCCGGATCACAAAGCCCTCCGGATGGTACTCCAGGGCAGCGTAGCACCTTGCTGTCGACAGGAACGAGAGTGCCTCGCTGTCGGTTTTGACGGATGCGGGAAGCTTCCCGAGCTCGTTCGAGGCGATGTCGACGCTCACCGTGCTGCTCTTTCCCCCGCAGTCCGTGCCCACCGCCCGGAAGCAGAAGCCCCGGTGCAGGAGCTGAAGGATGTTCCAGTCCTGGCGCTCCTCCCCGCCGTCCAGAATACCGCGGAAGTACGGACCCACCGCGTCTCCCTCGATGGGATAGCGAAGGCAGCGGTAGGCGAGTCCGTCCGGGACCATCTCCTGGGAGAGTCGGCGTGTGCGGAAGGACAGGACGCAGTGCCTGCCGTGCAGAAAGTTCCGGCAGATCTCCATCGCGGCCATCCGCTGGTAGCGGTTGTGAAAGCCGTGTCCCGCACCGCTTAGGATGCACAGCTGCGCCTTGTCCCGGATCGTGCTGCGGCCCCGGTTGTACTCCGTGACCGCTCTTCTTGCATAGGCAACGTTCACGATGCCGTCGCTGTCCCCGTGCAGGATGAGGACCGGTCCCTGATAGGGGACGACCTCCTTCCAGGGATCCAGCTTCTGGGCGCTCACCGCATAGACGGCGCCGAGCTTCATTCTGCCGCAGGAGAACTCCTCCGGCACGGCTTTGGGATCAAAGGAGGCAGCCTGCATGCTGCCCTTTCTCGCATCGTCCGGGATGGAGAATGCCGGATAGAACAGGATGAGCCCTGCGACCTCGTCCGTCCCGAGCTCTGCCGCGGCGAGCGCTGCGACAAAGCCGCCCTGGCTGTGTCCCCAAAATGTCACGCCGCCGCCCCGGACGTACTCCTGTGCCTTCACAAAGGAAAGAACCTGCTTCAGATCCTCCACCTCGGAGAGCACAGACATGTCCCGCGTGTCCCCGTCGCTCTTTGTATGCAGGCCCCCGCCGCAGAAGTCAAACGTGAAGGCCGCAAAGCCCCAGATCGCAAGCTGCATGGCCTCGAACTCCAGGGTTGTCTGATCTGCCAGAAACCCATGGCAGAGGATGACGGCCGGCTGATTCACAAGGTCCGGGTTCCGGAACTTCTTCCCGCGGATCGTAAGGCCGTCCCGCTCACAGGCAAACTCCGCCACGGTGATGTCCTTTTTTGTCATACTGTCGTCTCCTTCTTGCCGGATCACTCCGGTGCCCTGTCATATTTCCCGAGCAGGTAGTTCTCGTGAACGTGCCGGAATTCCTCCTCGCCCTCCTCGATGGCCCTGTGGCTCTCTGCGATCTGGCTGCGGATCTTCTCCGTCTCCTGCTTCTGCGCCTCCAGCTCCGTGGAGAGGGCTGCGCGCTCTTTCTGAAGCTTTGCTTCCTGCTCTTCCAGCGCTGCCAGCTCCTGATCCTCTGCCGTTCCGATCTGGGTGCCCTGCTCCTGCAGTTCCCGGATCCTTCCGTGGCGCTCCTCGATGTCGTTGCGCACGTTGGTGAGCTTCGTCTGGAGGTCACGCTTCTTGCCGACGTTGATGGAGAGCGTCTTCTCGAGGTGTGCCTTCAGGCGCTCCTCCTCAGCCTCTCTCTCCTCCAGTTCCTGCTGCATGCTGCCGAGCTTCTCATGGTATGTCCTGCGCTTTTCCTCCTTCTGGAGCTCCAGCGCCTTTCTCCTGTCCTCCACGGAGCGGAGGGAGGCATCATACTCAGACTCCTTCTCGGGGATTGCCTCCTCAAAGGCCTTCGCCGCGGCCTCCCTCTCCTCCAGCTCTGCCTCCAGCGCCGGGATCGCATCCCTTGCCGCTAAGATCCTCTTCTGAATCTCATCCTTTGCGGCCTCCTCGATCTCCCCCTCAGACTGCTCAATCCAGGAGGGCAGAGAATAGCGCACGTTCCTCCACTTTCTGAAGATCTGGCTGATCTCCTCCGGGCGGTGATAGCGGATCTCATTCAGCACGCTCCCGCCGCCCATGCTGACGAAGAAGGCCTCGTACTTTTTGTCGAGCCGGTCCATCAGGCGCACCAGGCGCTCGACGTAGGGCTCCCGGATGCCCGCATCCTTTGCGTTCTGCGCGTTTTCATCCGCGCTCTGGGCGACCTGGTCCATCTGGCTTCCCAGGGAATCCGCCGCCTCCTGGATGTCGGAGAGCATCGCCTTATAATTGGGGTCCTCAGTCCCTGTAAAGCTCGTCTGCGCCGCGTAGTTCTGGACAGAGGCGATGTAGGAGGTGAACTCCGAGACGACCTGGTCCGCCGTGCGCTCGCAGCGCGCGATGTAGTTGTCGATCTGGGTCTCGACGCCGGGGTTTCCGGTGTACTTTGCCCGGAGCTGTTCGATGCGCTTCTGCCGCTGCTGCTCGAGCGTCCGGATGCGGAGTTCCTCGGGGGTAAGATGCGGCGCCTCCTCCTGCTTCGGCTTTGCCTCTTCCCGGTTCTCTTCTTTTCCGGTCTCTTCCTTCTTCTGTGCCGCCGGCGCTGCAGGGGCGGACTGCTTTTTCTCCTTCTCCGGTGCCGCAGCGGGTGCGTCCTGGTCAGGTGCTGCCTGCTTTGCCGCCTCCTGCTCCGGTGCTTTCTGTTCCGCTGCCTTTGCGGTCTCTTTTTCCGCAGGTGCTTCCTTTTCCTGCTCCCTCTGTTCCAGCTGCTGTCTTGCCGCAGCGAGTTCTCTTGCCTTTTTCGCTTTTTCATCCGGCGATGCGGAGTACTCGCCGATCGTGGCAAAGAGTGCCTGCACGGCATCGAGCCGGTCCTTCTCCTTAATCTTTCCCTTCGGCAGGCTGAGCGTTCCGTGATAGATGCCCTGATCCCCTGCGATGAAGAAGTGCACGGCACCCTGTGCGTCTGACTTGTCCGCGGAGATCACGAGGAGCCGAGGCTCCTGCACGATCACGACCTGCATCACCTCTCTGCCGTAGATCTTCCGGATTCTGCCGGCCACGTGGTTGCGGATGACGCCCCGCGTCACCGGATCCCGGTAAGACCCATCCAGCCCCGTCGGCACCGGTGCATCCAGGGAGAACACCGTGTTCCCGTCCGTGAACTCCAGTACCTTCCGGTCCCCGATCTCCTCCGGGTCCATCGAATAGGACATGCCGCCGGGTATGACGAGCGTGAAGTCAAGGCGAATCACCACTCTGCTGTCTTCTGCTGCCGATCTGCTGAACATAACTGGTCCTTTCCAAAGCGAGCGATAAAAAACGAACAGGAGCTTGCACTCCCGTTCGTATTCTACCATCACATATGTGCAAAAGGAAGCATTTCTTGCGGTTTTTCCGGCTCCTGTTGACCCAAGGGGTCGATATCGGGGTCAGATCTCCTTTACAGCCTCTCCGAGCGCGTCCACGATCTCCTCTTCCACGTCCTGGGAGAAGCCGTCCACGTGGGGCACCCGCTCATGGGTGACGCCGTCCACGGAACCAATCTCCACCGTCTTCTCGATAAACGCATTTACCGCCGCGTAGTCCGGGAACACCGGCTCCCCGGTGCACTTCTCCAGCCAGGCAGTGAGCCCGTAGGCGCCCCAGTTCGACACCGAGGCGATGACGAGGTGATCACAGGGCACTGCGCAGGGCACGAGAGAGAGCTTCTCCCTGATGACATCCTGGAGATTTCCCATGCCGATCTCATTTCCGCCGTCCCCGACGCCGATCGTGGGGATCCTGCGCTCCGGGGCCTTCAGGAACAGAAGATCGGTTCTTGCGGTGTGCTCTTTGATGGAGATCCCCCGCATGTTCTCAAAATCGTTCCGGGTATTGATGCCGCAGCGCTCGATGGAGATCATGCCAACCGGCTTCTCCGCATCGAGGATCGCATCCGCCTGTCTCTCCTGCTCGGCCGCATCGTCCGTGATATCCATGTACAGGACGCGGATTCCCTCGGGCTCGAAAAAGCCCCTGCAGAATGAATCCGTCACGATGACCGGGGCATACCCCAGCGCATCCAGGGCCTTTGCGAGCATGCAGGTGCCGACAGGGCCGTCGGTTTCCGCATACCCCGCCACGTAGAATCCCGTCGTCAGAAGAACCGTGTCCCTCTTCCAGGACAGGATCTCCTTTGCCGCCTGTCTGCAGTAGTCCGCATCCAGGTACTCCTTCAGCACATCCATACCTCTTCCGCTGTGCCGCAGTATGATCTCCTCTATTCTTTCTCTCATCTCATCCTCCCTGCCGCAAATGCGGCCTTTTTTGTCACCGCTGTTCTCCCATCGGGCGGATGCGGATGCCCGCATCCTTCAGCGCACTGCTGATCTTCTCTGCAAACAGGACGGCCTTTTTGCTGTCCCCGTGCAGGCAGATGGAGTCCGCCTGCACCGGAATCACCTTTCCGGTGATCGCTGTCACCGTGCCCTCCTTTACCATCTGGATGACGCGCTGCACCGCAAGATCCTCATCGGTGATCATTGCGCCCTCCTTTGTCCTTGCAGCAAGAGCCCCGTCCTCCTCATAGGCACGGTCAGCAAAGACCTCGCTCCTGCAGGGTAGGCCCACCTGTTTTGCCGCCTCGATGAGCTTCTAACCGGAGGGGCCAGGGAGAATGAGCTTCGGATTCACCGCCCTGATCCCCTCGCAGATCGCGAGGGCCTGGGGCAGGTCCTTTTTGTACATGGCGCCGTGGGGCTTCCCGTGCTGCAGCGGGATCCCCTCCGCCTGGCAGAAGGCGGAGAGTGCGCCGATCTGGTACATCACCATGGCCTTCCGCTCGGCGGGGGACACCGCCATCTTTCTTCTTCCAAAGCCCACAAGGTCCGGGTATCCCGGATGGGCACGGACCGCCGTGCCGTTTTTCTTAAAGAAGGTTTCCAACAGAATGGAAAAGCTGTACCGCTTGCTGGTCAGGTCCTGCGGTTCTGCCTTTCCGTGTCTGTTTCCCTGCGCAAAGAGGACAGCAGGTTTCCCCGCTGTCCTCTCTTATCACGATCTCAGGTCTGTTTTGATCCGCATTCAGTTCAGGTGCCAGATATCCCTGTTGTACTGGGCGATGGTTCTGTCAGAGGAGAAGTAGCCAGCCTTTGCGATGTTGACAAGCTGCTTTCTCGTCCAGGCATCCTGGTCCTCATAGTCTGCAAGGACCTTTGCCTTCGTCTTCCTGTAGTCCTCGAAGTCAGGGAAGGTCATGAACCAGTCCTTGGAGAGAAGCTCATGGGAGAGTCTCCTGAGGTTCTCCTCGTTTCCTGCCTTCAGCATCTCCGGTCCTGTCAGGAAGTCGACCGCCTTCTTCAGGACAGGGTCCTTCTCATACCAGTCCTTCGAGACGTAGTCGCCTCTCTTGTAGCGAGCAATGACCGTATCGGAGCTCTCGCCGAAGGTGTAGATGTTGTCCGGACCGACGAGATCTGCGATCTCGACATTCGCACCGTCTATGGTGCCGAGGGTCACGGCGCCGTTCAGCATGAACTTCATGTTGGAGGTGCCGGAGGCCTCCTTGGAGGCAAGGGAGATCTGCTCGGAGATGTCCGCAGCCGGAATCAGCTTCTCCGCGACGGAGACGTTGTAGTTCTCAAGCATGACGACCTTCAGGTACGGGGAGACCTCCGGGTCCTCCTCCACAACCTTCGAAAAGGCGAGGATCGCCGAGATGATGTCCTTTGCGATGATGTAGGCAGGAGCGGCCTTTGCGCCGAAGAACATCGTGACGGGCCTTACCGGCTTCTTTCCGGCCTTGATCTCCTGGTACTTACTGATCGCCCACAGCAGATTCATCTGCTGTCTCTTGTACTCGTGCAGGCGCTTTGCCTGGACGTCGAAAACGGAGTCGGGATCGACGGTGACACCCTGGTAGGCTGCAAGCCATGCGGCAAACTGCTGCTTCTTCTCCTTCTTGACCGCGTGGACCCCGGACAGAACTTCCGGATCCTCGCGGTATGCGAGGAACTGCTCCAGCTCGTCTGCATTCTTGATCCAGCCCTCGCCGATCTTTCCGCTGATGAGGGCAGAGAGTTCAGGATTGCACATCCGGACCCATCTGCGGAACGTGATGCCGTTTGTCTTGTTGTTGAACTTCTCCGGATAGATCTTATAGAACGGCGCCAGCTCCGTGTTCTTTAAGATCTCGGTGTGGAGCTTTGCAACGCCGTTGACGCTGTGGCTGAAGTGGATGTCGATGTTCGCCATGTGCACCCTGCCGTCCCTGTCGATGATCTGGACGAACGGCTCCTCGTACTTCGCCGCAATAATCTTATCCAGCTTCTCAATGACGGGGACAAGCTGGGGAACGGCCTTCTCCAGGAAGCTCCTGGGCCAGGTCTCCAGGGCCTCGGCGAGGATCGTGTGGTTCGTGTAGCCGCAGACATCCGTCACGATCTGGCAGGCCTCTTCCATGCCGATACCCTCCGCGGTGAGTCTGCGGATCAGCTCGGGGATGACCATTGTCGGGTGCGTGTCGTTGATCTGGATGGCCGCATAGTCTGCAAGGTCATGCAGGTTTGAGCCCTTTGCCTTTGCCTCCTCGAGGATCAGCTGGGCGGCGTTGCTGACCATGAAGTACTCCTGGTATACGCGGAGGATCCTTCCCGCATCATCGCTGTCATCCGGATACAGGAACAGCGTCAGGTTCTTTGCGATCTGGGTCTTGTCAAAGCTGATGCGGTCCTTGATGAGCCGCTCATCAACCGTGTCCACGTCGAAGAGGCGGAGTCTTCCGGACTTTGCGCCGTACCCGGTGACATCGATCTCGTACATCGTAGAGGTCACGGAGAAGCCGCCAAACTCGACCGTGTACTGCTTATCGGTCCGCTTCATCCAGCTCTCCTTGCCCCACTTAAGCCAGTAGTCCGGGGTCTCGTACTGGCGGCAGGCGTCAAAGGACTGCTTGAACAGGCCGCAGTGGTAGGCGATGCCGACGCCGTCTGCGGGGAGCCCCAGGGTTGCGAGGGAGTCGATAAAGCAGGCGGCAAGTCGTCCCAGGCCGCCGTTGCCGAGGGACGGCTCATTCTCGAACTCCTCGAGGGTGGTGATGTCCTTTCCGGCAGCTGCCAGCTCATTCTTTACGTCCTCATAGAGCCCCAGGTTGATCAGGTTGTTGGAGAGGAGCTTTCCGATCAGGAACTCCGCGGAGATGTAGTAGAGTTTCTTCTTCCCCTCGTTGTATCCGTTCTCCTTTGCCGCAGCTGCAGTCAGGTTCAGAACTGCATTGAACAGCTCCAGATCCGTGCACGCCTCCAGCGGCTTCTTCGTATAGTCTGCGATCTTCTTTGCCATTGCATGTACCTCCGTATGGTTTGCCAGTTTCCTGTTTCTCCTGCGAACCTCCCCGGATTCGCGGCTGCTCTTTTCAACTCTTTCAACTCGCATTATACTAGCATCAGTCTGCGGAGTTCTTGCAGAAAATCCGCATAAAATTGTACTATTCTAGCATCTCGCCGGCGCTTCCTGTGGGAGTTGCACAAACACATGCTCCTTCCTTCAGCACAATGCATAAACGCCGTTTTTGCAGAAAGGAAATGGTTCCGCGCATGGAACTCGAATCCTACACCCAGTATCACGAGACCAAGCTGCACGACCAGCCTGGGTTCTCCTACAACACCTACCTGTGCACCATCCCCCAGGATTTCCTCCGCGTGGACCTGCACTGGCACGAGCAGATGGAGATCGTCTACGTCAAGAAGGGCTCCGGCTCTGTCACCGTCAACCTGACCTCCCTCCCCGTCTGTGCCGGCTCCATCGTCCCGATCCTGCCCGGCGAGCTCCACGCGATCGAGGGGACGCCGGGGGTTAGGATGGAATACGAGAACATCATCTTCTCGCTCTCCATCCTCGACAGCACCGATGAGAACGACTGGTGCCGCACCCATGTGATCCGTCCCCTGGAGAATGGCTCCCTCTCGTTCCCCCGCCCCATCGCACCGGGGACGGCGTTTTATGAGAAGGTCTCGGCTGCGCTGGACCTTGCGGACCGGGCCTGCATGGAGAAGGCGCCGGGGTATTCCCTCCTTGTCAAGAGCAGCCTGCTTCAGTTTCTCCATGCGCTGTACGCAAACCGCTGCCCGAAGGCAGGCCGCCCCGCCTCCCAGCACGAGGACTCCCTAAAGAAGGTCATCCTCTTTGTGAAGGAGCACTTCGCAGAGCCCATCACCGTGGAGGATGCCGCCGCCGTCACCGAGTACAGCACCGCCCACTTCATGCGCTTCTTCCGGCAGGAGACCGGGCAGACCTTTGTCCGCTTCCTCTCAGACTACCGGCTCTCCTATGCCTCCTATCTCCTGAAGGAGTCCGGGGACCCGGTGTCCGCGGTGGCGGAGAAGAGCGGATTCTTCAACCTCTCCTACTTCATCCGGATCTTCCGCAGTCACTTCGGCCTCTCCCCGGGGCAGTACCGGCGGCAGTTTCAGAATCGATAAGGAGCGCAGCTTCGTGTCCCATCCGGATTGCGGGATGCACGGAAGCTGCGCTCTCTTTGTATTCCTGCATGGTTCTGTTACTGCGGTGTCCCGACTTCTCCCAGGATCAGCACCGAGACCGGGGCGATGCGGACGTAGTGGAACTCGCCGCCCGTCAGGATCTCCGACTCTTCATTCTCCCAGAGGAAGGAGTCCTCCCCGTCGAGGAGCACTCTCCACTCCCCTGCGGGGAGCGGGACCTCGGAGCACTCATTCGTGGAATTGTAGAGGATGTAGACACGGTTCCAGCGGCAGGCACCGCTCCGGTACCGCGCTGCATTGCTGACAAAAAAGCCAACGATTCCGTCCTCGTGCCAGGGGGTCTTGATCGCCCGCCAGGCATCCTCGGACTTGTCACAGAGGCCCGGGATCTTTTTTCGGAGCGCGATGAGGCCCTGATAGTAGCGGACGAGATCCCGCATGGCATACGCCCGGTTCCAGTCGAGGCGGTTTAGGGTGATCGGCGCGTTGTAGCTGTTGCTGTTCCCGTCCTTTGTCCTTGCAAACTCCTCGCCGGAGAGCAGAAACGGAATGCCCTGACAGGTCATGTAGACGGCGGCCGCCATGTGGTTCTGCCGAAGCCGCAGTTCCTCGTCCTGTGTGGTCACCGCCAGCTTGTCCCAGAGCGTCTGGTTGTCGTGGGCGGACACGTAGGTGATGATCTGCGAGGGCGCCTTTACCGGCATGCCGGAGCTGTAGCGCCAGGCCTTGATCGCCCGCATCATCTTCTCGTCGGAGGCGCACATGCCATTGATAAAGCCCTGCTCGTGCTCGTTGAAGACGGAGCCCTTGATCGCATCCCGGGTGTCGTCGGAGAACATCGCGATGAGAACATCGAGCTTTCCGAAGTTCTCCTTGACGGCAAGGGGCTCCTCTGTCGAGAGGCTTGTCGGCCCTGCTGCCCAGGGCTCCCCGTACACCATCTTTTCGCCCCTGCCGAAGGTGTCATCGAGGCGCTTCTGGATCTCGTTCATCAGGCTCACGGGGAGCAGTCCCATGAGGTCGAACCGGAACCCGTCGATGTGGTACTCCTTTGCCCAGTACAGAACCGCATCCACGATCAGCTTTCTCGCCATCGGCCGCTCGGCGGCGATGTCGTTGCCGCAGCCGGAGCCGTTGGAGAGCGTCCCATCCGGGTTCAGCCGGTAGAAGTACCAGGGCACCGTTCGCTGCAGGCTGGTGTCAAGCTGGTAGGTGTGGTTGAAGACCACGTCCATGTTGACGCGAAGGCCGGCCCGGTGCAGGGCCTGCACCATCTCCTTCACCTCGCGCACCCGCACCTCGCCGTGCTCGGCATCCGAAGCATAGGAGCCCTCCGGAATGAAGTAGTTCACGGGATCATACCCCCAGTTGAATTCCCGGTCCGGATCCTCTGCCCGCTCATCCACCGAGCCGAAGTCATAGATCGGCATGAGCTGCACGTGGGTGATGCCGAGTTTTTTCAGGTAGTCGGTCCCCGTGGGGAAGGTCCCCTCCCCGTTTACCGTGGTGCCGGGACAGGCAAAGGCCGTGTACTTTCCGCGCACGCGCTCCGGAAAGCCGCCGGATTTATCCCAGGAGAACTCCTTTACATGGGCCTCCCAGATGATCGTCTCCGGGCCCTTTTTGGGCGCCCTGTCCTCCTCCCAGCCCTCGGGATCCGTGCGCCGAAGATCCAGGACCATGTCTCGGGTTCCGTTGGCACTGCAGCTCTTTGCATAGGGATCCGTCGTGCGCACGGTCTCCCCCTGGATCGTCACGTCATAGTCGTAGTAAAAGCCATCCAGGTTCCGCTTGGTCTCAAGCGCCCAGACGCCGCGCCCGCGGTTTCGCATGGGCCACTGCACCGGGTCCCCTGTCCTGCCATCCTCGTAGAGATTCAGGGTCACGCTCCCTGCAGACGGGCACCAGAGGGCAAAGGAAGTTCCAGCCTCCGAACACACGGCGCCAAGTCTTCCCCGATAGGTGTACTCCGCCTCAAATGCCGGATCCTCATACCATTCTTTCCACGCAAGCGGGGTCTTTGCCATGCAGTCATCCTCTTTTCCGCTGTCTTCGCAGCAATTACCTTTTTATTTTACCCTGTTACAGTACAAATGAAAAGGCGCTCCGGCGCCTCTCATGCATGCTCTGCCGTCTGGATCTGCCCCGTGTCGCTGATGCAGTAGCCGTCCTTCCCCTCCTGCTTTGTGCGGTAAAGCAGACCGTCCGCGGCGGAATAGAGATCCCCATAGCTGGCAAAGCTTCCGCGGTTGACGACACAGCCCATGCTCACACAGACCGCATCCTCATCCTCCCCGCTCCCGGAGAGGACGATCTCATGCACCTCCTGCCGGATCTCCTCCAGCTTTCTGCGGATCGCGCCGGCATTCTCAAGTCCCACGGCGTACACGATGAACTCATCGCCGCCCATGCGCATCACCACGTCCGTCGTGCGGAAGGTGCTGCCGAGAACCGCCGCCACGCTCTGCAGCGCCTGGTCCCCGATGCCGTGGCCGTACGTGTCATTGATGTGCTTGAAGCGGTCCACGTCCAGGAGGATGAACGTCCCGCCCTCTCCCCGCGCAAGGCACCGGTTGATCTTCTCCTCCCCTCCTCTTAGGTTCAATATCTTTGTCAGGCTGTCGTGTGCGGCGCTTTCCGAAGCCGCATCGCTCCTGCGGAGCATGGCAAAGTACACCGACGTGATGTGGATGCTGCTGCTTGCGGTCAGGACGTTGACCAGGATCAGGCGCACAAGATCGGACCGGAAGACCTCCTGCTCAAACCGGAACAGGGACAGCACGACATACAGGGCGGACGTCGCCAGGGCAAGCATGGCGACCCGGACCGGCGCATCGTGAATGCTGCCTGAAAGGGCAAGGAGGAGGACCATGAAGATCATCCCCGTCTCATTCGGCTCCACGAGCGTCTCAAACACCGCATCTGCCGTCAGAAAAAAGGCGGTCCACAGGTAGAGGGAAACGGTCCCCTGCTCCCGCACAAAGTGCCGGATGGCAAGATGCAGCGCCAGGGTCGCAGCGGCCAGCGCAAGGAGAAAAAACGTCTCTCCAAGAAGGCCCGTCCCGTGGACGAAGAGCTCCACAGCTCCGGCAATTCCCAGGGCCACAAGACAGGCACACTGATTTCTCCAGAGCGTTTCCACGTTTTCCGCATGGATCCTGTCCTGAAACTGGGCAAGGTCCTCTGGATAGAGCCTCTCCCAAAGCGCTGCAGCAAGACCGCTGCACTTTCTCTTCCCTTTTCTTTCCGTTCTCTTCTCTCCCATAAGCTCCCGGTCGCCGCAGGATCCCCCGCGGTCTTTTCTCCTGCCCGTATTTTCCCGGAGGGTTCTGCTTCCCTCCGGCGACAGCGTTCATTATACCATGCACCGGAGGCGGTTTTCCCGGAACACGCAAATGCTCTCCGGCCCGGAGTACCCGGGCCGGAGAGCCGCATCTTCCATCTGTTCTTTCGTTATGCTCTGTCCGCGCGGTATCCCGCCCCGCGGAGTACTTCCAGCGCCATCGCCGGGTAGTTCGTGATCACCGCATGGACGCCCTTTTCCGCGCACCAGAGGATGTCCTCCTTCGTGTTGACCGTCCAGACGTTGACAGCAAGGCCTTCTCTGTCTGCCTTTTCTATAAAGCCCGGATACTGCAGGTTGTGAAAATCCGGGTGCAGGGCATTCACGCCGTACTTCTTCCCGTAGGCGGGCAGATCGATCCAGCCGTCACAGGTGAGAAACGCCGTCTCTGCCGAAGGGTCCAGCGCCTGGATCTTCCGGATGCTGTAGTGATTGAAGGAGGAGTAGAGAACCCGTCCCTCCATGCCCTTTTCCTTGACGAGGGAGAGGATCTTTTCCTCAATGCCGTCGTAGAAAAAGAGACCGGTCTTGAGCTCGATGTTGATCGAGAGCGCTGTCGGCTGGATGCAGTCCAGCACCTCTGCCATCGTCGGAATCTGCGCATGGGGATAGTCCGGGAAGGTCCTGTGGAACTCGAACCCGCGCAGCTCCTCCAGCGTGTAATCCTTCACAAAGCCGGTGCCATTGCTGGTCCTGTCGATCTTCTCGTCGTGGCAGACGACAATCTCTCCGTCCTTCGTGAGCTGGATGTCCAGCTCAATGCCGTCCGCGCCGACCTTTGCCGCCTCGGCAAACGCCGGCAGTGTGTTCTCCGGGAGCGTGCCGCTTGCTCCCCGGTGTGCCCAAACCTGTACGGTACTCACAGTGATTCCTCCTTTGTTCGATTCTGCTGTATTTCCAGTGTAGCACGTCCCGCGCCGAATGTTGAAAAAACCTGAAGCGGCTGCCCGCTTCAGGTTCCCTCATTTCGTGCAGAGCCGTGTTCTCTTCTCAGGAGTTGACGACGTTGTAGTCGGAGATCGCCTTGTTGATCTCCTTCGCAAGCTTGTCAACCGCTTCCTGCGGATCCTCGTTGTTGTTGAGCATGTCCTCGATGCTGCTCTCCACATCCTGTCTTGCCTCGGAGAAGACGCTCATCAGCGCGCCGGCATACTGCGGTGCGGAGTCATGAAGCTGATCAATGGCAGTCTGGAACTGCGGATACTGCTCGATGTTCTGCTTGAACACATCCTCATCGTGCGCTGCGGTCGTCACCGGGAAGTAGCCGGTCTGGGTTGCCCAGTATGCCTGGCTCTCCGGGGAGACGAGGAACTTCACGAACTTCCAGACGGCATCCTGCTTTGCCTCATCGCCGTTGTTCAGAGCCCAGAGAGAAGCGCCTCCGATGGAGACACCGCCCTCGTCGCTGTCGGTGACCTTCGGGAAGTAGGCAGTGCCGACTTCAAACTTGCCGTCGACCTCCTCGAGGATCTGCTTGAGGGAAGCTGTGGAGCCCAGGGTCATGGCACTCTTGCCGGCGGTGAAGTCCACCAGACCGGAGTCGCCTCCCTTGCCGACGTTCGGTGCGGTTCCGTCGTCATACATGGTCTTCCACTGCTTAAAGATGTTCAGACCGCCGCCGTTGGTGTCAAACTCGACCTTCGTGCAGGCACCCTCTCGTCCGTTGCCGTTGTCGACATAGTTCAGGCCCTGCTTGCAGAGGAACTGCTCGAAGAACCAGCCGTAGATTCCCATGGAGATGGCCTCCCCGGCGCCGCCCTTGCCGGTCAGATCTGCCGCAGCAGCATCGATTCCCGGCAGGGAATCCGGGACGTCTGTGATGCCGGCAGCATCAAACATGTCCTTGTTGTAGTACAGGATCGGCGTGGAGGAGTTGAAGGGCATGGAGTAGAGCTTGTTGTCCACCGTGTAGTAGGCGGCGATGTTGGGCTCGAGCTGGGAGATGTCATAGCCGTCTCTGTCGATCAGATCCTGCATCGGAACCACCCAGCCGGAGTCGATCATGAAGCGGGTGCCGATCTCATAGATCTGGACCAGATCCGCGCCCATGTTTCCGATCTGGGCGCTCTTGAGCTTGTTCAGGGTGTCGTCGTATTCGCCCTGGTACTGGGCATCAACATACACACCATCGGTGTTCTCACTGTTGTACTGATCCACAAGATGGGTCAGGGCCTCGCCGTTGACGCCGCCCATGGAGTGCCAGAAGGTGATGGTCACCTTGTCCTGGGTGTCTGCTGCCACCTCGGTGGCGGAAGAATCCGCGCTGGAAGCGGAGTCTGCACTGGAGGCGGTGTCTGCTGCTGCCTCGGTGGCTGCCGCAGAGGCTGCGGACTGCGCGGTCGTGGCGGTGCTGCCTGCAGAGCCGCAGGCACCAAGCGCCATGGCGGCGGCAAGGAGCCCAGCTGTCGTCATCAAGAACTTTCTTTTCATGCTACTTCCCTTTCTGCCGCTTCTGCGGCATGGCGATATTGTTGAATGCACGGGATCGAACCCTCATACAGACCGGTTCCCGGCACCGTACAACCTCTGTTGTTATCCCTTCACCGCGCCGCTGAACATGCCGCGGATCAGCTGTTTCTGCCCGACGATGAAGATGGAAATGGAGGGCAGGATGATCAGCACAACGCCGGCGATCATCATCGTCATGGACTGAGAGTCCACGCTGTTGAGCATGCTGATGCCGATCTGGACCGTGCGCATGCTCTCATCCCCGGTGACGAGCAGAGGCCACATGTACATGTTCCAGGCGTTGATGAAGGTGTAGACGGCCATCGCACCGATCGCCGTCTTGGTCAGCGGGATCAGGATGGTGAAGATGAACCGCAGGTTCGGGCAGCCGTCGATCTTCGCCGCCTCGTAGAGGGAGATCGGGAAGGACTTGTAGAACTGCCGGAACAGGAAGATTCCCATCGCGGAAGTCAGGTAGGGGACGATCAGCACCCGGTAGGTGTTGAGCCACCCCCAGCTTCCCACGGTCAGGTAGTTGCTGATGATCGTCGCCTCCCCAGGCACCATCATGGTGGCCATCACCAGCATGAACAGCGCATTCTTCCCCCTGAAGTCCAGAAAGGAGAACGAGAAGGCGGCCAGGGAGCAGGAGATGATCTGACCAAGGGTGATGAGGCCCGCCACCAGGAAGGAGTTCAGAACGAAGCGCCCCAGGGGCACCTTGCTGATCGCAGCCTGGAAGTTTTCCAGGGTGGGATTTCGGGGCACCAGATTGAAACTGGTTGTGAAGAGCTCCCCCGAGGGCATGAAGGCGATGGACACCGCATACAGAAGCGGCATCAGGATAAAGAGCGCCATGACGACGTTGAGCGCCACCCGGATTCCGGTGAAGATCTTCTTCCTGCGGCGGGCGCGGGCATTGATGCGCCGCCCCTCCTCTCGCTGTCTCTCCCGGAGCGCCTCTTTCTCCGCGTCCGGCCGGGCCGATTGCATTGCTTCCATTTCCATAGATTTTCCTCCAGCGGTTTCTCAGCCGTAGTTCACGTTCTTCTCCGACCGGAACATCAGCAGGGTCAGCACCAGGATGATCAGAAACAGGATGACCGACTCCGCTGCCGCCGTGCCGAACCGGAAATTGAAGAAGGCGTCGCGGTAGATCGAGTAGACAATCAGGTTGGTGGCATCTCCCGGTCCGCCCTGGGTCAGGATCTTGACCTGGCCGAAGGACTGGAAGGCCTGGATGATGTTGACGACGATCGTGTAAAACATGATCGGGGAGAGGCCGGGGAGCGTCAGGGAGAAGAACTGGCGAATGGGGCTGACGCCGTCCACCCTTGCCCGCTCGTAGATCACCTCATCGATGCCCGCAAGGCCCGCCGAGAAGTACAGGAAGTTGATGCCGGAGTTGAGCCAGGCGGTGAGCACCGCCACGCAGACCAGCGCGTACTTCGGGTCATTGATCCAGTTGATGTTCAGGTGCAGAAGCTTGTCCAGAATGCCGATCGTGGGATCCAGGATGATCTTGAAGATCATGGCCGCAGAGCTCGAGGCGATCGCCATCGGAAGGGCGTAGGCAGTCGAGAAGATCCGGATGCCGGGGAAGCTCTTGTTGCACAGGACCGCGCCGACAAGGCCCAGGAACATGCCCAGCACCACGACAATTGCAACGAAGATCACCGTGACCAGAATCGAGTTTTGAAACTCCTCCGAGGTCAGAAGATCGATGTAGTTCTGCAGTCCGACAAAGAGCTTTGCCTGTCCCATCTTGTTGGTCATGAACAGAGACAGGTAAATGGTTTTGAAGAACGGATAGAACAGAAAGATCGCAAAAACAGAAAGTGAGGGCAGGATGTAGCCGTAGGGGCCAAACTTTACCGCAAGACCTTTTTTCTTGTTCATGCCGTCTCCTCCCTGCACACGTCCGTGCCGTGGAGCACCGCCATGCCGGTGCTCTCCTCAAACAGGTGAATCCGATCTGCCTGCACGTACAGCGGATAGGACCGGAAATTGGGAACGCTCTCTCCCTCCGGGATCCTTGCGATCAGAGTTTCCGCCGTTTTCTCGTGGACACCATACAGGAGCCGGTGGGCGCCAAGGTTTTCGGAGAGCTCAAACGAAAACGGAAGCGCCTCCTCCGGCCTTCCCGAGAGGGACAGATCCTCCGGGCGGACCCCCATCACCAGGTCCTCATCCAGGTATCCGTTTCGGAGCATGGCCTTCGAGGCATGGTCCGCCAGCGGGATCGCAAAGCCAGCGCCGTGCAGGCAGATCCTGCCGCCCTCCAGCACCGTGTGAACCTTCAGGAGGTTCATCCTTGGAGAACCGATAAAGCCCGCAACGAACAGGTTTCTGGGCCGCTCGTAGATCTCCTCCGGGCTCCCCGCCTGCTGCAGCATTCCCTGGTTCATGACGACGATCTTCGTCGCCAGGGTCATGGCCTCCACCTGATCGTGGGTGACATAGATGACCGAGGCGGACAGGGTCCGATAGAGTTTCTGCAGTTCCACCCGCATCTGCATGCGCAGCTTGGCGTCCAGGTTGGAGAGGGGCTCGTCCATGAGATAGGCTTTTGCATCCCGGACGATGGCGCTTCCAATCGCAACGCGCTGCTTCTGTCCGCCGGAGAGCTGGGACGGACGCCGGTCCATGAGTTCCGACAGGCCCAGCATGTCGGCAGCCCTGTCCACCCGCTGGCGGATCTGTGTTCTTGGGAGCTTCTTCCCGTTCGCATCCCGCTCCGATTCCAGGCCGAAGGAGATGTTCTTTCGGACCGTCATGTTGGGGTAGAGCGCGTAGTTCTGGAAGACCATGGCCAGTTTCCGGTCCCCGGAGGGGAGGGAATTCATCAGCCTGTCGTCGATCCAAAGCTCTCCCTCAGTGATCTCCTCCAGGCCCGCGATCATGCGCAGGAGCGTGGACTTTCCGCAGCCCGAGGGGCCGACCAGGACCACAAACTCATGCTCTCCGATCTCCAGAGAGAAGTCCTCGACCGTCCGGGTGCCCTTCTTGTATTCTTTGCTGATGTGTGACAGTGAAATGGTGGACATAGATCTCCTCTGCCGTCAGTGCTCTGAAAACGATTGCAGGGGCTATTCTAGGGGGAAATGGTAAAATCGAAATGTGTCAAAAGTTAGATTTTCATGAGATTTTGTTAAGTTCAGAGAAAGTGGGGTTAACGCAGTGCAAAATTCCGGTAAAGTCCGGACCTGTCAAGTGCCGGAATGGGGAGTTTCCCGGGAAAAAGACGGGCAGTGCCAGGAAGTGGGGGATTTTACAAAGGGGCAGGCGGCATGAAACAGCAG
>ONMH01000165.1:353-3842 GCA_900318875.1 uncultured Lachnospiraceae bacterium | reverse complement strand
AATGCCGCCCATCGGGATGTAGGCAAAGACAAAGGCATAGATCACCGGGATCGCAAGGATCGCCCAGAACTGCCAGTTGTACTTTCCCCGTTTTTTCTGCAGTGTTGATTTGCTCTTTCCGCTCATTTCCTTTTCTCCCAAAATGATTGTCCTTCTTTGATCTGTCAAAAGACTTATGTCGGCTTGCCGCCGGTATCTGGCGATAAGCCGAAATAAATCTTTTCACGTTGACATTTTCACAAGAGATCCCAAAATCTGATGTGAGTACGGACGTCCGCCAGACATTGGTGTCAGGTCGGAAAAGAAAGGAGAAAGGGGCTGCGCTGCTGCAGCCCCTTTCCTGCTGCCGGTTACCGGTGTATGCGCTGATTACTTGCTCTGCATACGGTCATAGGCTGCCTGATAGGTGGAGAGAAGATCCGAGAGGCCTGCCTTGTTGAGGGAGTCAAGGTAGCTGTCCCAGCCGCTCTCGATGTCCTGCGTGCCGGTGATGAACGCCACCTGGCTCTCGGAAATGATCTTCTCCACTTCTACGTCAATGGTGGAGATGGTGCTGGACTCGTCGTTGCTCATCTTCAGCTCAGGAAGGACATCCAGATCAGCATTCTGCTCGTCCTGTCCATAGGGAGCGTAGTTCTTCTCGGAAGCGTCATAGAGAAGCTTCTCGAGACCGTCGGGGCCATAAGGGTCCACATCCGGATCGGTAGCCTGTCCGAGACGATACTCCTCCGGCGCGACACGGATGCCGATGTCCTGCCAGTCGTGGTTCTGCGGTTCGCCGCTGTATCCGTTGAGCACCTTGTAGAGTGCGGGCTTGCCGTTCAGACCGACTTCGCCTTCGGGATTGAGAACCCAGTCCTTGCCTTCGTCTGCGCCGTACTGGCTGCACAGATCTCCCTTGCTGGAGTAGAAGAAGTCCACCCACTGCAGGGCAGTTGCAGGGTCCTTGCACTTATCCGTGATCATGAAGTTTCCGCTCGAGACAGCGCTGTACTTGTAGTAAGTGGTCAGCCTTGTGCCGTCCGGCCCCTCGAGGGGAGCCAGTGTTGCGTACTGCTTATAGAGATCCGGATTGGAGACAACATCGATGTAGTCCGAGATGGTGCCCTCGGGCATGCATAATACCGGAGACTGATCCGGGTTGTTGACCAGAGTCTTCAGCTGCTCCTGGGTCTGTGTAAAGTCTCCGTCATAGATCGCCCCGATCTTATACAGAGAGTTGCAGTACTCCAAAAAGGCCTTGTAGCGGTCATCCGTCGCTGCACAGACGATCTTGCCGTTCTTATCGACTGCCGTGTAGTCATAGGCGCTTGTCGTATAGGATCTTCCGGGATAGAGCAGGAAGGAGCCCATCAGCCACTCCTGGAAGTCGGAATGCCATCCGGATCCCGGTGCCGTGCCGGCAAGGGCAATTCCATTGGGATACTTCTCCAGGAACTTCTTGCAGACGTCGTAGAACTCATCCGTGGTGGTCGGCATATCCACACCAAGCTCATCGAGATATTTGGTGTTGATCCACATCTTATCCGCATATTTGCAGTGATAGCAGTCATTCGTTGCGAGCAGCGAATAGATCTTTCCGTCGGACTCTCTGGAGAGGTCGAGCTGATCCTTGAACATCTTGAGGTACTCAGGGCAGTTCTCCTCGGTCAGGTAATCATCCAGGGGAATGATGATGCCCTCTTCTACGCCATATTTTGCAAGATCCGGGGTAACCCCAAAAATGATGTCCGGATAATCGCCGGAGGAGAGTTCGAGGTTGAGTTTCTCCTGCCAGTCATCGCGGGAGCCGGTCTCAAATTCGATTTTGACGCCGGTCAGATTTTCGAGATACTTCGTGAAGTCGTTGGTCGCAAGATCCGTTACGTTCGGCATGCTCATCGTGAACGCGGTGAATTCCTGCGGATTCTTGACTGGATAGAACGAGGGATCATCGTCATAGGACGCACCGGTACCAGTACTCGCGGTGGCAGCAGCCTCGGTGGATCCGGTAGTATCCGCAGCTTCCGTTGACGCAGCTGCAGAATCAGCCGATCCCGAATCCGTTGAGGAAGAACTTCCGCACGCGGCTGTGCCGAGTGCAAAAGCGCCTGCCAGTGACAGAGCCAGGGCTTGTTTCAGAGCTTTTCTTTTCATTTTTACCTCCCACTTGTGAATCGTGAAGTGCAACCATCCAAACGGCCATAATAATCAGTGCCGTCAGACTACCAGGATCACAGCAAAGATCAAAAACAACGCACCTGAAGCGGTTTTGATCCAGGCCTCATGCCGGGCCATGAACCCGGCAATCCGTTCAATGCTGCCCGTTACAGAGGCGGCGATGACAAGAGCCGCAGACGGGATCAGGATTCCTGCCGTAAACAGGATAAAGGATGCAATTACGTTACTCCGGAGAATGCTCTGTGTCTCCGCCATACTGATGATGGAGGCAGCATATAGCTGGCCCGCACAGAAGAACTCCCCTACAGAAATGAGAATGCCGAGAAGCAGCGCCGCCGGATAGAGCATTGCTCCGGAGAGACTGCCGATTTTTTGGATCGCGTGATGCTCTGCTCTCCGGAACTTTGCCGGAAGCTGCATGCGGATCTTGCCGAATTCCATTCGATACGCATGATACGCATCGAGGAGATACAGGATGGCAAGTACCCCGAAGACGGCGGCCAATGCCGTGCGCAGAAACTGCCGCGTCTCTCCCAGCGCACCGGAGGTCAGAAAGCCATATGCCCGAAAAACAGCCAGCCCAATTCCGAAATAGGCTGCAGCTTTCCCGACAAGAAACAGGAATCCCGTCCTGCCCGCCTTCTTTCCGGAGGATGCCAGAACCGAGAGCACCATCAGGAGCATCGACAGAGAACACGGATTGAGACCGACTACAACACCCTCTCCGAGAAGTTGATACCACTTAGGAGAAGAGAGCGCCCTGTTCTCAGAAGCGGATGCTGCTGACAGATCTGACAGGAGAAACGCCGTAGTTTTCACACTGTCGTTCGCTGTGATACTGCCATCGGCAATCGCAGCCTGGATCTTTCTGGCTCCGAGATAAAGGTCATTCCCATAAAACAAACATGGGACTTTCCAGTTCCTTTCATCAATCTCTCTTTTCTGCATCAGCAGCTGATAGCCGGCATAGATCTCCGGGTCCGTTACATTCCAGGCGGTAAAGGGTACCTTGGCTTTGCCGAGCATCTTTTCGGCTTCTTCACAGTCTGTACAGGCCGTGGTAACAATAAGGATTGCCTGCTCGGGAGCAGCCTGATTTAAGGTCTCGAGTCTCTTGCGAAAGGAAAGCAGGAAATCTGCTTCCTTTTCTGGGCCTTCTAAAGAGGCGCTGTTCTCCAATGCCATGGACTGCCAGGATGTATCTGACATGACATCGCGAATTTCACTGCGGATAGCGTCATATCCGGATATGACCTTGCTCCCGGCGATTAGGATTGGGAGTGTGACGTCCTTTCTCGCCAAACCGATCTTCTGAAGAATGCGGTCCAT
>ONMH01000165.1:0-336 GCA_900318875.1 uncultured Lachnospiraceae bacterium | reverse complement strand
TAGAAGAAATATATGGTTCGGGGCGCTGCTGCCCGGGAGGGAAACCCGCATCCTGCAGTCAGGATCAGCAGCAGAATCACCACAGGGAAAATCCGGCACTTCTTCTTCATTCCCGTCTATCCGCTCTTTGACAATATGACATCTTGTGTGACAACAATTCTTGTTTGATATTGATTATGCTTACAGTTTATCATAATGATTCCATTTGTACACCATATATTAATCGTTCTATGTACAAAATTTCGCCATTCTTTCAGGCACATTTCCTAATTTTATTAGGCGAAAAACGCTTGACATTTTTAAGATGTTCATATTTTGGATCTTGATGGGGAATCA
>ONMH01000086.1 GCA_900318875.1 uncultured Lachnospiraceae bacterium | reverse complement strand
TTCTCCTACCTTCAGAGATGTTTAATGGCACACCGCAGAGCAGTGGACTTGTGGAGCATCCACTGGTGCCTGTGTTCACGAACAGACAAGCCGAAACTGGTCTGCCGAATTTGCTGATAACGTAGCCCATCCGCAATCCGAAGGCTTTTGGACAGGCTCAGGCTACTCACTCAGGGCTGTGATGGTGCTGCAACCCTCATGTTGAACCGATGGGATTGTGTGTTGTCACACAACCCCCACGGCTTGCCGTGGGGTTAGTGAGGTAGGCTCTCGCACTCTCGTAGATTTCCAGGATCTTTTGCAGATCCTCCTCCCTGGAATTTCGAATCTCCATCTAACACCTCGCTGAGACAAAATCCGCGCATGCGGTTCTGCCGAATTCTCCCCTATCAGTACCCCGGATCGATCCGGATGCTGCTGCCGTCTCTTGTCCTGTCCACGATGATCTGCCGGCCGATTCTCTCCTTGAGCTCCTCCCGGTGGCTGATGATGCCGACAAGCTTCCCCCTTGTGGTGATGGAGGTCAGCGTGTTCAGCGCCTCCCCGAGGGAGGTCTCATCGAGGGTGCCGAATCCCTCATCGATGAACAGCGTGTCGATCGTGATTCCGCCGCTTGTGGAGCTGATCCTGTCCGAGAGGCCAAGGGCAAGGGAGAGGGATGCCTTGAAGCTCTCGCCGCCGGAGAGCGTTGCGACGTCCCGCTTTTTCCCGGTGTAGTTGTCCAGGATGTCGAGATTTAAGGCGCTCCTTGAGCGCAGGGACCCGCCCTCCTGGTGGCGGCAGAGCTCATACTGCCCGCCGCTCATGGGAAGAAGCCTCCGGTTTGCCGCGGCGATGATCCTGTCGAATCCATCCGTCTGCACGTACTGCTCGAGGGTGATCTTGTTCTGCCCGGTCATCTTTCCGTTGAGAAGCCTGTCGAGCCCCGCCGCGGTTGCGGCAGCATCCCTTGCAGCATCCGCCTCCTTTGCCGCGATTCCAAGCTTCTTTAACGTCTCCGTGTTGCTGCGGATTCTCCCCTGCACCTCGGAGACCTTCTCTGAGAGGGCTGCGCTCTTTGCCTTTCCCTCATTCCAGGCAGACAGGAGCGCCTTCTCGTCCTGTCGGATCTTTCCCGCGGCGTTCTTTCTCGCCTCCGCAAGGAGGGAGGCATTGGATGTCACCGCATCGTCATAGCTTCTGATCTTTTTCTGCAGCGCATCGATCTCCTCGCCGGGGACAAGGTACTGGCAGTAGGAATTCATCTCAAAGCCGTGGGCAGTAAGGACCTCCTGGAGCTGTGCCACAGCATCCTGAAGCTTCTTCTCTGCCCGGGACAGAACCTCCCCCGCCGCCTTCTCCGCACTTGCTGCAGAGGCACTTGCCGCCACGGCAGAAAGGGCAGCCTGCCTTGTCCCTGCAATCTCCTGATCGATCGTCTGCGCCTTCTGCTCCAGGGCAGTCCTTGCCCTCTTTGCGGCGGCAAGATCCGGATAGGGAAGGGCCGGAAGGGCGGCAAGCTCTCCGTCCGCGACCGCCTTCTCCTGCTCCTTTTTCGACAGCAGCTCTTTCCCATCGTCGATGGCCTTCTGGTGCTTCTCCTGGATCTCCTGGCCCTTTTTGTACTGCAGGGTGTCTTTTTCAAGAAGCGCTTTCTTTGCGGCAAGGTCTGCCCTTGTCTTCTCGGTTTCCGCCTTCTTTGCCTGTACCTTTGTCAGGATCTTCTGAAGGTACTGCCCGAGGACCTCATCAGTGAGGGCGCCTGCGGCACTCTCTTTTGAGGGATCCCGGGTGATTGCAAGGACCAGCTTTTTTGTATCGGCAAGGAGGGTCTCCCGCTCCTTCCCCATGGCGGCATTGTCCGCAGCTGCCCTGCTTGCCGCCTGGCTACTTGCATCCTGTGCCTTCTGATAGGCTGCCTGGAGCTTTTTCACCGCATCCTCCGTGATGCTCTCCGGAGGAAGAACGGCGGGATGAGGGTGATCCAGAGCGCCGCAGACAGGGCAGGGCTTCCCCTCTTCCAGAAGCTTTGCAAGAAGTCCCGCCCTGCTGTACTCAAGGTGCTTCTGCGCCTCCTGGAACCTTGCTGCAGCAGCATCTGCCTTCTCTCTCTCCCTCTCAAAGATGGCTGCCGACTTCTGCCACGCGTAGCCGGGAAGGCGGACCTCCGCAAGGTTTTTTGCCTCTTCCTCCCAGCCTGTCAGCACGTCGAGGGCGGCGCCTGCCCTTGCCAGGGCCTCCGGCGCGCCCTGGAGGGCGTCGATTTCTCTGCTCATCCTGTCCAGGATGACCTTATTGTCCGCAAAGCAGCGCTCCTCTTTTTCCTTTGCAGTTCTTGCCCCTTTGACCTCCTCTGCAAGGGCAGCAGTTTTCTTTACAAGGTCATCGCGCCGTTGATACGCTGGCTCCTGCTCCTCCATCTGCTTTGCCAGGGCGCGGGCATTGTCTGCTTCCACCTTCTTTAATGCGGCGGCATCTGCCGCATTCTGCGCCTTCTCGGCGGCCTGTGCGGCAAGGAAGGCCTGCTGCTTTTTGTCCTTTTCCTGCGCCTTTGCTGCAAGCTTCTCCTCCGCCGCCTTCTTTTCGGCGTCAAAGACAGGTCTTACATAGGTCCTTGCATCCTGCTCCTTCTGGAGGAGGGCACGGTCATTCTGCATGGATTCTGCAAGGTCCTTCAGCTTCTTCTCCTCTTCCTCCAGGGTAAGGAGTCTGTCCAGCACCTCATTGCTGCTCTTTGCGGTTGCGATCTTTGCCGTGAGGGCGGTGTTCTTCTCCTCCAGGTCCTTCTGTTCCGCAAGGAGTCCCTTCAGGCTCTCCCCGTCCTCTTCAAGGAGCGTCTGCAGCGCCGCATGCATGGTGTCCGCCTGGAGGCTGTCTGCGGACTTCAGGGCTTCCGCGGCCCTTCCTGCATTGGTATCAGGAAGGAGGGCTCCTGCATAGATCGTCCGGAGTGCGGCATCCTTCAGCGCATAGGCATCTCTTGTCTTCTGCGCCTTCTCCTTTACGATGGCCTCGAGGTCTGCGTATTTCTGCGTCATAAAGAGCTTCTGCAGGATCTTTGTGCGCTCATCGGTGCTCGCGGAGAGGAGCTTTCGAAACTCCCCCTGGGCGATCATCGCGATCTGGCGGAACTGGTTGTAGTCAAGGTGCAGGATGTCTCCCTGGATCTTTGCCGTGACATCCCGGGCTCCGGAGACCGGGGGCTCCCCCGGGATGAAGAGCTCTGCCTTCTCCGAGACGTTTCTCGTTGAGCCGGTCCTTGTCGTCTTGACATACCCCGGCTCTCTTGTGACCTTATAGGTCTTTCCGCGGTGCGTAAAGGTGAGCTCCACCAGGGTCTCTGTCTTCTCCGCAGCGTAGTCTGAGCGCATGGAGGCAGCGGTCCGCTCCTCCCCGCTCGTCTGCCCGTAGAGGGCAAAGGTGATCGCATCAAAGATCGTGGTCTTGCCGGCGCCGGTGGGGCCGGTGATGAGGTACAGCCCGCTGTCCCCGAGGATCGTAAAGTCGACTTCCTGCCTGCCCGCATAGGGGCCGAAGGCCTGCATGATCAGTTTTTCAGGTTTCATGGTGTTCTCCCCTCCTTATGCTTCCAGAATGCCCGCTTCCACGGCACAGGCGCGGAGCAGTTCCTTTTCCTTCTCCGAGAGCTTTTCTCCCGTCACCTGCACTGCAAAGTCCTCTGCGATCTGGGAGAAGCTCCGCTCCTTTGGAGCTCCCGGCTCCTCCTCCCCGGCAAGCTCTCTCGTTCTGCGGTTCTCATAGTCGAGCTTCATCGCATTGGAATAGACGCTTCGAAGGGCGGACATGGCATCCAGGATCGGCTCCTCGTCGGTCAGCGTCGCGTAGATGTAGTCCTCTGTGTCCTCCGCGTGGTTTAAGAGGTCTTTCAGGTTTCCCCTGATGTGCCGCATCTCGTGGAGGGGCTTCACCGGAATGCGCAAAATGGCAAGATCCGTCTTTCCGTCTTTCTTCTCACCGAGATCTATGAGCACAAAGCACTTGTCCTGTCCGATCTCCCGGAGGGAGTACATAAGGGGCGAGCCGCTGTAGACGACGGTGTTTCCCGCCATTGCCTGAAAGCCGTGGATGTGGCCGAGGGCTGTGTAGTCAAATGGAGCGTAGACGCTGCTTCCCACTCTCTCCACGGTGCCGACCTCCTCTGCGCCGTTGGACTCGGAACCGGATAGCGCAGGATCCTTCCCGCCGTCTGTCACGAACTGGTGGGAGAGGCAGATGTTACGGGCACCGGGGTCGATGTCTGCAGCGCCTATCACCGTCCGCAGGGCATCCTCGTAGCCTGCAATCTCCGCATCCGGATGGTAGTACCGGACAACAGAGGCCTTGACGAACGGGAGGAGGTAGAAGTTTACAGGACCAAAGGCATCTGTGAGTGTGACGCAGGGCATGGTCCCCGTAAATGCTCCCGCGATGTGGATCCCGCTCTTTGCAAAGAGCTTTGATCCATAGGAGAGGCGCTCAGCGGAGTCATGATTTCCGCTGACAAGAAGAACCGGGATCCCCCGCTTTGAGAGGGCTGTCAGGAAACCATCGAGGAGTGAGACCGCATCCTCCGGCGGCACACTCCTGTCATAGATATCGCCAGATATCACGACGGCGTCGACTTTCTTCTCTGCTGTCACGTCGAGGAGCTGCTGCAGGAGGAATTTCTGGTCCTCCAGCATGCTGAACTCGTTTACGGTCTTACCAAGGTGCAGGTCTGCGGTGTGCAGAATTCTCATGTCGTCCCCTCCAAACAAGTGTCTGTTTCCCTTTGTCTTCCCGCCCGCTGTCCGGGCGGCTCTGTTCCTATTTTACATCAGAAGGGCGGGAGGAGAAGGGAGCAGCGGATAACATTCAATCACAATTTGAATCAAAATTATATTTTCAAGCGTATTAATGATTTATTTTCATCCGGTCCAATGGTACGATAATGGCAGACAGAGGGGAGCGCAATCTGGCCGGGAAGATACGATTCCGGAAGGAGCGCTTTTCAGAACGGCCGCCTGTTGGCCGGGAGGTATGAGATGAAAAACCACAGCGTGAAGCATTGGAACAAGAGAGAGATCTTCGTAAAGTCGGCGATGGGAGCGGTGCTTGTCACTGCAATGCTCGCCGCAGCGGGCTGCGCAAAGAGCGCAGACAACGGAAAGCTCCTCGATGAGGCGGCAAGCCGCGCCGAGGGCGAAAAATCAGAATACACCTATATCGATGACGAGGCGATTGCAAAGGCCGGAGAAGTTGCCGACACCGACAACTCCGAGATGGTCGATCAGACGATTGCCCTGGTCAACAAGGAGCGGTCCGCAGCAGGACTCTCCGCGCTTGATGTCAATCAGGGCCTTGAGCAGTGCGCAGAGGTCCGTGCCGTCGAGTGCGCAACCAGCTACTCCCACACGAGGCCCGACGGGAGCGACTGGTGGACCGTCAACAGTGACCTGATGTACGGCGAGAACCTCGCCTCCAACTACACCACGGCGCAGGCCGTCGTGAATGCCTGGATGGCCTCTCCCGCACACAAGGCCAACATCATGAACAGCGGCTACTCGACGATCGGCCTTGCTACCTACACGACCGAGAGCGGCGACGTCTACTGGGCAGAGGAGTTCGGCTACTGACATCCGTCGCAGCCTTCTTCCATATGAGTGGGACAGGACCTATGGTCCTGTCTTTTTTATTGCCTGTGTTTCCATTCTTTCTTGCAACCTTTTCCCACTCTGCCACGCTGGGGACAGGAAGGATCCTTCCAATGGGGCAGGATCAAAAGGAGGGTTACGATGAAGAAAAACATTTTGAAGAGAAGTCTTTCGCTGCTTGCAGGAGCTGTGCTTGCTGCAGTGCTCGCCGTATCGGCACCAGCTGCCGGGGTCCATGCGGCGCAGGCAGGGCTGGACCAGGTGAGCGTGAGTGCATCGAGCACTGTCAAGGTCTCCCCGGACATGGCGCAGGTCGTCTTTGCTGTCGAGAGTGAGGGCGCGGATCCTGCGACAGCGCAGGCGCAGAACACCCAGGCCGTCAATGCGGTTCTCGCGGTCCTCACAAATCTCGGGGTACCGGCAAAGAGCATCACAACCTCGGACTACTACATCTATCCGAAGTACGACCACACCACAGGGACCTATGCGGGCTATCAGGTCCAGACGACGCTGACCATAAAGGACATCTCTGTGACAGATCTTGGCAGCATCCTCACCTCCTGCGTCCAGGCGGGCATCAACGAGGTGCGGGATGTCTCCTACTACTGCAGCACGTATGATGCGGCCTATGAGCAGGCACTGACGAAGGCAATGGAGACTGCAAAGGGGAAGGCTTCCGCGATTGCAAAGGCATCCGGAAGATCCCTTGGGAAGGTCCGGAGCGTGACAGAAAACGACCAGAACACCTCCTCCCGCTATGAGAGCGTGTCCCTAAAGGCTGCCGCGGCGGATGCCTCGCTGGATACCGCCAATTCCATGAACGTGATGTCAGGAGAGATCATCATTGAAGCAGATGTGACCGCTGTGTACTCCCTGAAGTAAGCGGCATCCGATCATCTGACCGTTGCTGCCCCAGATCTTCTGCGGTGACGGTTTCCCTATGAGGTCCTGAAATCCATGAAAAAGGAGCCCTGGCGCGTGCCAGAGCTCCTTGTTACTGCTTTTGCTGCGTTTCCGGTTTTCTCTTTCTCAGATCCTGTGATCTGCAACAAGGCCCTGCTCCTTCCCGTAGATCAGGTAGTAGACGTAGCAGGTCGCGTTGTCGCCCCCGATGTTTTTGACAAGGTCCGGATAATTGGCCTTAAAGATGTCGAGCTGGAACTCCTCATTTCCGGTAAGACCCTGCGCCATGCCGTTTGTCATGAAGTCCGCCGCGACCGCCTCATCCGTATAGGGGAGGGACCCGTCCTGGACCCTGGCAAGAACGGAGGGATTGTGATTGACGTAGTACGCCATGTCGAGGACCTCTTTGAGGTCTTCGCAGGTGGGTGCTGTCTTTGTCGCCTGCCGGTAGAGAAAGCCGGAGATCTGTCCTCCGTCCGCGAGGATCTTCAAAGTCTGTGAGGGGATGGCATAGCCCTTTCCCATCATCTCCCAGATATCGCCCTGGGTGATCTGCCCATAGCGCATGGCCGTCGAGAGCTGCAGGGCAACGCCCACCGGGTCCGTGTTCTTCAAAAGGGCTGGGGCAATGAGATCCACCATGTCCACCTGCGACGTGTGCGCAGCGGCCGCTCTTGCGGGGAGCGGGGTGAGAAACAGTCCCGCTGCGGCTGCCGCAGCGGCCATTCCGGCAATCCACTGATTTTTTCTGATCTTCATGTCTTATACCTCGCTGAGGCAAAATCCGCGAATGCGGTTTTGCCGAATGCGGCAGCTTGTGCGCCGGCACCGCTGCCGCTTTTTTCTGCTCCGAAATTGCTAAACCGTCTCCTCTGCCGCTACTCCGACCGCAGGGCATCGATCGGATTGAGCTGGCTCGCCCGCCGCGCCGGCATCCAGCCAAAGAGGATGCCAACCCCGGCGGAGAACCCGGCGCCCAGAAGGATCGCCCCGTAGGAGATGTGGAAGGTGGTATGCAGGGCCGCCGCGCCGATCGCCGCGATGACAAGGCCCAGGGCGATGCCGATGGCGCCGCCGATGAGGGAGAGGGTGATGGACTCAATCAAAAACTGCAGCTGGATCCGGACAGGCTCGGCGCCAAGTGCCTTGCGAAGGCCGATCTCCTTTGTGCGCTCCGAGACGGACACCAGCATCATGTTCATAATGCCGATGCCGCCGACCACCAGGGAGATCGACGCGATGCCGCCGAGCATCGTGGAGAGCATTGCCTTCACGGAGTTCATGGTATCCAAAAGCGAGGACAGGTTGATGATGGAAAAGCTGTTGTCCGCGTCGTTGAAGGCATTGTTTAGGAGCGCGCGGATCTCGTGCTCTGCCATGTTCTGATCCGCGTCCTCCTTGAGGTATACCGTGAGATACGTCGTGTTGTAGTTTCCGGTCATGCGCTGGAAATTTTTGTAGGGGATCATCACCCAGCCGTTTGAGGAGCTTGTGTCCGTCATCTGCCCCGTCAGGGAGTCGCTGTCGCTGTAGAGACCGATCACCTGGAACTGGTAGCCGTTTATCGTCACGGTGGCCCCGATGGGGTTCCTTCCCGAGAGGACCTTGGCGGCAAAGGTACGGTCCACGAGGCACACATCCGTGTACCCGTCTGTCTCACTCTCAAGGAACGTTCTGCCCTGCTGGATCTGGTTCTTGTTTCGCTGGAAGTAGGAGAAGTCCTCCCCGCCCAGGTTCACATGCTTGTAAATCTCGGCATTGGCCACCGCATAGGTGGTGATGCTGTTGCTGGGGCAGACCGCATCGACGCCGTCGATCTTGGAGAGGTTTTCCAGATCGCGGTCCGAGAGGCCCACCTTGAGGCTTGTGCCGTTTGCGGTGATCGTGAGCGTCCCTGCGCCAAGGCCCGAGAACTGGTCCATGATAGAGGTGGTCGCACTCTGGACGATGGTGACGAGGCCGATCACTGCAGCGACGCCGATCATGATGCCCAGCATCGTCAGAAAGGACCGGAGCTTGTTGTGGCGGATGTTGGAGAGTGCCATGCGGACGCTCTGCCGTACAATCGATAGATTACGCATCTTCCAGTGCCCCCTCGCTGATCTCGCCATCCAGGATCCGCACGATTCGCTTTGCGTGGGAAGCGATCTTGGGATCATGGGTAATCATGATGATGGTGTTGCCCTCCTCGTTGAGCTCGTGAAACAGCTCCATGACCTGGGCGCCGGTGTGCTGATCCAGTGCTCCGGTGGGCTCATCAGCGAGCAGGATGGCCGGACGGTTCGCGATCGCCCTTGCGATCGCAACCCGCTGCTGCTGTCCGCCGGAGAGCTGATTGGGCATATTTTCGCGCTTGTCGGAAAGACCGACACGGGCCAGCACTTCGTCCACCCGGTCTCTTCGCTCCTTCTCCGGCACGTTGGCATAGATCAGAGGGAGCTCGACATTCTCAAAGGCGTTCTGCCGCTGCAGGAGGTTGAAGGACTGGAACACGAAGCCGATCTCGCGGCTGCGGATCCTCGCAAGGCTCGTCTCATCCTCGTCTGCGATGTGCCTTCCATCCAGCCAGTAGTCGCCGGAAGTGGGGACATCCAGGCACCCGATGATGTTCATCAGCGTGGACTTGCCGGACCCCGAGGGGCCGAGGATTGCGAGAAACTCGCCGCGGCGGACCGTGAGGCTCACGTTCTTTAAGACGTGGAGCACTTCGTTGCCCATGTCGTAGTCCTTGCAGATGTCCTTCATGCGGAGGATCTCCTCTCCCTCCGGTTCGCTCTTTTGCTGTGCGGGGAGCGCATCCTCGTTCTGTACCCCTTCGTTTTTCTCTTTTTCTTCTTCCGTATGGCCAGCGGCCTGCGGCTCCTGTTCTTTCTCTTCTCCGTTTCCCGGTGCTGTGGTTTCCGGACTGCTCTCCTGCTCTTTTTCTTCTGCCCTCTCTTCCGGCTCTTTCTTCTCCTCTTCCCCCGGCTTTGTGTCTCTTGCCTTCTCTTCTGTCTCCTCTGCGGCCTGGAGTATCTTTTCTTCCATTGCTACTCCTCCGTATCGGCCATCATGGACTGCTGGGCTTCCATCAGGGACTGGGCAGCCGAGGTCGGGATGTAGTAGACCTTGTCGCCCTCGGAGAGGCCGTCTGTGATCTGGGTGTAGGTGCCGTCCGAGATGCCGCAGGTCACAGCCCTCTGGATGAGGTCCTTGCCGTTGTCGGCATAGACCAGGACGTAGTTCGTGCCGTCATCCGCGGTCTGCACCGCATCGGACTTGATGCTGACGACATCCTTCTTATCCTGGATCGTCAGCTTGACCTCGGCGCTCATGCCGCTTCTTGTGTCGTCATCCGCATCGAAATCCACCTCCGATTCGTAGTAGGAGACGCCATTGTCCACGGTGGCTGCCCGGGCTACGTACACAATGGTGCCCGCATAGGTCTTTCCATCCACGGCATCGAGGCTGATGGACACCTTGTCCCCCTCGCCTGTCGTGACGATGTCGTACTCGCCGATCTTGATGTTGATCTTCATCCTGTCAAAGGCCGTGACCGTGGCGGCTGCCGTGG